>JAFDMD010000002.1 GCA_019306185.1 Deltaproteobacteria bacterium
TCGGATTTGTTAAATTTGATGTGATGAAAAATGAAATTGATAAAATGAAAATCGGTAAAACCTTGCGCGCTCTGACCAAACTCATAAGCCTCATTGGAGATTCCTTTTTTGTTTTTATATGTTGATTGTATAACTATTTTTTGAATTAAGGGTTTTCTACTCGGCAAAGCAAATTTTTTTTTTATATTATATTGTGTCTAAAAAAGTGGATAGCAAAAGAGATATGCTCAAAGAGCGAAAAAGTAAAGAGTAAAAAGGAGCATGTGGTCAAAAGATAGAGCAATAGACAATTGTTTGGGGTTAAAGCTGTTTGTTTTTTTTAATAAAGCGATTTCTCCCTTTGCTTGGCAGGATACGATAAAAAAGAATATAATAGATATATAAAGAGAAAAGATATATTATTTTAAAAAAAATTGATGAACTGCAGCCCCAATCCCCCATATTCCAAAGCTTACAGGCAAAACAATATATAAAGGCATCTCTTTTTTGAAACATAAAAATACGGCTATAAAAAAAAGAATTGTAGGCAAAAGACCCAAGAGCGCTCCTTTTGCAAAATTTTGCATAATTGTGGTCTCGCCTCTGTTTTCCAGATAAACCCATATTAAAACCAAAGCTCCTGTTAAAGGCATTACCGCTATTAAACCTGCTATGGAAGGATATTTTTTGCTTATTGCCGATGCGGTTAAAATAATAATTAAACTAACCGCCGCTTTTATTATAAGTTGCATTTTTTTATATTTTTATCAGGTTGTTTTAAACTTAAATTTTATATCTACTTTGTATCTCTACTATTATAAGGTTTTTGTTCAAATATCCGATATGCAATTTTCGATCAACTTTTTTTAACAAAATTATACTTTTTAAACTTTATACTTTTATAAATATTTGTTATTGCAACCTCCTATGTTAAACAAGATAAGAACAATACTAAACGGATATATAATAAAGGAGATGCTTTTTCCTTTTATAATAAGCCTTGCTTTTTTTTCATTTATATTTCTAATGACGCGAATTTTAGAAATTACGGACTTAATAGTTAATTATAAAATAGCCGTTTCTATGGTTTTGCTTCTGCTTTTTTATTCGATCCCTTCTTTCTTGGTATTTGTAATTCCAATATCGGTTATGATGAGTATAATCTTAACCTTTTTAAAAATGTCTAAAAATAACGAAATAATAGCTCTTAACTCCTGTGGAATAAGCATTTACAAACTTTTGATACCTGTTGCGGTTTTTTCGGTTATCGGAGCGTTATTTACGTATTATTCAATTAGTTATGCAATGCCATGGGGACGGATATCTTTTAAAAATACGGTTTATGAAATTGCGACGTCAAATATCAGCGTAGCTCTTACAGAAAGAACCTTTAACGACAGCTTTAATAACGTAATGCTATACATTAATGAAATAGATAAAAAATCAGGAGAATTAAACGATATATTTATAGAAGACAAAAGAACAAAAAATATAATAAGTTCTGTAATAGCTCCGAAAGGAGAATTATTTATAGAAAAAGATAAAAAAACTTTCCATATAAGATTGTATGACGGAATTATCAATTATACAAATATAAATAACAACTCGGCTCATTCCATAAAATTTGACGATTATGATATAAGATTAAACGCAAAAAAGATAGATGCAAGTAATGTTATAAAGCCTAAAAATATAAAAGAGATGAGCTTACAAGAACTTTTTTTTAATTTAAATAAAAGTAAGAATAAAAAAGATTCTTTTTATTGTTCGCTTCTTGTAGAGATACATAAAAAATTTGCTCTACCTTTTGCCTGCATAGCTTTGGGGCTTTTGGCGGTTTCGCTTGGGATACAGGCAAAAGAGATAAAAAAATCGTTTGGAGTAGTAGGCGGACTTATTGTTTTTATATTATATTATCTTCTGTTATCTGCAGGAGTCGTTTTCGGCGAAGCCGGCATATATCCTCCGGCAATAGGAATATGGGCGCCGAATTTTATAGCCGCAGGAATCGGAATGTATCTGCTTATAAAAGCTTCTGGAGCAGGTTTGATAAAAAAACACAATAAAAAAAATATATGAAAATAATATCCAAATATTTATCCGTTAATATATTGAAATTTTTCGGCATAATAATAACAGCCGTTATCGGAATATATCTGGCGGTGGATTTTTTTGAAAAAATAGATGATTTCTTAGAAAAACAGGTCGAATTAAACAAAATAATAGTTTTTTTTATATTCAAAATTCCTTTTATCATCGCAAACATTACGCCTATAGGAATTCTTTTATCTGTTATAATAATATTTTCTTTAATGAATAAAAACAATGAGCTTATGGCGTTAAAAGCCTGCGGAATAAGCCTTTATTATATTATAAAACCTGTTTTATTTATATCCGCTATGTCTTGTCTGCTTCTGTTTTTATTTTCCGAATTTATAGCTCCTGGCGCAACCGGAAAATCGAATCAAATATGGTTTGAAAATGTAAATAAAGATTCTATGATAACCGCTTTTGATAAAAATATCTGGATTAAAGGAGAGAAAACCATAACCCGCATAAAATACTACGAACCTGTTTTAGAAGAATTTTTCGGTTTATCAATAAGCTTTTTTGATAAAAATTTTAATCTTATAAAAAAGTTAGATGCAAAAAAGGCAAAATTTGAAAATAAAAAATGGGTATTATCCGGCATTATGGAGCAGTTTCCGAAAACAGAGGATAATAAAATAAAAATATACAAAGAAAAAATCGTAGAACTCCCTTTTACGCCGGAAGATTTTTTAAGAGTGGCAAAACTACCGGACGAGATGAGCATATTTGAACTTTTTCAGTATATAAAAAAGGTTAAAAAGGAAGGATACGACGCAAGTAAGTATATAGTGGATTTTTATGCAAAAACCGCTTTTCCTTTTGTATGTATAATAATGACTTTAATAGGAATAGGGCTTTGTTTAAAAAGAAGCGGCAAAGATAACACAGCCTCTAACATTTCTGCCGGCATAGGAATTGCTTTTTTATACTGGGTTTTTCAAAGTTTCTGTTTATCACTGGGATACGGGAGTATGCTGCACCCTCTTATAGCAGTATGGACTCCGAATTTTATTTTTACATGTGCAGGAATCGGAATGCTGCTTAATGCGGATTAACTTTTAATGCGGATTAAAATTTGAGATATGAATATACTAATGATAACAAAAAACGGATACGTTTAAAAGATTACAATAGCATAATAATTACAAGGAGAATGTTATGTTTAAAAAAATAAAAATGATAAATTACCGAACTCATATTGAAACGGAATTAGAGCTAAGCGATATTACATTGCTGATAGGCTCTAATAATTCCGGCAAAACCAATCTGCTTAAAGGCATTAACTATTTTTCCAGACTGGTAAGCGCTGCATATCCGGGGGGTAGAAGAGAAATAACGAATCTGTATAGAAGTCATTATTTCCCTAATAAACATAGACTTATTGATTCCGATAAACCTATTGTTTTTTCTTGCGAATGGGAAAAAGAGGGTAAAAAAATTGAGTATGAATTACTAATATATGTTATCAAAGACGGAAATATAGGCTGTAAAGAAAAAGTAATAATTCATAATAATTCTGGCGAAAAAAAAGAGATATTATATGGACATGATAAGCCGTCCGATAGAATGCTTTTAAGAAGCAATCTGCAAAACCAAAACTTAACGCAAGAGGAAAAGAATATAACGGAGATGTTTTTTCGTTCGCTTTCATCTATGTATTATTATAATTTTCAGCCGGGTTTTTTGAAAGGATTGGCTCATTATAACGGTAATGCCAAAAAGAAAAACTACTTGGAAGAATTTGAAAATTTAAACAAATTTCCGAATATTGCAACAGAGATCGGGCAGGAAGGATCTAACTTTATTGAATTGGTTAGATTTCTTAAAGAAAAGGATGAAATAGGATACGGAAAATTTTTAGGTTACTTAAAAAGATTTGTTAAATCGTTTAACGGGATAGTAATTGATAGAGATATTCCGAAATGGCAGTTTGACATGGGAGAAAATACTTTTCCGTATTTTGAATCAATTGACGTTTCGGACGGGCTTATTAAAGCCGGAGCCGTAGCTTTGCTATGCGCTATGAGAAGCCCGGCTCCCGTAATAATGATTGAAGAGATAGAAAACGGCATTAATCAAAAGAATATATCCAAATTTTTAAGCTGGTTAAAAACGGTTGCGGACGGAGGAAAAAATACCCAGTTTATATTAACCACCCATAGCCCAAGCGTTATACGCGAATTTTCGGACTGTCTGGAAAATGTTTACAATTTGCATCTTAGGGCAAAAGATTACAGAACATTAACTACAAATCTTAACGACGCAATAAAACCTCTTGTAAACATGGGACGCATAAAAGAGGAAGATATTATAACAAGAGACGGAAAAGAGATAGTTAAGGTTAGCCCTTACGAATTAACCGAGTTGTTTTACGACGGAATATTAGGCGAACTGTAAGGCGGTTAATAATGAGAAATATAGCTATTATAAGAGAGGGTTTCAGCGATTATTGCGTTATAAAACATTTTATAAGCGCGATTTTACAAGATGATTTTGTCCAATTAACCGATGATAATTTTTTGGATATGGGAAAGCTAACTATAAGCGATGCTGTTGCAAAATATTTTAAGTCCGGCGGCGGAAATAATTTGGACGATAAAAAAGCGATTGAATTAAAAAAACGTATAATTGATGTGTTATACACGGCATTTAAGAAGTTTAAGCGAGAAAAAGATAAAGTTTCCAATAAAGATATTTTGGCGATTAATTCGGATGCAGAGAAGATATTAAAGGATAAAGATAATTATTTTAATAAAGAATTTTATATATTAAATGAAATCTCGCAGCTTGCTATTGAAGAGTTTTATAATAAAATGGTTAAACATGGTTGGGCTTATGAAAACCTTCCTTTGATTTTGCCTTTAATTTTTTTCCCAAGTTCCGAAATACTGGCGGCGTCATGCATATACGATTTTAAAAGCGAAAGTAAAAATTTTAGAAAATTACGCGCAAAACCGGATCTTAAATTGAAGGTATATGAAACGGATAATATACCGAGAGCTATTGAAACCGGAAAAATGGAAGAGGTTTTATCAAAATTTATTACTCCAGAAGCTATTGAAAAAGTATATAAAGAGATTCCGGAAGCAAGAAAATTTATACATATATTAAGTTGCTTATAATAATTATATTTTATAAAACAGCGCTTTTTAAAAGCAAAAAAATATGATAAGTATCCTCCGAAAAGATTAAAAGGCAGCCTTATGAATAAAAATATAAGATGGATTCAACGCTTCGATAATTTTAAAAAAGCGTTTATCAGATTAACCGACGCCGTTGATAGAAAAGAATATGATGAATTATCCGAAGCCGGTTTAATTCAAACATTTGAGTTTACATTTGAGTTAGCTTGGAAAACCTTAAAAGATTACCTTGAAAGCAAGGGAACAATTGCAAAATTGCCAAGAGACGTAATAAAAGTTTCTTTTCAAAATTCTATAATAGAAGACGGCGAAACTTGGATAGATATGCTTGAAAAAAGAAATTTGCTATCTCATGCTTACGACGAAAAAACAAGCAGGATAGCGTTGAGTTATATAAAAAATAATTATTTTGAAGCTATAAAACAGGTTTTTGATTTTTTAAAAAATGAATTGTAAAATGCAGGAATTCGGCTTATCCGAAAAAAATATTTTATTAATTAAAGATACTTTTAAAAAATATCCTCAAATAGAAGAAGCTGTAATATTCGGCTCAAGAGCTATGGGAAATTATAAAAAAGGCTCGGATATTGATATGGCGCTTAAAGGAGAAAATATTAATTTTAACATAACCGCAAAAATTAATTATAAATTAAATGAAGAATTTCCTCTGCCTTATATGTTTGATATTGTAAATTACAATAATATTGATAATGAAAATTTAAAGCGTCATATAGATAACGAAGGAAAAATATTTTACAACAAAACTGTATGACTATAAAATTGCGGTAAGGGACGTTGTATTATGAAAAATAGGTCTATTAATGAAGAAAGAAGATTGATAATTGAAGGTTATCAGCCTGCCAAAGGTAATTTGGATAGAAATAATCCTCCCGGCAAGAGCAGCCTTGCATCTTTAAACATAAATCAGACTTCAGGCGTTTCGCAATCAAATCCATCCGATAAAAAATAGACCGGCTACAAGATAAATAAAATAATAAGCAAAAAAATATGACTACAAAATTATGGGACGGTAGATTTGCCGAAAAAACAGACGAGTTGGTTGAAAAATTTACATCCTCGATAGATATAGATAAAAATTTATATTCTTACGACATACAAGGCAGCATTGCCCATTGTAAAATGCTTGCCAAACAATTGATTATATCGGACAAAGAGGCGGAACAAATAATAAAAGGGCTTCTTGAAATAAAAGAGGAGATTGAAAGCGGCAACTTTAAGTATAACGATAAGCTTGAAGATATACATATGCACATAGAGGCAAGACTTATCGAAAAGATAGGGGAAACCGCAAAAAAACTTCATACCGCAAGAAGCAGAAATGATCAGGTAGTATTAGACGTTAGAATTTATCTTAAAGAAAAAACCGCTTTTATAATAGAAGATATTATAAAGCTTCAAAAAGCTTTGGTTAAATTTGCAAAAGAGCATGTAAATACAATAATGCCCGGATATACCCATATGCAAAGGGCGCAGCCGGTTCTCTTTGCTCATCATATAATGGCTTATTACGAAATGTTCGGGCGCGATATTGAAAGATTTCAAGATTCTTTAAAACGAACGGATGTTATGCCGCTTGGAGCGGCGGCTTTGGCCGGAACAACTTATCCTATAGACAGAGACTATACTGCAGAATTATTAAATTTTTCCAATGTATCTTCAAACAGTATAGATACGGTTGCAGACAGAGATTTTATAATAGAGTTTTTAAGCTGCGCCAGCATCTGTATGATACATTTAAGCAGAATTTCGGAAGAATTTATTTTATGGTCCGGCGCAGAATTTGGTTTTATAGAGCTGCCGGACGCTTTTACTACCGGAAGCAGTATAATGCCTCAGAAAAAAAATCCGGATATCTGCGAGTTGGTAAGGGGAAAAACAGGAAGGGTATTTGGCGATCTTATTTGCATGTTAACGGTTATGAAAGGGCTTCCTCTTGCTTACGACAGAGATATGCAGGAAGATAAAGAACCTCTTTTTGATGCGGTAAATACATTAAGCTTATGTATAAAAATTTATACAAATATGCTGCCGAAAATAAAGGTAAATAAGGATATGATGAAAAAGGCGGCGTCTGTCGGTTTTTTAAACGCTACGGATTTGGCGGATTATTTGGCTTCAAAAGGAATGCCGTTTAGAACCGCTCATAACTGCGCGGGAAAAGCGGTAAGTTATGCCTTGAAAAATAAAAAAGAGCTTGATCAGCTTACTCTTGAAGAGCTTCAAAGTTTTTCTTCGCTTATAAAAAAAGATGTATTTGAGGCTTTGGAGCTGGAGCAGATGATAGAAAAAAGAATCTCGGACGGTTCCACATCTTATAAAAATGTTTTTTATGCTATAGATAGCGCCGGAAAAAAAAATGAAAAGGAGCAAAATGAATAAATATAAATTTAATTTAATAGTAATAATATTAAGCCTTTTCTTTTTGGGAGCGTCCGTTTTAAATTTTGCGGGATGCGGTAAAAAAGGAGACCCTATAGCCAAGTCAACGGTTACGGAGAAAGAAAAATGTTCGGAATAGATATAGCTCAAAGAGTAAAAGAGCTTCCTCCTTATTTGTTTAAAGAGATAGATAAACAGAAACAAGAGGCTGTTAAAGCGGGAGCGGATGTTATTAACCTAGGGGTAGGCGACCCTGATTTGCCTACGCCAAATTATGTAATAGAAGCTTTAAATAAAGCGGCGGTAGAACCCGCAAATCATAGATACCCTTCTTATGCGGGTATGGAAGCTTTTAATAAAGAGGCTGCCTTATGGCTGAAAAAAAGATTTAATATAAATATTAAATTAGACGAAATTATAACCCTTATAGGCTCGAAAGAAGGAATTGCCCATACTCCGCTTGCATTTATCAACCCCGGAGATATAGCCTTAATACCAGATCCTGCTTATCCTGTATATGAAAATGCCGTCCGATTTGCAGGAGGCGTCCCTTTTTATATGCCTCTTAAAAAAGAGAATGATTTTTTGCCGGATCTTGATGCAATTCCTAAAGATATTGCCCAAAAAGCAAAGCTGATATTTTTAAATTATCCTAATAATCCCACTTCAGCCACAGCCGAACTTTCTTTTTTTAACCAGCTGGTATCATACGCAAAAAAATATAATATTATAGTATGTCATGACGCGGCTTATACGGAAATTTATTATAACGGCAAAAAACCGGCAAGCTTTTTGGAAGCCGAAGGCGCTAAAGAGGTAGGGATAGAATATCATTCCCTTTCAAAAACGTATAACATGACAGGCTGGAGAATAGGGTTTGCCGCAGGCGGCTCCGATATTATAAACGCGTTGGGAAAAATTAAAAGCAATGTTGATTCCGGAGTATTTCAGGCTATTCAGATTGCAGGAATTGCAGCTTTAAAAAGCGAAGAAACATATATAAACCGAATAAACGAGATATATGAAAAACGGAAAAAAATAATCCTTGACGCTTTAAACTCCGTAGGAATAAAAGCTTACGATCCGAAAACAACCTTTTATATATGGTTTGAAGTCCCAAAAGGTTATACATCTGCTCAATTCGTGAGCCTTCTTTTATCAAAGGCTCATATCGTAACCATTCCGGGCAACGGATTCGGAAAAGCAGGAGAAGGTTACGCGCGAATAGCGCTTACTGTAAGCGAAGAAAGAATAAAAGAGGCGGCTTTACGAATTGAAAATGCAAAATTCTAAAAACCATTACGCCTTTATATCCATAGGCTCGAATATAGGAGATAAAATTGGCGCCTGCCGAAAAGGAATAGATAAAATTAAAGGCTTGCCGTCTTGTTTTGTAACCGATATTTCAAAATTTTATGAAACCTCTCCGGTTGATTATACGGATCAGGATTGGTTTGCAAACTGCGCTATTAAGATAAAAACCGAATATAGCCCGGAAGAGCTCCTGTTTAATTTGCGAGAAATAGAAAGAAATGTAGGCTCTATCAAGAAAAAGATAAGATTTGGACCAAGAATACTTGATTTAGATATTATCTTTTACGATAATATTATAATAGATTCAAAAAGGTTAAAAATACCGCATCCCAGAATGCATAACCGATACTTTGTTTTGCAGCCTATATCGGATATCGAAACAGATTTTATACATCCCGTATTAAAAATAAGCATCAAAAGCTTGATAGAAAATCTTAAAAGTGATATTCAATACAATTGCCAGAAAGCGCTGCTTATAAAATGAGATTATTAATATTTTTATCACTTATATATCTTTGTTATATATTATTAAAATCCCGTTGGAAATCTTCGGGTAAAAAATCGGCTATTAATAAAGAAATGGAAAAAACCGCTGATGATATAATGATTTACGACCCTTGCTGTAAAATATATTATCCGAAAAAAAACTGCATAGCATTTAAGGATAAAGATAAAATATTATATTTTTGCGGCAAAGAATGTAAAAATAAATTTTTGGAAGATAGAAAAAAAGGAGATTTTAAATGAAATTTTTTATAGATACTGCAAATATAAAAGAGATCAAAGATGCCCATAGCATGGGAATGGTTGACGGGGTAACTACAAATCCTTCTCTTATTGCAAAAGAAGAAGGGAAATTTGAAGATATTATAAAACAGATATGCGAGATAGTAGATGGACCTGTAAGCGCGGAAGTAATAGGGCTTGATACTAAAACTATGGTAAAAGAGGCTAAAAACCTTGCGGCAATTGCTTCTAATATAGTTGTAAAAATACCTATGACAATAGACGGAATAAAAGCCGTAAAAATTTTATCCCAAGAACAGATCAAAACAAACGTAACCTTAATATTTTCACCTCTTCAGGCGCTTATGGCGGCAAAATCAGGCGCCTCTTACGCGAGCCCTTTTGTAGGCAGATTAGACGATCTTTCACAAGATGGTATGACTTTGGTAGAGCAGATTGTGGATATTTATGACAACTATGCCTTTGATACCGAAATAATAGTTGCAAGCATAAGAAACCCGATACATGTTCTTGAGGCCGCGCTTATGGGTGCAGACATTGCAACAATACCATTTAACGTTTTATCCAAACTCGCGGCTCATCCTCTTACGGATAAAGGGATAGACGCGTTTTTGGCAGATTGGAATAAAGCGAAAAAGTAAGATAATCTAATGAATAAAATAACCGACATAATAAGTCACCCTAATTTTTTAACCATTTTTCGGATAGCTGCGGCCCCTATATTGGTGCTTCTGCTATTATCCACAAATAAAATGTTAACCTTTTTATCCGCTATGGTATTTAGCGCGGCTGCAATAACCGATTATTTTGATGGTTATATAGCAAGACAAAAAGGACTTGTATCAAGCTTCGGAAAAATTATGGATCCTGTAGCGGATAAACTTTTAATATCTTCTGCAATTATTATGCTTGTATCCCACGGATGGATACCTGCATGGATGGGGTGTATTATAATAGGAAGAGAGATTTCAATAACAGGATTAAGAAATCTTATTATAAAAAAAGGGGGCGATATATCTGCCTCCAAACTAGGAAAATATAAAACCGGCTTTCAGATAGCCGCTATAATACCGCTTTTAATTCATTATCCATATTTTGGCGTTAATATAAATATAATAGGAATTTTTTTTTTATGGTGGGCTTTGGTATTTACTGTATGGTCTGCGGTTGACTACATTATAAAGTTTCACAAAATAGAGCCGTTTAAGTTGTAAGTAATAAAGCGGCAAAGTAACAGAGTAACAAAGTTTTATCCCGTCTTTTTATTATTTTTGTAATTGTTATCACTTTGGATAAAAATTTTTAATAATATATGTTGGGTTATGCGAAGCGCAACCCAACATACTTAACTGTTTTTACGTATTACTAAATCTATGCATACATTAATCTTCTGCCTTTTGCTTGAGGAATAGGGTTTGCCGTATCTATCCAAAGCCGAATTGCTTCTTTTGCATTGGAAAGAGCCGATTCATAGGAATTCCCATGCGCCATACATCCGGAAAGTTCCGGAACTTCAGCCAAATAAGCTTTGTCTTCTTCGCTCCAATAAATTATTGTTTCGTATTTAAACATTATTGCCTCCCAATCTCGGACTCCTTATCAATAATCACTGGAGCGAGGAACGAGTGCCCTGTGGATTTTTTAATTCTCTATTTTGATTGATTTGATAATTTGTTCAATTTCTTTCATAGAGCCAGTTTTTTCATCTTGTCTTGTGGTAGCGCCAATCATAAAGAAATAATCGCCTCGCGGTACAATCCACATCTTCGATGTGATTGGGAATGTCCGTCCGTCCATAATCCGTAACAAATAATTGAACTGCATATAGGCTGCGTTTAACTCATCCATCTTAACATCTATAGGAGATTGCGCTAACTGAAAGTTTTCGAATATCTTTTGCATTAGAGGCAAGATTGAAGATATAATTTCTTTACCATCTTTTCCTTTTAGCTGACCGTATGGTTTGATCATTGGCAGTGACGGTTAACAATATAACTAAAAATGGGATTAATTTAATGTATTTCATTTGTTTATTTTTTTCAGTTAATAAGTAGTTTTATAGTTTAAATATAATAATCAAAGTTCAAAAACATTCCTTATATCATTTATTTTTTAATAATATAAGATACCCTTTATATTTGAAATTTTTATAATATTATAGAGTTAATTTGTCAACCTACTAATTAAAGAAATATAATCTGCCCTGCCTATTTGTAATTATTACAGGAATATAAGTTATATTGTTAATTAATTTTAGATGATTACTATATAAAAAATGATTTTTTGAGATTTATACAAACGCTTTAAAAAACAGAAGATATTCTATTTTTTTATTGACATAAAATCGTTCAAAAGTTAAACAATTCTTTTGTATTTTGGGCGGGAATAACTCAGCGGTAGAGTGCGACCTTGCCAAGGTCGAAGTCGCGGGTTCAAATCCCGTTTCCCGCTCCATTTTTTTATGGCGGCATAGCCAAGTGGTAAGGCAACGGTCTGCAAAACCGTTATTCACCGGTTCGAATCCGGTTGCCGCCTCCATCTACGAAACTTCTTTAACAACTTATAAGATACCGTTTTATGTATAACAAAATAAACGCTTATGATTAAATATAAGACACAACAAGGAATAGATTATACCCCCTGTATCAATAGGAGGTTAAGAGGAAATAATAAAGGGATTTCTCCCTTCGGTTCGAAATGACAGGAAGCAATTTTTTTACCGTGTAATGTCAACGAGCGCGTCGAGGAGAAATCTTATAAAACAGGACAGTTTCCGTAGAAAATCTTGCAGGAATTTTTTAAATTTAAACTAAAAACTTATTGACCTGTTTTTTATCAAATGTTATCAATTTCAGGTTAATTTTAGGAGGGATGGCCGAGTGGCTTAAGGCGGCGGTCTTGAAAACCGTTGAGCGAAAGCTCCGTGGGTTCAAATCCTACTCCCTCCGCCAGTCGTTTTATGAAAGATTTATAAAAAATATCGGAGAGATGGCCGAGTAGGTCGAAGGCGCTCGCCTGCTAAGCGAGTAACGGGTGAAAGTTCGTTCGAGGGTTCGAATCCCTCTCTCTCCGCCATAACCTTTAAGGCTGATAAATATAAAAATGAACAAAATGGTTTGTTATGCAACCGTCTTTAATCGAAATATAAACATATAAAAGATATAATTTATAGATGGCAAATAATAAAAAAACTTTTCAATTGATTTGGGGAACAGCTTTTTTTCTATCAGGTATAGGGGTATTTATTAGAATTCCTCAAGTAATGCCTCAAATCGAATCTATAAAACATTTTTCTTCCGTATTACCCTTTATTAAAATATGCTTTTATCTTATGGGGCTTATACTTACGGCTGGCGGAGGAAAAAAAATATATCTTTATTTTAAGAAATAATTCGAAGAAATTATCATAAGGCGTTAGCTTTAAAAAAGAGAATTTTATTGACAATCATTTATATAAATAATATAGAAAATAGCTTAATGAAATTAGAGATAATCAGGCTTAAACAGCTAATTGATAATTAATAAATATTAAAGGAGGAATTTAAATGGCACAAGTAGAACACCAAGGTAAAACATTTATCGTAGATGAAGATGGCTTTATAGACGATTACGCGTCTTGGTCCGAAGAATGGGTTGATTACGTCAGAAAAGAGGAAGGTATCAAAGATATGACTGACGAACATAGAAAAGTAGTAGATGTGCTTCGCGATTATTACGAGAAAAACGGAATCGCTCCTATGGTTAGAGTTTTATCTAAAGTTACAGGTTTTAAACTCAAATATATTTACGAGCTTTTCCCGTCAGGCCCCGGCAAAGGAGCTTGCAAAATGGCAGGGCTTCCCAAACCGACGGGCTGTGTGTAAAGTTTTTATATTACGGCATCAATGCCATAAAAAAACCCTGTTTAACTACAGGGTTTTTTTATGCATTTTTTTTATGACTGCAAATAAACCTAAACATATCTATCCAGTTTTATAACAAAGTATTTTGTTATTTTTACGATATGCGAAAATTTTAACCGCATGAATGCTAACAGTATTTCGAGGATTATAGTTTGAGCATAACGAAGAAAATAGTCAAAAAACAAAATTATAAAACGGGCTAATGAAAGAAACAATTATAAATAGGCAAATAGGCGGCTGTTTTGGACGATTCCGACAAATTAATAATAAATCATATACAATCCGATTTTCCGATAACAAAACGTCCTTATATTGCAATTGCAGAAAAGATTGGCTCCTCGGAACAAGAGGTTATAGAACGTATTCTGCGTTTAAAAAAAAATGGGATTATACGAAGAATCGGAGGAAACTTTGTTCCGGGCAAACTCGGCTTTGTAAGCACCTTATGCGCCGCAAGGGTTTCTAAAGATAAAATCGAAATTTTTGTAAAAAAGGTCAATATTTTTAATGGAGTAACTCATAATTATAAAAGAGATCATAAATATAATATATGGTTTACCTTTATAGCGCCTGATACTGACGAGATAAAGGCAAATTTGGAAGAGATAAAAAAAGAAACAGGGGTAACCGAAATTTTAAATCTTCCCGCTTCCCGCGTTTTTAAAATCAAGGCGGAATTTAACGTATAAGACTTATCATCTTATGAAACACAGGCGCCTATGACTATCTTATAGATATAAAAAAAGGATAATTATAAAAGGATATGAGTAAAGTTTTTTCACCAGTGATAAAGCAAGAAGCGGAGCAAACAACTTGGACATATCCAACCCAAATATAATTATATGAAATTTTAAAAGATAAAGAATTTGCCAATAATATAGAGGCTATACATAACCTGTCCGCAAAAAAAAACTATCAACGATCTTCTTATCTTTTTATATCACCCTGATCAAACCGTAAAAGAAAACAGAATATAATGCAATTGGCTCGGTTGTTTCGGACCGGATTTGCTTTCCGAAGTTGCTCATCTTTTATAGCTATATGCGCAGGTAGGAAAATCGTTATATCGTAAAATTACCGCAAGCCCTGTTAAATTCCATCCGTATAACGCGCAGACCGCATGCATTCTTATAATCATCTGAATGTTATCATAATAATTTTGTGGAAATAGATTTATTTTTATATATAAAATTCCCATTGTCGCCGTAACTATCAGAAAAAAGAGTCCTGAAATCAATAAAAATTTTTGCTGGGATGCTTTCGAAAATCTATAAAAAAGTATAAAAATATTTATAACCGCAGCAATCAAAATTACGGATATAAAAAACTGAGCGGTTTTTATATTAAGAAGAATAAATGCAAACAATATAATAACTCCGGTATTTATAGTTCAAAAGCTTATATTTTTTAAAAAGGCAATTAAAACGAATTCCGTTTTTTTAATGAAGGAAAATATCAAAGAAAAGGTAATAAGAGATAAGGGAAAGGAAAAATCGAGAAAAAAGGTATTAAGCTCAGCCTGATCCGAATGCACAACTTGATAATATTGTCGGTTAATAATTGCAAAAACGGATAAAACCAATCCTATGGAAAGGCATAATAAAGAAGCGTTATGAAATTTTTCCGCAGGCAAAACATCCGATTTGAAAAATTGAAAAGGAAAAAAAGAAAATTTTTTCATCCTAACCGTCTCCGTTTTATAAAAGCCAATATTAATAAGATAATAATCGAGACAATATAGAGGTTTAAAAAAGCCGTTATGGCAAATATAGACGAGAGTAAAAAAAGGCTGCTGTTGTATAACAAATTTTATTTTTTGTTTGGGTATAACATAGAATAATTGTTCCGCCGCAGCATAGATTAAAAAAAATATATGTATCCTTTCTAAGTCATAAACGGTTATTTCCAGAAAAAGAGTATCGCAAAAACCGGCTCCGAAGCCGATAATCATTAAAACGGTTAGTATAATTTTAAATTTTATGCTCATTATGTCCGTAATCTCAAAAATTTTTTTAAGGCGTTTTTAAGTTTGGTATCATAAAATTATATCCGTCGGTTATAAGCTTTTTCGGTATGACTCTGCATCCTTTCGATAAAATCTCTTTTCCCCTGTTTTGAAAAAAAGCTTTTATCAAGACAGGAGGAATTGTAAAAAACGCTGGTTTTGATAAAAATTTGCATAGTATTTGAGAAAATTGATAATTTGTAACGGGATGAGGCGACGTTATATTTACGGGTTTTTTTATAGAATTGTTTTGCAGCAGATGATAAACTGCTCCTTATAAGATCCTCTACTCCTATCCGACTCATATATTGCAATTAAAAGCTATTAGTATAACAAAAAACCCGCCGTTTTTTCAAAATTTTTCGGATAAATGCTCTGAAGGAGAGGTGAGCTGCGGTTTTAATAAACAATCTTTTGAAGGTCGAGTTGAAGGTGAAATTCCAAATTTAGAAGCGCCAATCGAGAGAATGGAAATCGTTCAAGAACAGCAAGATAAATATGCGGTTTTGGATTTTATTCAATTTTATTATAAAAACATTAGCGATCCGACAATACTTTATTGTGATCCCGCTCATTCTTCTTTTCATGGACACAACCATTATTCATAGAAGATATAAATAAAATATTTGAACGAAATGGGATAGTATTTTATCTTGGAGAAGACGGTCAGATAAAGCGGGCTATACCTAAAGGTATGAAACAAATAATAAAAGATATTACTTTTAAAACTTCCGATAAACAACTTAATAAGCTTTTGGAAGAAGCGTATTTAAAATTTACCGAACCGAAAATTGAAAGCCGCGTTGAAGCAATTCAAAAAATATATCTAAAGAAAACAAAGCCTTTCAAGAAGAATTGGACGTAGAATTTAAAAAGCTAACGGTACGGCAATAATTTTGGAATAAGACATTCCGAAAGAGAGCAAAAAGAGTTAAAATCGCCCGAACATATCGATTGTATGTTTTATAGGATAGCTTTTCTTATTTATTTGTGTTTAAATGAATTGTAAAATAAGAAAAAGGATATAAAAATTTAAATAAACCGTAAGGATTTTTTAAAAAAATATCCTTACGGTTTATATTTAGTCATATATTTTATCGTCAATATCTATTTTATATTATCAATAATTTTTTGCGCAACTTCCAAAAATGCTTTAGCCATAAGAGAATCCGGATATTTTTTTAAAAAGGAAGTTCCGGCGTCGCCGCATTTAACCATGTTGCCGTCAAAAGGAATTCTGCCTAAAAAATCTATTTTGGCGTCTGCAGCGGTTTTTTCTCCGCCGCCTGTTCCGAATAATTGTATTGTCTCGTTACAATGAGGACATACGCAGCCGCTCATATTTTCTATAAGCCCTAATATTCCCATTTTTACGGTTTTGCAAAAGTTTATTGATTTTCTAACGTCTGCCAGCGATATTTCCTGCGGAGTCGTTACGATAACAGCCTTTGCATCCGCTATTTTCTGAGCCACCGTTAAAGGCTCGTCTCCTGTTCCTGGAGGAGAATCTATAAGAAGATAATCAAGCTTGCCCCATTTTACTTCGCCTATAAACTGATTTATAGCCGAATATTTCATAGGACCGCGCCATATAATAGCGTCATCTTTATTAACGGATAAAGCCTCTATTGATACCGCTTTAAGATTATCCGAATATGTAAGCGGCGCAAGTTTTTTATCTTCCGTTAGCTCCAGCATATCGGTTATGCCAAGCATTCTCGGAATATCGGGCCCGTGTATGTCAACGTCTAAAATTCCTACTTTAAATCCTTTATCTGCAAGAGCCATTCCGAGGTTAATTGTGGTGCTGGTTTTGCCTACTCCTCCTTTGCCGCTCATAATCATAAGTTTGTTTTTAATTTTATCCAAAGTCTCTTTTATTGCTTCGTCCGAGCCGGGCTGCTTTGTTTCTTGCGTTTGCGAGGGGCATGAACTTGCAATTTTGTTTGAACCGCAGCTTTGGCTGCTACAATTTTCCATAATTATACCATCCTTTCTGAAATTTTTACTATTTCTCTTTTTATTTTAAAACCGCCGCATCCGACGGCGTTTCTTTTTGCCAATTTTAATTTACCTTCTTCAAAAAACTTTATAGCTTTTGTATAAAGCTCCCATTCGACTTTTAGTCCTTTTTTTTTAATTGTTTCCAAAGTGTCGTCTTCAAGTATCAGAAAGCTTTTTTGCGCTATAATAGCTCCTGTGTCTTCGCCGTAATCTACAAAGTGAACGGTGCATCCGCCTATTTTTGCGCCGTATTCAAAGGTGTCTTTATATCCGTTTGTTCCTGCAAAAGCCGGAAGCAAAGCGGGATGGATATTCATAATTTTTGGCTTGTTCGGCTCCGTATTTATTTTATCTATAAAATAAGGGGTGAGTTTTCTCATAAAGCCTGCAAGAATTATAAGATCGAATTTAAATTTGTCCAGTTTGTTTAACAGGTCTGCTTCGGCTACGGCTCTTGTTTTAAAAAAGAGTTCGGTTTTTTTATTTTTTATTTTAAATAATTTTTGAAGGGATAATATTTTTTCTATGTTAAAATCTGTTGGAAGTTTGTTTTCAATGTTTTTATCCGCTATTATTTTTTTATAATCTGTTATAAAGGTAGGTATGTTGTATTTTTCGGCTTTTTTAAGTCCGAACGCGTCAAATTTATCTGCTCCTACGCATACTATTTTTGCGTTTATCTCTTTTTTAATGCAGGAATCTATTACAGCCTGAAGATTTGTGCCGTTTCCTGAAATCAAAGCGGCTATTTTTAGTTTTTTTTTCATTGCCCGCTATCTATCAGCGCTAATATACTGTTCGGAAGCGCGGAAAAGAATTGCTTTATTTTGCGGGCTTAAATTTTCAAAAATAGGTTTCGGATTAACCGTATTGATATTTTCAAAACCTGCAAAGAGGCTGTTTGCGATTGTTTGGCAAAACCAGTTTTCGCGCTTTTGATTCGGATCAAACGTATCTGTTGTATCGGCTTTTATTCTTTTTTTTAAGATATTAAGCGGTTGAGCGTTCTTTGTTTCGTTATAATATCCGTTTTGCCCCTGTATAAGCTGTTCCAAAGCTATTGCGGTTTTTTGTTTGGGAAAATTTTGATAAAGTTGTTTCCATTCATCTTCGGTTCCGTTGTTATGCGCCAGATGTTTATAGCGCAGCTCCGCTATATTTATACCCAAATCGTTATCATATTCTTCGGAGTTTTTTTCAAAGAATAAGTCCGCCTCTTCAGATTCGGAATAGGAATAATGCCATGCTTGTTCTTTTATTACAAAAATATTGTCCGGATAATCTTTTTCAATCTCTTTTAAAAAATTATCGGCTTTTTTTGTATATTCGGCTTTTTTATTCTTTTCTTTTTCAAATACGCTTAACCCGCGGTATAAATTTATGCGTCCGATTTTTATTTCAATGTCCTCTTCGGTTAACTCGGTTTTTTGCAATTTATTAAAGTTATTATCAGGCGCTGCGGAATATATTTTATTTTTGCTATCTACAGCGCTATTAATAATATTATGTATATGCTTTTTTTTTTCTCCGGTGTCTTTTATATCTTTTAACCATAAAATATTATCTAATGCTCTTTTATAATGTTCGAAATCAGGAGATTGTTTTTCAAGCAATCGTTTATATATGGTTTCGGCTTCGTCCAACCTGTCTTGTTGAGATAAAAGCGTAGCAAGTCCTGTGCTGCATACCTCATCTTCGGGGAAATCTGCTATAGTTTCGCGATATACCGCTTCGGCTAAATTCGTTTCTCCGGTTTTAAAAAGATGATGCGCAAGATTATTTCTTATAAAATCATCTTCCGGAAATTTCCTTTTTGCCTTCCATAATATACTTTCCGCCTTTTTATATTCCTTTTTTTGCTTATGTATATTAGCTCTTAATATCCATATAAAAGGATCGTAAGGCTCCCATAAATATGCCTCTTCAGCCAACCTTTCGGCTATATCAATATTTATTTCCAAAAGAGCGTTGGCTGTTCTATGAAACGCCTTTACAAGATTTTTAGAGTAACCGGTATTCATAGCATAATTTATGCTTTTTGAAATAAAGGTATTAAGCTGTTTTGTTTCGGACGGACTTTTTTTTAGCAGATTAATTATTCTGTCCGTTTCTTTTTGATTAGGATACTGTTGCGGCTTATAGGATTTTTTTACTTTATCGGATGAATTAAGCTTTTTATGAAAGTTCGGAAGAACAGAGTTAAGCCATTTTACCGCAGTCTTGTTTTGTTCGTTTGTTGCCAAAGGGATAAATTTTTTTATCCAATACTGTTCGGTTCTTGGGTAAAGCCCCATAATAGAGGATAATTTTAATGTCCAAAACTCTTTTGCCTTTTTAAGATTATAAGGTTGATTTTTTTTAAGGGCTTTTGCCAGATCAAAAAAACTTTTTAATACTATGTCTCCAATATCGCCGGGCGGGCTGCCGTCTTTTTCCGGCATTATTCTAATCCCGAGTATAGCAATAGAGGCATAATCTGTAGGCATATCTTCTTGCATGTTTATAATTTTAAACCACAAAGGCATAAGGCTTTGATTTTTTTGCCCGCGGGCAAGCATTCTTAATAAAGAGCCTTCCGGGTCGTTGCCGCTTCCTTTATATAAACTTTTAAGCCAGATTCTATCCTCTATATATTTTTTACAGGCAAACTTGTAAGATTTATTAAGTTTTAGTCTGTCTATTGTTATAAATACCTGAGACAATAATGCAGACCAGCGCGCAAGCGGCATTGAAGAAGGAACTTTTCCCCAGTTTTTTTGAAGCCATTCGCATATTGCGTTATCTAATAAATCGGCTTTACTTGTATGAAAAATACGAAATAATATTTCGCTTATTTCGTTTCTATTAAGCGCGCCCATATATACGCGGCGCATAAGCAGATTATCCAAAGAGGTTAAAGGCTCTTTTTCAAAATCAAGCTCCCATTTTATAACCGCAGGATTTTTGCTTCCCGGTTTTTTATTGGTATTTTCCATTTTGATATATTCGGCTCTAATTATAAATGTTATTTTTTATTGATTTCATTTATGTTTTTTAATCCGTTTTTAAGCAGGTTTAAATGAAACCCTCGGATATTTTCACATTTTTCGGCAGAAGAAGAATCTATTTCGCCTATGCGGTAAATATGAGTATCTTTATATTCTATAAAACTATGGAGTATTTCTTTGTTAAAATAGTATGCGGATTCCTTTGTTGCGCTGAGGTTTAAAGTCTGTCCTTCTTCGGAACTTGAACTTGTAGGGAAAAAGAATTCTGAAAAACCGGAATCAAGAACCGTAGGTATCGAAAATCCGTTTTTTTTTTGATAACTTAAAACTTCGGAAACTCTGTATCTGAGAAGCAATACCGGAATGTTTTCTCCAGTTTCTGGGGCGTAATGCCCTAATCCCAGTCTGTCTCTTAATAGGTTTGCCCAGTTTTTATTTTGATTGTCGAATATATTTTTTATTTCTCCCCAAAAGCCTGCAAATATGGGGCGTTTATCTCTTTTTAAATTCCAAGAATTCAAAAAGTCATGCAAGGTTTTTTCCCGATTATTTTCGGAAGGCGGTTTGCCTGTTTCGGAAATTTTGTTTAATATATTGAATAATTCGGCTTCCTCGTCTTTAAAGTCGGTTAAAGATATTGCTCCGTTTAAGTTTTCAAGCCTTACTAAATATTGATTTTTATCTATTTGGTTAAGAAAGTTTATATAGTTTATTTTTGTAAAGGTTTCGGGCCGTTTATTTTTATTCTGTTCTATATAAATTTTTCGGTGCAGATAATTCTCATGCTCAAATTGCCAGTCTCCGAATTTTTCGCTATCATCTTTAATGAATTCCGAATAAACCTCTTCCCGCTTTTTTTGTAATCTTTCTTCCAAAATAAAATTTTCAGCTATAAAACTATCGGAGCCTGATAAGGATGCTATATTTTTTAAGTTGTTATAAAAATTTTTATATTCTTTAAACGCCATTTTTTATTCCGTATATGTTTTTAAAGTAGATATTAAACCCATTTTATTGCTTTTTCAAGTTAAAAAGAGTCTGTTACTTAAGCTGACAAATTCTTCTATTGTAAGGGTTTCGCCGCGGCGGGTAGGATCTATTTCGGCATCTTGAAGAGCTTTGATGCAGATTTGCGGCTCTATGTTGAGAACGCCGCTTTTTGTAAGGGTGTTTTTTAAATTTTTACGGCGCTGGGCAAAACCGGCTTTTATTACGGAGAATAAAAATTTTTCATCCGCAGCTTTTATAGGGTAATTTTTTAAAAAATCTATTTTTATAATGGCAGAATCTACTTTCGGCTTTGGATAAAAAAGATGAGAGTCCACATTGCAAAGTTTGGTTGTTTTACTACAGTAATTTAGCATTGCGGTAAGCCTGCCGTAATCTTTTGTTTTGGGTTTGGCGAGAAGTCTTTGAACTGTTTCTTTTTGCAGCATAATAACCGCTTTTTTTATTATATCTCTGTTGTTTATAAGTTTTACTATTATTTGAGAAGATATTTTATACGGGAGGTTTCCGATTACTATAATTTTTTGTTTGTTTTTACATAGGCTGTTTATATCAAAGTATAATATGTCATTATTGATTAATTCTATATTTGAAAAGCCTTTTTTGATAATTTGATGGTTTAATATGTTTATAAGTTTTGTATCTTTTTCTACGGCATAAACTTTTTTAACCGTAGAAGCTATGGGAAAGGTAAGTCCGCCAAGCCCGGGACCTATTTCGAGAATAGTATCTTGGGGCAGCAGTTCGGCTTTTTTTATTATCATGTTTGCAGTGGACGGATCGGTTAAGAAATTTTGCCCCAAATTTTTATTCGGTTTTACTTTATATTGAAATATCGGCTTTAAAACTGACGTCATTTTTTTATGCTTTTTATTTTTATAAATGCTTTTTTTGTTACAAAATAGGCAATAACAGCCGGAATTATTCCTAATATCGCTCCTCCGGCAAACATTGCCGCGGCTATATCGGTTCCGTAATTAAGCGTTTCGGCGATGCTTATTTTTTTTATGTCAAAAGTATGGATATCTTTTAAACATATAGAACCTATTTTATAGCTTCCCCAATATATAAAGGGTATGGTTAAAGGGTTGCTGAATAATGAGCCTATTGCGGCGGCGGCTTTGCTTGCGCGCAGTATAAAGGCAAGCCCTATTGCAAAAAAGGTTTGAAAAGGAAATGTGGGCGTTGCCGCCACAAAAACTCCTGCAGCCATACCGAGAGCTATATAATGCGGATCGCCTTGAAGGTTTTTTATTTTTTTTTTAAGTTTTTGAAAGTATTTTTTCAAATAGTTTTCCGTTATTGCAAAGCCTTTTATCCGCCTATTGCAGACATTTGCCCGCATGCGCCGATTGCTTGATTTGCGGCGGTCAGATTATGTTTTTTCGGTTTTTCGGATACCGCGGTTAATATTACTTCGATTATTTCGTCGTCCGAAGCCCCGGCTCGCATTAAAACCGCTAAATCCGTTTCATCCGGCGAAAGCAGACATGTTCTAAGGGCTCCTTTTGCAGTTAATCTTAATCTGTTGCAATCCGCGCAAAAATGTCGGCTTATGGGAGATATAAAACCTATTTCTCCTTTTGCGCCGTTCGGTTTATAAAGTTTTGCAGGTCCCGCGTTTTTATCTCGTTTTATTTCGTAAAGTTTGCCTACGGAGGCTATTTTTTCCATTATTTGTTCGGTTAATATTAAGTGTTTTTTGCCGTTTTTTTCTGTCGCGCTAATCGGCATATATTCTATAAAACGTATCTGAAACGGATAATCAAATGTAAGCTTTGCAAAATCTATCAGCTCGTTATCATTTATTCCTTTTAAAGCCACAACATTTATTTTTATAGGATTAAATCCCAATTCATAAGCTGTTATTATGCCGTCCCATACTTTTTCAAAACCTTTTTTTCCTGTAATTTTTTCAAATTTTTTATTTTTAAGAGTATCTAAACTTATGTTAATTCTTTTTATTCCGGCATCTTTTATTTTATCAATATTGTTTTTTAATAAAACTCCGTTTGTAGTAAGAGATATATCTTTTAATTTTTTAAATTCGGATAAGCGTTTTAAAAAATCATATACTCCTTTGCGGACCAAAGGCTCGCCCCCGGTTACTCTTACTTTTTTAATGCCGAGTTTTATAAATATTTTAAGCAGCCGAATTATCTCTTCGTATCTAAGTATTTTATTGTGAGTAAGTTTCGGAACGGCGATGTTCGGCTTGCAATACAAACAATTAAGATTGCATCTGTCTGTAATTGATATTCTAATATAATTAAGGTTTCTGTTATGGTTGTCTATTAACGGCATTTTTTTAATCTTTTATGTTTTCGGCTTTTAAAATTTCTTGGCATAACCCGTCTATTGTAAATTTTTTTGCTTCTATGCTCACTTTAAAACCGAGTTTTTTTGCGGTTTCGGTAGTAACGGGTCCTATGCTTGCTATTTTTATGTTTTTTGTAAGTTCATCGAATTTTTCTTCCTGTATTAAGGCTTTGAAATTTTTAACGGTAGAAGAGCTTGTAAATGTAATTATATTTATTTTTTTATTTTCAAGCATTGCTATAAGTTCGTTTATATTTTTTTTTGAAGGCTCGGTTTTATAAGATATTATTTCTTGTACTATTGCTCCCATTTTTTTTAGTTGTTCCGGAAGTATTGTTCTTGCTTCTTTTGCTCTTGGCAGCAGTATTTTTTTATCTTTTATATTATAATGCGAAAAAGCCTCTATTATGGATTCCGCAACGTAGCTTTTGGGTATTATATCACTTTTTATGCCGTAGTTTTTAAGTTTTTCCGCTGTTGCGGGCCCTATTGACGCTGTGTTTAAACCTCCTAATGCTCTAGAATCTAATTTTTGTTTAAATAATCTTTCAAAAAAGGAGGTTACTCCGTTTACGCTTGTAAATATTATCCACTGATAAGAATTAAGTTTTTCCAAAGCGGTATCTAACGGTTTGTAATCCGGAGCGGGCATTATTTGTATTGTCGGATATTGAACGCATAATGCTCCGAGTCGGTTTAATTTTTTTACAAGTTCGCTTGCCTGATGTCTTGCTCTTGTAACAAGTACTGTTTTACCAAAAAGAGGACGTTTTTCGTACCAGTTAAGCGTATCTTTTAAAGTTGCTACTTTTCCTATTAATATTATTGCCGGCGCTTTTATTCCGGCTTTTTTAACGTTTTGAGCTATGGTGTCTAATGTTCCGGTTACGGTTTTTTGTTTGGGCGTAGTTCCCCATCTTATAACCGCTGCTGGAGTTTCGGAATTCATTTGGTTGTTTTTTAATTGTTTTACTATGTTAGGGAGATTTTTTACTCCCATAAGAAATACAAGGGTTCCTATTTTGGTTAATGCCGCCCAGTTTATTGAGGTTGTTTCTTTTTCCGGGTTTTCGTGTCCGGTTATAAAGGCTATTGTGGAAGTGAATTTTCTGTGTGATAGGGGTATGCCCGCATAAGCGGGTGCGGCTATAGCGGATGTAACTCCGGGTATTATTTCAAAATCTATTCCCGCTTTTTTAAGTTCTTCCGCCTCTTCTCCGCCTCTGCCGAATATAAACGGGTCGCCTCCTTTTAATCTTGCCACTATGTTGTTTTGTTTTGCTTTTTGTATAAGGAGTTTATTTATTTTATTTTGCGAAAGGGTATGAGCCCCCCCTTTTTTTCCTACATATATTATTTCGGCTGTCTCGGATGCGTATTGTAAAAGTTCCGAGGACGCAAGATAATCGTATATTATAATATCCGCTTTTTTGATGCTTTGTTTTCCTTTTACGGTTATTAATTCGGGGTCTCCGGGGCCGGCTCCTATTAAATATACTTTTTTGTCGCTCATTGTTTTTATTTCTTTATTTGTTTATGAGATTTCTCCTCGCTGCGCTCGTTGACATTATACGGTAAAAAAAAATACTTCCTGTCGAGTAAAGTGAGAAATCCCTTTATTATTTTGATTAAATAGCGTTGCATAACAAAGTGGTTTGTTCGTTTTCGAGGCTTGTAGAAATTTTAACCGACAAGCTTACGAAATATAAGTTGAGGATTAAAATTTGAGCATAACGCCGAGAACGTACAAGATACGGAGTTATGCAACGCTATTTTTTATTTCTTGTAATATGTCATCCGCTCCCATATCAATTAGCTTTTCCGCAAGCTTTAAACCGAGTTTTGCCGCATCTTTTAAATTTCCGTTGATTTGGTTTTTTATTATTATTTTGCCGGAAGTGTTCGCTATAAGTCCGGTTAATGCGTATTTATTATTGTTTGCTTTTCCGAAAGCGGCTATTGGTATTTGGCAGTCGCCTTCAAGTTTATGTAAAAGCGCTCTTTCTCCGGCAACCTCGTATTGAGTTGTTTCGGAATTTAATTTTTCCGCAACGGACAGGATTTTATTATCTTCTTGTCTTATTTGAACGCATAAAGCGCCTTGTCCTGCCGCCGGCAGTATTATTTCGGGATCGATATATTCGGCGATATGTTTTTGGTATCCGAGTCTTTTTATGCCTGCCGCCGCTAATATTATGCCGTCTATTGCTTCGGTTTGAAGCTTTTTTAATCTGGTATCCAGATTTCCTCTTAAGGGGCTTATTTTCAGATCCGGTCTATAAAAAAGAATCTGAGTGGCCCTTCTTAAAGAACTTGTGCCTATAACGGCTCCGGTTTTTAATTCCGAAAGTTTTATGTTGTTTTTTGAAACTAATATGTCTTGCGGATTTTCTCTTTTCGGAATAGCTCCTATACATAATCCGTTCGGCATTACTGACGGCATATCTTTTAAGCTGTGAACGGCTATATCTATTTGGTTATTAAGTAGGGCAAGTTCTATTTCTTTTACAAATAGCCCTTTGCCTCCTATTTTTGCCAAAGGAACATCTGTTATTATGTCTCCTTTGGTTTTAATTGTTGTTACGGTTACGTTGTATTGTGGATTTAGTTTTTCTATTTCCGATTTTATATATCCCGCTTGCCATAACGCAAGTCTGCTTCCTCTGGTTCCGATTTTTATTTGCCGTGTCATAATTTTAATGCCCGCATGTAGAACAACTTGCAGCGGAACAGGAACTGCATGCCGATGCTGCTGATGCCGCGCTTTTTATAGTTTCGCCTCCGCTTCCTTTGGTAAAGAATCCACAGGAAGATAGCATTTTTTTTATTTGTTCGCTTTCGCATTTAGGGCAGTTTCGGGGACCTTTGCCGCCTATTGCCAGATATTCAAAGTTGTTTCCACATTTTTGGCATTTGTATTCGTATATAGGCATAATTCTGTTATTTCTCCTTTGTCTGAATTCTACTGCATAACTGCGTGGTTTGTTATGCAGCAAACTTTTCTTTTATATTTTATAAGTAAGTTGTTAATGTTTTCTATCTATTCAATAATTCGGTTTTCTATGCTGATGCGCTACGGCAATTATGAATATTTCCGCTTCTTCAATAGAATATAGAAGTTTGTAAGGAAATTTATGAAGTAAACATTTCCTCCATAGGAATTTCGGCGAGTTTTCCCTCTCTATATGCTATAAGTCTTTTTTCAGCCTTTTTTGCCCATATTTCATCTGATTGATGATCAGGACTATCAAGGCTTTTCAATAAACCTTCGACGAGCATAAATCGTTCTTCCGGTTTAAGCTCTATTGCCCGCCTTAAAATTTTTTTACCGCCCATAATTATTCTGCCTCGCTATTTATTAAAATAAGTAAGTTATTAATTTTTTACTGTTATAATTTTTTTTAACGGTTATCTTAAAATATTAATTTTTTTTGCCTTTTTATATCTCTTTATCAAAAATTTTGCAACATTACATCTTTTTTTTAACTTGCCCGATTAGTTTCCATAAAAAATTTTTTCGGGTAATTAATTTTATTCCAAAGGTCAAGAAAAACTTTTGCCGAATGTCTACCCGAAATATTTGCTTGAAAAAATAATTATAAAAAGTTAGAAGCCTAAAAGATTGCGCTAGGCGGGGAGCCAGCGGTGCCCTGTAACCCGAAATCCGCTTTATGCGGGGCCGAAGTCCTCCCTAAGGGCATTTACTTAATAAACGAATAGATTATCTTGGAAGCCGCGTAACGAATGCTTACGAACCTCGTCAGGTCCGGAAGGAAGCAGCGATAAGTATGAATATTCGGGTAGCGGACAATTTCGGGATAAGCTGTTGTTTGTTAATAGAAGCTCGTAAGGAGGCGCGCAATCTAATCTTTTTAAAATATATCCTTATATCGGACGGAGATACAAATCTCTTATGGAACTCGAATATAGTAAAAAAGAGAAATTAGCCGGCATTTTTGTTATCGGCGTTATCGCAATGTTGATTGCCGTTGTAGTAATAATAGGCAGAGGCAGAAGCTGGTTTAAATCTTATGTTACTTACTATGCTACATTTAACGAAAGTTATAATCTCAAAGTAAACGGAGACGTTAAACTGTATAAAGCCGATATAGGAAAGATAAAAAATATTACTCCCGCAGAAAACAGGGTTAAAATAGAGCTTTTGATATTAGAGGAGTTTGCATCTAGAATTAGAGCAGGAACAATAGTAACTGTGGAAAGTCCTACTTTTATAGGTTCGGAGTATATATCGGTTTATCCCGGAAACCCGTCCGAAGCCTTGATTGCAGAAAACGGAGTGATACCTTCGCGTGAAAAAAAATCTATTGCAGATATTATGGAAGAGTTTCAGATAGAAAAAACTGCAAAGATGCTAATAAAAACAATTCAGGATTTTGCCAATGTTGCGCAAACTCTGCAAGATCCGTCCGGTCCTTTTTTTTCGGCTGTTGAAGAATTTAAAGATACTTTTGCAAATCTTCAAAAAATTACAGCAAGCATTAATAAAGGGAAGGGGACTATAGGAGATTTAATAAACTCGAAAAAAACGATTGATTCGGTAAATAATATAATCGATTCTACAAATGAGGTAATAGATTCCCTTAAAAGAATAGCGGCAAATATTGAAAAGGGGAGCGAAGATGTTCCGAAAATAACAGACACTACAATGAAAGGTATTGAAGAGATCAGAGAAGGAGTTGATAATATAGACAGGCTTGTAAAATCTTTAGAACAAAATTTTTTAATTAAGCGAAATCTTCCGAAAGAAACCAAGGGCGAAAATATAGACGCCGGATTGCGAGGCGGCTTTATAGATTAGGGTATGATTTTTTACCCCGCCAACACAAGATACCCCCTAATGTAATTATAAAAAGTTGCAGCGAGAGTTTGAAACGATTGATAGATTCCGATAATTTTTCCATTGCGAATTTACAATTGCCTATTTTAGGCGTCCGGTTGTCAATCGGATGTTTGCAACTACCTGTCGGACGCTTACAATTACCAATTGCAGCTTTGCAACGACGGATTGCAGGCGAAAATTGATAAATCTATTAAACAAACAATTAGAACGTTAAAAATTTATATGAACAGGTAAGCGAAACTGCCGAATATTGCTATAAAGTTACCAAAGAATAAAGCCCTTCTTGCAAAAGTAGGTTTAACCCCTCGCGCGGAAAAAAAGCCTGTGGAACTCCCGGGACGATGCCGCTATTTTATCGTAGTAAAGCAGGAAATAGAAAAAGCGGCGTTTAAATGGAAGCATCCAGTATCCGGCGGACAAATAAGAGCATATATAATACAGCATAAAGAATTCGAAGCGCCGGCAGACAATATTACAAGCCGGAATCCTTGAGGAAAAATTTGCTTCATATGAAGACGCCTTTTCGCTTTACGCCTTTTTGCTTGATTACAATGGCAGTCAAATAATTTTACAATTTATATATGTTCCGGAAGATGACTCGATAAATTTTTATACTCCTGCAAGTTTAAGTTTGGCGGACGTCGTAAACACTATATTAGGTATGTCTCAAATGCCCGATATGGCTATAGCTTCTCCGTATAACTTTTTATAACAACAATTCAAAATTATGGTTTTCGATTGTTGATAAGAGTTATAATTATCAGAATATGAAAGAAAATATTGAAACAATAGGATTTGATACAAATATATTTGATAATCTTTTAATCAGCGTAGCCTATTCAAACGGAGATATAACAACCGATAGTATAGAAATAGAAAAGTCTGTATATTCCTTGTATGGAAAATTAAGATACGGTAATTTTAGCTTTTATGATGTTATTTCTATTGATAGAAATAAAGGTTTAGTATCCGTTGATAATATATCCAATTATATAGAAGCCGATTATGTAATAGATTTCGGTAGGTTTAAGTTAATACCCAAAATAAATTTATCAACAATATACAATTCGGATAGTTATATTATACTTGCGGATACAAGCATTAAATTCAGAGCGAATATAACGAATAACTTGGAGTTGACTAATGGAATAAAATTTTCCGATGTTATTAAAAACAAAGGAACAACAGGAGATTTTTTTAATAATGTAATAACAAACGAAACAGGTTTGAATTTTAGGTATAAAAAAATAACTTTAGGCTTAATATACGGCTTTCCAAACGGCGGAGCGAACTCTTCTGACCGGATAGGATTTAATTTATAATTTTTAAATGGTTCCTAATAAGCCCCGATTTATTTTAACTCTTAAATTATTATCGGTTGATGCCGTATGAATTCTTTAAGTCTGATTTTGATTAAGTAAGTAAGAGCGTTGCATAACAAAATACCTTGTTATGCAAGAGGATTGATTTTATTTATTACGGATAATAACTTTTTGTTATCGGTTTTGTCTATGTTTGAATGCAGGCTTTTTAACGCCGCCGGTATGTAGCGTTTAAAGTTTGTTTTTCCTTTTAAGGTTAAAAACCCGAAAGCCCCGAGTATTTGCAGGTTTCTTGTTATTAAGCAGGCTTTGAAACATTTTAGAAATTTTTCTTTGTTAAATTCGGCATAGTTTAAAAGTTGTTTTACCGTATAATTAAATAGTATTTTTTGTATGCCGCGGGAAAGATTAACGTAAGGGTCTATTAATAAAGACGCCAAATCGTATTCTATGGGTCCTATTTTTGCGGATTGAAAATCTATGAAATATATTTTGTTTTTATAGATCATAATGTTTGCAGACTGCATGTCTCTGTGCATTAATCCGAATAATGCGGAATTTGTCGCGTTATCCGCGAGGTTGTTAAACTCTTTGGCAAAATCCGAATATGTAAGTTGAAGTTTTAAATAACCGTTTAAAAAGGAATCGGTAAAATATCGGCATTCTTTATCGAGTATAAGGTTTTTATTGTAATAAGGCGTTTGAAAGCATAGCGTTGTATTGAAGTTTTCTTTTCCTTTTATACAAAAGGTTATAAGTAGATTTATTACTTTTTTATATAATGAAATTATTTTATTGATGTTGTTTTCTTTTACTATGATATCTTTCAGACGGATATCTCCGAGGTCTTCGGAAAATACAAAGCCGGCGATTGTATCGTAAGCGGCTATTTCGGGAACGGGGATTTGTTTTTGATGAAGATATTTTCCTATTTTAACAAAGGAATTTGTTTGAGATGAATTTGTATTTATATTTATTGTATCTTCCGCCGCAATTATGCTTTTTTCGCCTTTTGCAGATACTCTGCGCCATGTTCTGTCCGAGCCGTCTCCTTTTAATTTTTCAACCGTAATATTTTTTAAAGGGGTTTTAAAAACGGATTGCGTTAAGGTATTGAAAACCGCTTTTTTATAAGATTGCGGAGTTCCTATGTCTTGCCAGTAATTTTTTGTTATAAAAGCTTTTATGGGTTTTTGTAAGGTTATAAGCTTTTGAAAGGTTTCTATAAGCCCTATGGCTTTGTTACTCGGTATTGTTTTTATTATTTGCGGATTTATTACGCTTATTCCGGTATATGTAAAAAGCTTCCGGTTGTCCGCGTTTTTATTTTGCCCGTTTTTTTTGTTATGCAAGGGTTTTATCGGTTTGTTTTGCAGGTTGTTTGAACGGAAGTTTTTTATAAAATGGTTTTTATCTATTGTTACTTTGTTGAACTGCGGACAGTCGCGCATAACAGCGGTAACTAAAAAGGGATGGGTTTTGTGGAAGTTGTAAACTTGTTTTATGTCTATGTCGGTTATTATGTCTGCATTTATTGTTAAAAAGGGGGAGTCGTTTAAAAATTTTGCAGCGTTTTTTATTGCTCCGGCGGTGTCTAACGGTTGCGGTTCGTATAATATGTTTATTTTTACCGGATAGCGTTTGGATAGTATGTAGCTTTTTATTTGTAGCGCAAGGTGATGGGTATTTATAATTAGTTCCGTAAAGCCTGCGTTTATAAGTTTGTTTACGGTGATGTCTATAATCGGGGTATTTTGTATGGTAAAAAGCGGTTTTGGCAAGGCGTTTGTATGGGGACGAAGCCTTGTTCCGTAACCTGCGGCAAATATTAAGGCTTTCATAGGTTTTTTCCCTTTTAACTCGAATAAGATTTATTTTTTTGGGATTTAATCCGAAATGATTTGTTTATATTGTATAAAAACAGGTTGTAATAGTTTTTCCAAATCCTTAAAAATTTCCGAAGATTGATTGTCTCTTAAATTTTTTAGTATGTCTTTTTTAAATGCCTCTATATTGAAGTTTTTAATTTCTAATTTTTCCATTAATGTATTGCAAAGCTTGTTAAAAGCCTCTTTTCCTCTGAAATTTTGATTGGCGAATTCAAATAGATTATTATCTTTTAAGTTATTCCATTTAAAATACTTCGTAATATCATCAAAAAGCTGTTCCGGGCTGCATAATTGATCGATTTCGGCTTGTAAGCCTGCGGCGGTATTGCAAAACCAGTTTTTGATTTGTTCGAGGCTTTCCTTTACTAAGTTATTTGGAACGCCGATTTTAGGATATATTATTTTATACGTATTAGACAAATTAAACTTTAGGCATTCTCGAAATTCTTCATCTATAACTAATTTATAATAGTTTTTTAAAATATCTTCTATTGATATTTTATCCGCTTTTTTGTCTTTGTTTTTATATGGCTTGTTTCCATTGGATTTATCAGGAAGCAGGTTTATTAAGTCTGCAATAAGTTTGGATTCTACAAGCAGATAATTTTCCCATTCATGCCCGCGCCAATATAATATATTAGGTTTTTTATTTTTGATAAGAGTTTTGTCGTTGTCCGCCTTTTTTCTATTGTTTTAAAGGGTCTGTAATCTCTGTCTGATATGGCTATTATCGGTATTTTTTGATGCAGTTTGGAATGAAGGTATATTCTGCGGGCAAAGATATTAAATGACGAGGCGCTTCCCGTATCAAACAGATTAAAATTAACTTCAAAAGAATTTTTATCAATTATATTTTTGATAGCGGATTCAAAAAAAACCAATTCCGGACTATTCGGCTCTCCTTCAACCAGAATATACAGATTGTTTTTAGATACTTTCATCCAAATCTCCCAAATCTATAATTTCGTCGTCAAAAAAGAGCTGTTTTACAAACTGAGAATGGGTTGTAAAAACATATTGATTGTTTAAAGAATCGTTTCTTAATGTTTCTATAAGTTTTCTTTGCCACGCAGGATGAAGATGAAGCTCTATCTCGTCAATAAGAACTATTGAGTTTTCGGCTGTTTCGGCTATTAATCCTACTAATATTCTTAATATTTGATGTTCGCCGGAGCTCATTTGAGCCAGATCGTATTCAACCCCGTTTTTTCTGATAATAAGAGTATCTATATCGGGTCCGGATTCGATTCCTATAAGTTCGGCGGGATAACAGATTTTATCGAATAATCTTTCAATCCTGCTCCAATAAGATTCTCCGTATTTTTCTTGATTCCATGTTTGATTTCTTTGACGGTATATATTAAGCCAAGACAGCACATCGTCGTAAGGCAGATGCAATTCCTCTTTTTCGACGGAATAGCTTTTGGTAATTCTAAAGGAGCGTCTTTGATCTAAATAGCAGACGCTTCCTATTTTTTCAAATATGCTTTTTCCTATAAAATTTTCCGCTACTCCTTTTCTTGCGTTTCCTCTTGCGCCTATTACCTTCGCGGCATTTCGGGGAGAGGTAAATGCTGAAAAAGGTTTTTTGTAGGTTTTATTAGGGTTTGGAAACTGCCATTTTATATTTGAAGGTATATCAAGAGGAGGTGTTTTATCTTTAAAAGAAAAAGGAGTATTCCATCGAAGCGCTTTATATACTTCATTGATAGCCTCCGCTTCTTTTAAATCAATACCGGAAGAAAAATTAATTTCAGCGATATTTCCTCTTCCTTTTACTATTTGTTGAGCTGAAAATTCCAGTCCTTCGCGCAGTCTCGGATTATAAGGGTCTTCCAATGTGCGGACTACGATATGAATGGCGTCTAAAACAGAGGTTTTTCCGCTTCCGTTGGGTCCTACAATTAAGGTTACGGTTCTCGGCTTGGAAAAATTGTCTGTAAAATCGAAAGCGCCGGATTCTATCGCTCTAAAGTTTTTAATTGTAATAGAATGTAGTTTCATAATTATATTCTTTTTATGTAATTATAGGTATAGGCGTTTTTATAAGAAAATTATTTTGTAACAGCTTCTATAAATGTTGTTATTTTTTGTTGATGGATTAAGATTTTGTCCTTATCCGCATTTATTTTGTTTATGCCGTGATAAGCAAAATAATCCAAAGCGTTTTTATAGTTGATAACGGAAAGGGCTTCGGGTAGTTTTATTTTTTTTGTTTTATATTGGTTATTGCCGAAAGTCTGTATTTTTTTTAATAAAACTTTTGTCGAGTAGTTTTTATTATTATGATTTTTTAAAAAGAGTAGAACTATTAAGTAGGATTCAAAGAATTTTTTTATAAAAGAAGCGTAATGTTTAAGCTTTGTTATTCCTGAAGGGGATACTCGGTATTCGTCTTTGTTTGTATTTGACGCGGTTATTATTTTTTCTTTTACAAAAGCCGCTATTGTTTTTTCTATAAAATATCTCGGCGCTTTTTTCTGATCGTAAGTAAATTCGTTTTTTAAGAATTCTTTTAAAACGAGATAGGTTTTTTCAAGATTTGCGGCAAAAAAGGTAAAGTCGTCGCATAGTAGTATGGCTGTCGCTGTATATGCGGCGGGTATAAAGAAGTATGTGCAGTTATTTCTGTAATAATCAAGAATTTGCCTTTTTTCTGTATTTACCGTATATTCCGATATGTTTTTGTCTGGCGGTTTTTCTATTAATTTTCTATTCTCGTAAGATGTTAAACTGTTTTTGATGCTATTTCGGTAGTCTTTTGTTAATGTATCTGCAAGGCTTGCGTTAAATAGGTTAAGATAATTGCAATAGCTTTGAATGTGGTCTGTTATTGTTTTGTAGGTTAAAACTTCTTGGGAATGGTTTAATATTGCGCTTGCAACAAGAGCCTGCGGAGTTATAACGGACGACTCGTCTATTGAATTTAAAATTTTATAGCTTATGGTTTTGCATAATGTGTCGCGTTGTTTTGTATTTGTATTTTTTATATTTGATCCGGATTCTCTTAAAAACTCGTTTAAGGAGATAGGCTCCGGAAATTTCATGTAGATTTTTCCGTATTTTTTTTTTAAAATTTTTCTTGCGCCTATAATTTGTTTGATGGTTTCCGGCTTTTTTTCCGCGCCTTCCATTTCTTTTATATATTCTTTTTCTTCAATAACTCTGTCGTAGCCTATAGATACGGGGGCGAATATTAAGTCGTCGCAAGCCCCTTTTGCATAAGCGTTAAGAAGCATATTCATAAATCCGAGTTTCGGTTTTAATAATTTTCCGGTTCTGCTTCTTGTGCCTTCTATAAAAACCTCTATGTTGCCTCCTTCTTCAAGCAGGTTGTAAACATATTCTTCGAATACTTTTGAATATAGGGCGGCGCCTTTAAAGGTTCGTCTTATAAAAAACGCGCCTCCTCTTCGGAATAAAGCGCCAAAGGGCCAAAAGGACATATTTTTACCTGCGGCTATGTGCGGAAGATAGAGTCTGTTTAAATAGATTGTAAAGTATAATACCATATAATCTATATGACTTTTATGACACGGTATGAATATAATAGGACCTTTTTTAGACATCTCTTTAAGTTTTGCAATTTGCGCGGGATCGGCTTTGAATTCTTCGAACATTAAATTAAGAATAAATTTTAATATCGGCATTACAAGTCTTATTACGGCAAAATTATGCTTTGAAGCTATTTCGTCCAAATAAGCGCCGGCTTTTTTATATATTGAAGATACCGGCTTTTTGCCGGAGCCGGTTTTGTCTTTCATGTAATTCATTAAGCTTGCTTTTGTAAGGATGTTTTGTTTTATCTCTTCATAAGATTTTATTATGGGTCCCGTTACTCCTTGTCTGTGTCTGTTGATCTGTTTTATAAGGATTGTTCTTATGTTATGCGTAAGTTCTCGGGTTTGTTTATTTATGTTTTCCGGTTTGTTTAAAAACTCTTTAAGGTTGAAGGGCGCGGATATTTCCATAAAGATTTTTCCGGGGTTTTTAAATAAGGTTATTGTTCTTCTTATAATGCCCGGTTTTTCTTCGGAGCCGAACAGGGCGTCTATAAGTTTATAATGACTTTTATGGGGGTTTTTGCTAAAAAAGGTAAGATGCGGAACGATATATATGGTTTTGTCTGTCTGCCTTTGTATGTTTATCAGATATGTTACGGGGCATGTTTGTTCTTTGACAAATTTGTTATTAAACCATTGTTTTTCTATTAAAGGGAATAGCCCTGTGTTGTTTTTTAAAATAGATTCTTTTATATAACCGCTTTTATACGGGTTTTTAAAAGAGAGGTTTTTATAAAAATAATGGGACGCGGCTATAAAAGTTTTAAATATTTTTGACGCCGGCTGCCATAAAAATATTTTAAACCCGAAGGCAAGCGTCGGAACGGGAAGCTTTTCTTTTTTATATTTTGTATATAGAAAAAGGTATTCAAAGAAGTTTTTATATTTTACGGTATATATAACTATGCTGTCTCGAGATAATCGCTTTAAAGAATTTGTTTCTTCTTTATTTGTTTTTATTCCTCTGTAAAAGGTATTTAATATATAGGAAGCAAAAGAACCTATATTTTCCGGCAGATAACATAAAAAGTAGTTATCGGGCTCGTTTAAAACTTTATCTATCCAAAGCCGGATTTTTTTTTTAAATTCCGAAAGCATAATTTGTCTCCATAATACGTCGGATTAATCGCGGTTAAGATAATTTACTGGGCGGTTATTAAAAACAGCTTAATATATCTTGCATCCAAAAGTTTAAAGTTTTCAATATATTTATACTCTTCTTCCAATTCGTCAAACAGCTCTTTTAATATTTCCGCCAGTCCTATGCTTATATCCGCTTTGGTTTTAAAAGCTTTTAAAATAACTTCCGATAAAAAATCTTGTTTTGCGCTTTTTTTTATTTGGTTTGTTTTATTATTATTTTTTTCAAATATTGTATTTAAAAATTTTATTAACTCCTCTTTTGTAAGCGGGGTTAGTAATTTTTCTTTTTTAACCCAAAAGGTTAAAAGTATATTTTTATAATTAATAAAGGTAGCAAAGCTTGTTTTTTTTATTTCATCTGTTTGTATATCAAGCTTTTTTAAAAATATATCCGCAATAATCGCTTTATTCAACTTTTTTTCGGCGTTTTGTATTTCTTTTTGCGAAGCAAAATTTTTGTAAAGACTGCCGTTTTTATAATTATCAAAAAAAAGAGGTTTATCAAGTAGAAGTCCTCCGCATACTCCTGCAAGTTTTTCGTCTAAAAAGCTTAAAGAGAATTTGTTTTTTTTAAAGAAGCTTTCTTTAACAAATTTTTCGGCTTTTCTTTTAAGAGATAATACGGGTTGATAACCGAATCGAAAAATATCCGCTAGCATATATTTTTGTATAATGTCCGCGCAAAACTCATCTTTGGTTTTTCGCGTCGGGTTTTCTTTTTTATAAGAAGCTTCCAAACTTATATTTAAATATCCGCGCGCTTTTTCAATGAATTGGTTAAGCTCTTTTTTGTTTTTTATGATTTTTTTATCCGCAGATATTATCTGATTGCATAAGGAGGCAAATTCATAATATATGCCGGAAATTATATCCGGGTTTTTTATAAGATTAACCGCCGTCGCAAAAAGGTCTTTTTGTTTTGTATGTTTGAAAAAGATTTTCGGCAGGTCTGTTAATTTTGTTTCCGTTTGTTTGAAAAAGATTTTTTTTTCTTTTTTTTTAAAAATTTCATAAGTTAAAGGCTGATATATCCCTACGGCTTCGTAGTATGGAACAAAACCTTTTTCCGCAAGCCGGATATTTTTTATTCTAAAAAGTTCTTCTTCAATTTCCGAAGATATTACGGCGGAGGATGTAAATAGAAGGTTTTGCAATAGATAATAATCGTAATTTGCTATATCTTGTAAAAAGTTTTTTATAAATTTTTCCGCCTGTTCGTCTTTTTGTTCGTAGAGAGATTTTATTTTGATATAAAAGGTATCGTCAAAAGTAAAAAAATCATCGTCAAAATCGGACGGATCCATATTTTTGTCTCTTATTCCTATGCTTATAAAACGATTTAATATAAAATTAAGCAGGTCTTTTTTTTCTTCCGGCTCTTCTTTAAAAAACCAGTTTACAAGTCTTTTGGGAGCCGCCGTTTTAAAAACTTTAAGCCAGTTTAAAGCGGCGTTAAAATCGAATCTGTCTTTATTCCAAGATTCTATGTCTAGAATGTATGTAAGTTGTTTTGAAGATGCCATAGCAATAATAGGAAGAGCGTCTTGTATGCCGATTTCGTGTATTAATAAATGAAGGTCGTCTTCGCAAAAGGAGTGAATTAACGGCGCCGCCTCGTTATCGTTTATGATTGCGTCAAGGGCTTGTTCCGGCGTTAAAGCGAGAATTTTTTCTCTTTTTACTTTAAGTTTTTCAATTATTTTATTGTGATTTAACAGTGATTTTTTCATAAGTTTATTTATAATTTATTTTAATATTTTGTCCCTACGGGATTTTAAATTAATCGAATATTTCGAATTTTGTTAGGGATCAAGTATTTACGGTTTAGGCGATTATATTATAAAAGCAATCTCTTTGCGCGGGTTTAAAACCCGCTTCTTTTATAAGTCTTATTATTTCTTCTTTTGGAAGCCGAAATTTAACTCCTGCCGCCGCGACGACATTTTCTTCTATCATTGTGCTTCCGAAATCGTTTGCTCCGAAAAAAAGGGCTGTTTGGGCTATTTTATCTCCTTGCGTAACCCATGAGGCTTGAATATTGTTAATATTGTCTAAAAAGATTCTGGATAATGAAAGAATTTTTAAATACTCGGCCGCCGTAGCCTTTGTAACTTTTATTTTTGTATTATCCGGCTGAAATGTCCAAGGTATAAAAGCCGTAAAGCCTCCGGTTTCGTCTTGAAGGTCTCTTATTGCTTTTAAATGCTCTATAATGTGTTTGGTTTTTTCTATGTGTCCGAACATCATTGTAGCGCTGCTTTTAAGCCCGAGTTTGTGGGCGCGTCTCATAACGTTTAACCATTCTTCTTTACCGCATTTATTGGGAGATATTCTGTTTCTTATGGTATCGGATAATATTTCGGCTCCGCCTCCGGGTATTGAGTTTAACCCTGCATCTATTAATTTTATAAGGGCGTCTTTTATTGTAAGGGAGGATTTTTTTGCGATGTAAGATATTTCCGGCGGCGAAAATCCGTGTATATGTATAGAAAAATTATTCTTTATGTATTTGAGTATGTCCGTATAAAAATCAATTGTAAGTTCGGGATGCATTCCGCCTTGTAAAAGTATTTGGGTTCCGCCGAGTTCTATTGTCTCTTTGATTTTTTCAAAAATATCCTTTTTTGATATTACATAAGCGCCTGATGCTCCCAAGTCTTTATGAAAAGCGCAAAACAAACATTTTGATACGCATATATTGGTATAGTTGACGTTTCTATCAACAACATAAGTTATAATGTTTTCGGGATGCAGTTTTTTTTTTATATTATCTGCCAGCATTCCAAGCTGCAATAGATCCATCTCTTTTAAAAGGGTTCGGGCATCTTTTTCCGAAATTCTTTTTTGCATTTTTTTTCTTTCCTGTTTTTAAATTTCGCCATAACGCAGAAAATAAGCAAAATACGAAGTTATGCAACGGGATTATAAAAAGAGTCGCGGCAAACCGGCGTCAACCCCGCCTTTACTATAAGATTTTTTATATACTCTTCGGTTAATCCTTTTGCGGTTTTTGCGCCGGCAAAATGGGTTATTTTTTCTTCTATTATGGTTCCGTCCAAATCGTCCGCTCCGAAAAACAGAGCGGTTTGGGCAAGTTTTGCTCCTATCATAACCCAGTATGCTTTAATATGATTAAAATTATCAAGCATAAGTCTTGATATTGCTATTGTTTTTAAATCGTCAACAGCGGTAGTTGCCGGCAGGCGAGAAAGTTTTGTGTTTTGAGAATGAAAAGCAAGCGGAATAAAAGCTATGAAGCCGTTTGTTTCGTCCTGCAACTCGCGCAGTTGAATAAGATGGGATATTCTTTCTTCTATGGTTTCTATATGTCCGTAAAGCATTGTAGCGTTTGTTTTTATTTTTTCTTTATGAACGGCTTTTATTACTTGAAGCCATTTTGAGCCGGAGATTTTTTTCGGGAAAAGTTTTTTTCTAATTGTATCGCTTAAAACCTCGGCGCCTCCTCCCGGCATCATATCAAGCCCCGCTTGTTTAAGCTTTTTTATAACCTGTTGGATGCTTAAACCGGAGATTCTGGCAAGATAATCTATCTCTACCGCAGTAAAAGCTTTTATAACCGCATTGGGTCTTATCAGTTTGATGGTTTTAAGCATGGTTAAATAATAATTAAAATCAAGTTCCGGATTAAGCCCGCCTACTATGTGAAGTTCTGTTATGGGTTCGTCAATCCGTTCGTAAATTTTTTGTTTTATATCTTCAATAGAATAAAGAAAAGCTTCGGGCTGGTTTTTTTTTCTTGAATACGCGCAAAAAAGGCATTGGTTTATACAGATATTGGTATAATTGATATGCTGATTATAGATATAATAAGCCTTATTGCCGCATTTTTTTTTACGCGCATAATCCGCAAGGGCTCCTATGGATATAAGATCCGGGCTTTTGTATAGGTTTATGCCGTCTTCGACGGTTAGTCTTATTCCGTTTACAACTTTATCTTTTATGCCGGCAAAAAACTTTGTCGATATATTTAAATTATTTTTTTTTAGCATAAATGGTTTATTAACAATAAGGGATGAAAATGACAAATAAAATTTTTGTTTTTTAAAAAGAAAGACAGAGATGCAAAGATACAGAGATAAAAAGGGAGCAAGCGAATAGGTTTTTATTTTTTTATCGGAAGATATAAAAGGCGGTAGAGACGTTGCGTTTTAGAGTTTACGGCAGAATTTGCAAAACAGAATAAATCCGGTTATTTTAAGCCTGTAGGATCGGTTTGCCCTGTAAATTGATTCGGAGCGGTTACAGGCTCGCCGCAAATTTTTTCGATAATCAATTGACAAATATACATTTTTGGAACTAAAAGAAAAGTTATTGTGCCGAGATTTATTATTTCAAGAGTAATTTTTCCTTTAAAATTGGCATGAATTGTCGGCGCCGTAAAATGTATAAGAATTCCGCATCTTGCAAGCGAACTTTTTCCTTCAACCCTGGCTCCGTAACAAGTTTCTCCGTTTCTTAGAGGAAAATTAACCTTTTCATACGTATTTGCCAAAACCAATTTATTAGGTTCTAAAGAAAAAGGTTGTTCTTTTGTTAGGTTGTGTAATTTTGAATTATTAGCTAAAAATTGAGCTATGCTTCCTTTGGTTAGATCTAATTGAGCGGGTATATCCTTATTTAAAGTTCTGATTGTATCTCCTAATCTTAAATCAACGGCGCTGGTATTAAATGGCGCTTTTCCCGGGTCGTTTCCTGCGAGCGGGTCAATTGAAAAAGACTTGTTTTGAACGCCTTTGATTATTTCCGTATTGCTTAATATCATAATATTTCTGTTGACGGCACTTCCGCCCAATGCGTTTGGGTTTCAAATGCTTCTACAGGCAGCAATATATGCTTTTTATCATTTGAGCTGGCATCTCCGGTTAATGCTTTTAAATACCAATGATCGCCTTCTTTTTTAAACAGGCTTTCATCTGCAAAAAAAGTTACTACTTGTTTATCATATAATTTAAGCGCCGCGCCGCATTCTTCGTTAAACATCCCTTCAAATTTTTCTTCCAATTTAACCCATATTTCTTCATTTTTCATTATATTTACTCCCTAATAATCTATCTGCTAATAATCTATCTGCTAATAATCTATCTGCTAATAATCTATCTATTTGAAAAGTCGATTCTTGTCAATCTTAAACTATCTATATATTAGCCTGTATTAATATAGAATTTTTAGAGCCTAAAAGCCTATTATGCGCATTGATATGTGAGAATGATTTAAACAGGTTAATCTTTAAAGCAGGTTGTTTTTTCAACTGGCTTGACAATAAAATAAGCGCAGATTCATAAATTATTCAAATTCTATAACGGACGAATGTTTTGCATATTTTTTTCTTAATTCCGGTTTTTCTATTTTGCCGGTAGGGTTTCGGGGAACTTTATCGAAAAATATTTTTCTGGGACGTTTGTATCGGGGAAGTTTTTCGCAAAAAGTTTTTATTTCTTCTTCTACAAGAATATAATTTGGTTTTGCTTCTATTATTGCGGCTGCAATTTCTCCGAGTCTGTCGTCATGTATTCCTATTACTGCGGCGTCTTTTATTTTGTTGTTTGTCATTAAAAAGTTTTCTATTTCTACGGGGTATATGTTTTCGCCTCCTGTTATAACGAGGTCTTTTTTTCTATCTACAAGCCATATAAATCCGTCTTTGTCTTTTTTTGCCAAATCTCCGGTATATAGCCATTCGTTTTTTAATGCCTTTTTAGTTTCTTCCGGGTTTTTATAGTATTGTTTCATTACCCCGGGTCCTTTTACAAGTAGTTCGCCTATTTGGTCCGCCGCAATCTGTTTGCCGTTGTCGTCAACTATTTTTGTATTCCATTTGTAGCCCGCAAGCCCGATTGCTCCTACTTTACGGGTATTTTCCATTCCGAGATGAACGCAGCCGGGTCCAGTAGATTCCGTAAGTCCGTAATCCGTATCGTATTGTCTGTTAGGAAAGTATTGCATCCATTTTTTTATAAGCGTCGGCGGAACGGGCTGGGCGCCTATGTGCATAAGACGAAGCGAACTTGCGTCGTAATCTTTAAGATTTAATTTTTTGTTTTCCAATGCTATTAAGATATCGTGCGCCCATGGGACAAGAAGCCATACTATTGTTATTTTTTCTTCGGATATGGCGTTAAGTATCCATTCCGGTTTTACCCCTTTTAACAAAACGGATTTTGCGCCTGCTATAAAGTTGCCGAACCAGTGCATTTTAGCGCCTGTATGATAAAGCGGAGGAATACATAAAAAGTTGTCTTCATTGGTTTGATGATGATGTTTTTGCTCGGTAATGCAGGCGGATTCAAGATTTTTATGGGTTAAAAGAACAGCTTTCGGCAAACCTGTCGTGCCGGATGTAAAATATATTGCGGCGTCATCTTCTATGTTTGGTTTTTCGTTCGGCTCGTTATCTTGCGCATTTGCAATAAATTTTTCGTAAGAAATTGCATAAGAGGGGCAAATATCCTCGCCGCCGGTAAAGATATATGTTTTTATTATTTTATCTAAAGAATTTTTTATCGATTCTATGCGCTCAATAAACTCTTTTCCGAAAAATATTGCTTTTGCTTCGGATATTTGAGCGCATTTTTTTATTTTTTCCGCAAAGAATCTAAAGTTTAAAGGAACAGCCAATGCGCCGGATTTTAGTATTCCGAAATAGATAGGAAGCCATTCCATTGAGTTTGTCATAAGTTGTATGACTTTATCTTGCTTTTCAATTCCGATTGCTCTAAGAGCGTTTGCCGCTTTATTTGTTTTTTTGTTAAATTGTTTCCATGTAATTTCGCGGCGGCTGCCTATTGCCGGCTCAAGCTCTATAAGAGCGGTTTTGTTTCCGTATTTTTTTGCATTTTCAGTTAGTATTTCGGTAATTATCATAATAAATATCCATAAATAAATTAAGACGTAACAAAGTATAAAGGAAGAAAGGTATGGAAGAAACGGTAATTGCAAAATATAAGATGTGGTAGAGACTTTGTAATTCAACGTCTCTACTTTCTATCATCCTCTCTTAATTAAATTATCTACTATTTCTTTTGCTTTTATTTTTGCTTCCGAATCTATGTCGTAAGAAGCGGTTGAGTTTAAATCCGCCTCTATTAATTGGTTATCGTAAGGGATAAATCCGAGAAATTTAAAATCGGCAAGTCGTGTTTTTAAAAAATCTTCATCTTTTTTATTTCTTATTTTGTTTCCTACTATAACTATGTTTTTAAGAGCTATTTCGGATGCAAGCTGTTTAATATTAAGCGCGGTATCAATGCTTCTTTGCCCGGGTTCCACAACTATTATAAGTTTATCGACTCCGGTTGCCGTAGCCCTGCCCAAATGTTCTATTCCCGCCTCCATATCCATTATTACAAATTCGTCTCTTAAAAGAACAACATGCATTACAAGGGCTTTTAATAATGTGCTTTCAGGGCAGATGCAGCCGCCGCCGCCTTTTTTTACGCCTCCGAGTTTCATAAGTTTTATATTCTCTAATTTAACGGATAAGGAATCTGGCAGGTCGTCAACTTTTGGGTTTAAACTAAAAAAACCGCCTATGGTTCCGGCTTTTGCGCCTGTTCTTTCAAAAATAAGCTCTTTCATTTTGGCTATGGGGGTTATTTTATCCGCATTTGCAATTCCTATTGCAGACGCAAGGTTTGCATCCGGGTCTGCGTCTATTGCCAAAACTTTTTTGCCTTCGGCATTTAATGTTCTTATAATAAGAGCGGATAATGTGGTTTTGCCTACTCCGCCTTTGCCTGTAACCGCTATTTTCATATAAGCTCCTTTGTATCTCTGTATCTATCTATTTATTTTTATAAAAAAATTTTCTATATTTCAAAAAATAAGTTTTGCAAAGGGTAAATTTATTTTTTTGCATGGATTTTGTTTTATTATACAGGCTCCGAGTAATCCCACAAAGTTTCCGGCGCAATATCAATACGCCCGGGCCAAACAACTGTTCCGTAAGCGACAAAAGCTTTTAAAAATAACGGCGAATCTTTAAGTTTTACAAACGGCTTTTTTTTTAAAAAAGGAGTCATATCAAATCGGCGTTTTTTTCCGTTTTCAAATTCCAATAATAATGTATTATTTTCGCAAGCTTTTACATTTATAACATCTATAAGTAATTCCATAAATAACCTTCTTTACCGTAAAGCTTCAATACGAAACGGCTCTTCTCCCGAAACAGCTAATTCCCAATTTGCAAGGAGTTCTTCTTTATGAATATCAATCCATACCCGAACCATTCGCAGTTGTTTTGCAGGAAAATCGCCTGCAAGCAGCGCGCCGTCTTCAATTGAAACGGCAGCTTTTTTACCTTGATAACGAACATGTATGTGAGGAAGATTATGACGTTTATTATCTTCATAAAAAATAGCGACTAATATACCATAAAACATTGAGATTGTCGGCATCAATAAACCTCTTTAAGTATTGGTTCTATTGTAAAAATATTTTATTGCTCTAATAAGCCTCTCTATATTGAAAAAAAATGGTTTTGCAAAGGGTAAATTTATTTTTTTGCATAGATTTTGTTTTATTAATTGGCTGCACTCCGATTTTAAGTTATAAGAGGAGTTAATCTATAGAAATATTATGCGGTTATTAGAAAAAATAAAAATGAGGAATTATGGATAGATTTGATTCTCATTGTCATATTTTCAATATGACTAGCGTTGGCTTGGAAGCGATTTTAAAACTGATGGATACCGACAAAAGAAAGAGTTGGACAGATAAAAAAAATAATTAATTTAATTAAAATTTTTAAAGGAAATAGCACAACAATATTTGACATGTTGAACGAACGTTATGTCAAATATGATAAACGATATAAGCTGCTTCCTTTGATGTTTGACGGCTAATTTATTCTTAATGCAGATAGAAGAGATGAATATTTGTCATATATAACAGGTTTATTTAATGAAGTTTACGAATCAAATAAAGAACAAATTAAAGCAGAAATCGAAATCCCCTATATTTTCCGTTTTTTATAAAGCTTTACGCAAAACCGTTTTATCTTTCAGTTGATAAAAGACAAAATTCATTTTAGATAACTTTGCATACAATTAACAAAAATAACAAGATAAAGAGATTTCTCGCTTTGCTTAACAGGATAAAACATAATGAATAACAAACCTATGATTTTGGCGCCTGCCGGCGGAAAGGCATCTTTTTTTGCCGCGCTGGCGGCAGATGCAGACGGAATTTACTGCGGGCTTAAAGAGTTTTCCGCAAGAATGAAAGCGGATAATTTTACCGTAGAAGAGCTTGCTCCTTTGGCGGAGCTTGCCCATGATAAAGGCAAAAAGATTTTTATTGCGATGAATTCCTTATTAAAAGAGGATGAAGCCGATTATGCGGGAAAGCTTATTAAGGCGCTTGAAAAGCATGTCAAACCGGACGCTTTGATTATTCAGGATACCGGTTTTATTAAGCTTGCAAGGGATGCCGGATTTTCAAAACAAATTCATTTATCCACCCTTGCATGCGTTACTTTCGGAGCGGGGTTAAAAACCGCAAAAGATTTGGGCGTTAAAACGGTTGTTTTGCCGCGGGAACTTAATATTGACGAAATAAAGATGATGACCGCGGCTGCGCCGTCCGCAATTGATCTGGAAATTTTTGTTCACGGCGCGCTTTGTTACGGAGTTTCCGGCAGATGTTACTGGAGCAGTTTTTTGGGAGGAAAAAGCGGGCTTCGCGGAATGTGCGTTCAGCCTTGCAGACGTTTTTATAATTACGAAGATAAAAAGGAGCGTTTTTTTTCTTGCAAGGATTTATGCCTTGATTTTTTGGTAAAGGTTTTGCTTCCGTTGAAAAATATTCGCGCATGGAAGATAGAAGGAAGAAAAAAAGGACCTCATTATGTTTTTTATACCGTTAAAGGATATAAGCTGCTCCGAGATTACGGAGATGATTCTTTGGCAAGAAAAGAGGCTTTTAATCTTTTAATGCGGGCTTTGGGCAGAGAAAGAACTCATTATAATTTTTTGCCTCAGAGGCAGTTTAATCCTACGGCTTTGGAGGGGGATACCGCATCGGGACTTTTTATAGGCAAAATTAAAAAACAGAACGGAAAATTTTTTTTTAATACGGAAGAAGCGCTTATCCGAAGTGATCTTTTGCGTATAGGATATGAAGATCAAAAAGGACATCGGGTATTAAAAATAAAAAGATACATTCCGAGAAGAGGGCGTTTTTATATTAATGTAGAAAGCAGATTTGAAAATATAAACGGCTTTTCCGTGTTTCTTATAGACAGAATGGAAAAAGAGCTTGAAGATAAAATTGAAAAGTTAAAATCCGAAATTAAAGAACCGGACGTTAAAATTGCGGAACCTTATTTTAAAAGCCAAACGCCTTCTTATATTTACAAAAGCCAAACGCCGGTTAAAAATTTATATATTTACGCGGATATTCCGAATAATAGCGCTTTAGATACGGCGGCGAATTTAACTTATAAAAATATAACCGGCATTTCGGATAAAAAGGCTTCCTTTATATATTGGAATCTGCCTTGCGTAATATGGCCCCAAGATGAAGCGGATATTAAAAAGAATATAGGATATTTGCTTAAAAAAGGATGTTTTAATTTTATTATTAATTCTTTATGGCAGCTCTCTTTATTTGAATATCCGAAAAAATTAAATATTATTGCCGGCGCATTTTGCAATATTGCAAATACGCCGGCGATTATCTATGCGCAAAATTCGGGCGTAAAAAAGGTTGTTTTAAGCCCGGAACTGTCAAAGGATGATTATCTTAATATGCCGAGCAAAAGTCCGCTTCCTTTGGGAATTATAACAAACGGGCTTTTCCCGTTATCTATTTCAAGAATTATTCCCGATGATATTAAAGAAAATACCCTTTTTACAAGCCCCAAAGGGGAGGGCGGTTTTATAAAAAAATCCGGCTCAAATTACAATGTATATCCTAATTGGGTAATCGATTTGAACGATAAGAAAAAGGAGCTTGAAAAAGCGGGGTATTCTTTTTTTGTCGATATAAAAGAGC
>JAFDMD010000041.1 GCA_019306185.1 Deltaproteobacteria bacterium
GAGCATTAGTCGAACCATCGCAATCTCGTTATTATTTTTATATGTAAAAAAAAATAACTTACAAGATTGCGATGGTATTTCAAGCTGTTATTCCGAAAATGTCAACAGACCCTAGGAAAAAGTCCGAGTCGAGTATTAAAATTTTATCTTAATGTGCAAAACAGGAAAAAGTTGTTCGAGAGTTTTAAAAATAATATTTTTCTTGACTTGTATATTTCTTTTTATTACGAATAATTTGTAGTGAGCGCTCAATATATATTTTATGGAGAAAAAATGTCAACCAAACGTGAAAACATTTTGAATACGGCAATTATTTTATTTACGGAAAAAGGCTTTAACGAGGCTTCCGTTTCCGAGATAGCAAAAATATCAGGAGTCGCCGAAGGGACGATATTTTATCATTTTAAAAGTAAAAACGATCTGTTTATTTCCATTTTAAAGGAAGTAAAAGAGGGTATCTCAGGCGAATTTGATCGGTATATGAAAGAGCGTAGTTTTAAAACCGGAATGGCAATGACAGAGGATGTAATAGCCTTTTTTTTATATATAGCAGCGCATCGTAAAGAGTGGTTTGGGCTACTCCATAGACATTACCCGTATGAATTAGCCCGAACTAATTCCGAATGTAGAGAACATCTTGAATCAATTTTTAATACTTTGATAAGTTTTTTTGAAAAAGCGGTTATACTGGGAAATAAAGACGGTTCGATTAAAACCGAATCTCCGTTTAAAACGGCGCTTCTTATTTTTTCTATGGTCAACGGATTGATATGGTTAAAATTTAATGAGTTATACGATATATCTTCGCTTTATGCGGAACTGCTGGAATCTTGCAAAAAGGTATTAAGCTCGGCGTAACAGAACGAAATTTAAAGTAACAATGGGAGTAATAAATGCTGACTCGAATTTTTCCTTTTTTACTATGGTTTAAAAATTATAATTCGGAAAGTCTTAGAAACGATGCTATTTCGGGCTTGACGGTTGCTCTTGTTTTAATTCCTCAGTCTATGGCTTACGCTCAATTGGCGGGACTTCCTCCTTATTACGGACTTTATGCATCTTTTTTGCCTCCTATTGTAGCCGCTTTATTCGGTTCCAGTAGGCAACTGGCGACCGGCCCGGTAGCCGTGGTATCTCTTATGACTTCCGCCTCTCTGGCCCCTTTGGCAACTGCCGGAACGCCGGAATATATAGGATATGCAATAGTTTTGGCTTTAACCGTAGGAATATTTCAATTTTCTCTCGGATTATTTAGACTGGGCGTGGTGGTCAATTTTCTTTCTCATCCGGTAATCAACGGTTTTACAAACGCTGCGGCTATTATTATAGCATCTTCCCAGCTTTCCAAGATGTTCGGAGTTCATGTTGATAGCGCAGAACATCATTATGAAACGATTTTTCGCGTATGCAAAGCGGCGTTTCATTATACTCATTTTCCAACATTGTTTATGGGAATTTTAGCTTTTGGAATTATGTACGGACTTCGAAAAATATCCCCTAAAATTCCGAATGTTTTAGTTGCAGTTGCCGTTACCATAATAATATCGAAGTTTTCCGGATTTGAGCATAACATAAAAGTAAATATTTCGGCTATTAAGACGCCGGAGACATTAAAAGTTATTAATGAATATAATGAAATTATAAGTCTTATACCTTCATTGAACAAAGAATATGCCTTGAATACAAAGCATCTTGAGGAGGCTAAAAGAAAAAAAGATAAAATCGCCGAACTTGACGCGTCCCATCAGCTTGCCGTCCTTGATATAAAATTTGAAAAAATTAAACATAAAGCCGAAATTTATCGTGATGAAATAAGAAATACTTTATTAATAGGAATTCGGAACTCAAACGGATCGCTGGAATTTTTATCAAAAAATACGGATATAAAGTATAAAAACAGCGACGGCAAGATATGGAGGATTAAAGCGGGCAGAGGGATTTTAAAAACGGACGAACTGACTATGACAGGAGGCGGAGATGTTGTGGGCAATATTCCTAAAGGGCTGCCTGCTTTGACGCTTCCGCATATTAATTTAAAAATTTTTTTGCAGCTTTTTCCTTATGCTGTAATAATATCGTTATTAGGATTTATGGAAGCAATATCTATAGCCAAATCTATGGCTGCAAAAACAGGGCAGCGCCTTGATCCGAATCGCGAACTTATAGGTCAAGGGCTTGCCAATATCATAGGTTCTATAGGGAAAAGCTATCCTGCATCAGGTTCATTTTCCCGCTCCGCAGTAAACCTTCAATCCGGAGCCGTATCAGGCTTTTCAAGCGTTTTTACCGGTTTTGCGGTAATTGTTATGCTTATATTTTTTACTCCTCTTTTATATAATCTACCTCAATCGGTTCTTGCCGCCGTAATCATGATAGCGGTAATGGGGCTTATAAATGTTTCCGGTTTTATTCATGCTTGGCGCGCTCAATGGTATGACGGCGCTATTTCGATTATTACCTTTTTGAGCACTCTTGTTTTTGCTCCTCATCTTGATAAAGGAATTATGGTGGGAGTAGCTCTTTCTTTGGGCATGTTTCTTTATAAAAGCATGAGACCTAATGTTGTTTCGCTTTCGCGTCATGAAGACGACGCTTATAAAAGCTCTTTGGCGCATCAGTTAGAAGAATGTATGTATGTTGATCTTGTTCGTTTTGACGGGACTTTATTCTTTGCAAATACAAGTTATTTGGAGGATAAAATTAATGAAAGATTAATGAATAAAAAAGAGTTGCGTCATATAGTAATTGCGGCAAACGGCATTAGCGATATAGACGCTTCGGGAGAAGAAGCTTTGACATTGCTTATCAATAGAGTCCGAAGCGCAGGGGTTGATATTTCCTTAAGCGGCGTTAACGAGAAGGTTATGGAGGTTTTAAAAAGAACCCATCTGCTTGAACATATAGGAGCGGATCATATTTATCCTACATTAGAACGCGCCGTATGTACAGTGCAGGAGCAGGCTCATATAAACGGCAAAGAAAAGGATTGTCCTCTTATGACCGTATGTCGTATTATGAATTATGAAAATAAGTAGTGATTATGAAAATATTCTTTTTATATTGATTTTTTACGGCAAGCAAAATTTAATGGTTGTAGGAAAATAGCAAGGAGAATTGATTATGTCTATTATAACAATATTTCGTAGCAAGTTTGCGGAAAAAGAGCCGATGATTACATCGGAAATCGTAAAACGTACAGGCTATAAGATAATTACGGATAAAGATATAGCGGCTTATGCGGAAAAACATTCAGGTATAAAAGCGGAAAAAATTTTATCGGTTTTTACTGCGAAAACATCGGTTTTTAATAAATTTACTCACGACAAAGAGAGAGGCGTCGCATGGCTTCGTCATGCGGTATCGGAAATGCTTTCGGAAGATAATCTTATTATCGAAGGTTTTAGCGGTATATTAATTCCGAAAAGCATAACCCATGCGCTTAGAATATGTTTGGTGGCAGATTTTAAGTCGCGTTTGGATAATGCTGTTGTAAAAGAAAAATTTTCCGAAAAAGAGGCGCTAAATACAATACATACCGTCGACGAACAGAGCGCCGTATGGATGAACAGTTTATTTAACATCAGAGATCCTTGGAATCCCTCCCTTTATGACATAGTAATTCCTACAGATAAAATGAGTATTGATCAAAGCGTTAAGTTAATAGAAGACAACTTGCGCAATGAAGTTCTTTATCCTACCGAAAGTTCCAATCGTGCTGCTAAAGATTTTATTTTGGCTGCAAAAGTCGGAGTCGAGCTTGCCGAAAATGGACATAATGTTGATATATATGCAAGAGACGGAGCCGTTACCATAACCATTAATAAAAATGTACTTATGTTAAGTCGTCTTAAAGAAGAATTGAAATCGCTCGCCCAAAAAACGGAAGGAGTAGTATCCGTAGAAACAAGAATAGGAAAAGGATTTCATCAGACCGATATATACCGAAAATACGATTTTAACATTCCGAAACTTTTGATTGTTGACGATGAACGCGAGTTTATCCATACCTTGTCCGAGCGTTTGAAAATGCGCGATATTGATTCCGCTTTAGCATATGACGGCGAGACTGCAATAAATATACTTAATAACGACGAGCCGGAAGTTATGCTTCTTGATTTGAAAATGCCAGGTATAGACGGAATTGAAGTTTTAAGAAAAACCAAACAAACAAGGCCTGACGTAGAAGTGGTTATACTTACAGGACACGGATCGGAAGAGGATAGAAAAAAATGTATGGAACTCGGAGCATTTGCTTATCTTCAAAAGCCTGTAGATATTGATATATTAACAGAGACTCTTAACAAAGCCAATGAAAAAATGAAAACAAGTCGATTAAAGCAAATATAACATTTGAAAGCATGATGAAAGTTTGTTGTCGAACAAATAACGAAGCCGGACGGCAAGCTTGAATTTTTTGGGGTATAATGAATATAATAGATCGATTGAAACCTAAATTTTGGGATTATGCGGATAGTAGCGTGAGCAGGCATAAGCGTTCCTATGATTTTAGAAAAATATGGAAAGTTATATTGCTTTTGACTCTTTCCGCGGCTTTAATTCCGCTGATCATTCTTGCCGTAATAGATTATAAGGTAAATAAAAAAGCTATGGAATCCGAACTTTTCCTTAGAACCGGAAGCCTTGTATCAAATACCGTAAGAAGCGTCTCTTATTTTTTAGACGAACGAAAAGCCGCTCTTAAATTCATTCTTTTGAATAATGATTATGAAAAGCTTATTTCACCCGAGTTTCTTGAAAGACTTCTTCAAGACCTAAAAAACGGATTTGGCGGATTTGCGGATATAGGGATAATAGACGAGAATGGAATTCAGATGGCTTATAAAGGACCGTACAGACTTATCGGAAAAAATTATTCGGGCATGAACTGGTTTAAAGAAACAATGTCAAACGGGGCATATATAAGCAAGGTCTTTAAAGGGTTTAGGAATATACCTCATATGGTTATATCGGTAAAACATCAAACAAAAACAGGCAAAGCATACATTATAAGAGCAACCATAGATACTAAACCGTTTAACGAACTTCTATCCCATTTTCAAATAGAAGGCGGCGGAGACGTTTTTCTGATAGATAAAAAGGGCATTATTCAGACGCCTTCGCGCAATCATGGCGATGTTTTGGAGAAAGTCGAAATAGGTATTTCCGAATGGTCTGAGAAAAGCATAGTTAAAGATGCCAAATCTCCGAACGGTCCGATAATAATAGGGTATGCTTATATAACGGAAAGTCCTTTTATTCTGGTGATTATCAAATATAAAAACCTGCTCATAAAAGAGTGGACTCAAACAAGATCAGCGCTTATGTTTTTTTTAATCGTATCCATCATTGTTATTTGTATAGTAACATTAGGAGCAATAACCTATCTTGTTAATCAATTATATTCCGCTGACAAACGAAGACTTTTAGCTATGCACAAAGCCGAATATGCAAATAAAATGGCTTCATTAGGTCTGCTTTCCGCAGGCGTTGCTCATGAAATAAATAATCCTTTGGCAATAATCAATGAAAAAGCAGGTCTTATAAAAGATATTTTTGCCTTTAATAAAGAGTATTCGGATAATTTAAAACTTATTAATATCATCAATTCAATTATATCATCTGTTGGGCGATGCGCGAAAATTACGCGCAGACTTCTTGATTTTGCCCGACATTCCGAAGAAAAAAAAGGGAAGTCGGATATAAAAGAGATATTGGAAGATGTTCTCGGCTTTATGGGAAAAGAGGCGGAATATCGAGGTGTAGAAGTGAAAATCGCGGTAGAAGATAATATCGAATCTTTTGAAAGCGATAAGGGAAAGTTACAGGAAGTTTTTTTAAATCTGCTGACAAACGCTTTTGCCGCGGTTAAAAACGGAGGTAAAATAAACATTAAAGCCGATAAAGAAAGCGGCGGCTATATCGCTATTACTATTTCCGATAATGGTATTGGAATACACCCCGGAGATTTGGAACGGATTTTCGAGCCCTTTTTTTCGACAAGAGTTGGTAAAGGAGGAACAGGGCTGGGATTATCTATAACTTATGGACTTGTAAAAGAACTGGGCGGAAAAATAAGCGTTGAAAGCGAAAGAGGTAAAGGGACTACTTTTATAATTCTAATACCATTTAAGCCATTTAAGCATTAGTTTCTTTGAGATATTTATAAATTGTTATTTGAAAACTGTTATTATTAGTAAAATGTTCGATAGATGGAATAATTTTTTATATAGTTTCGAAAATATGAGGTTGTTATGAAATTACTTTTAGTTGACGACGAAATAGAATTTGCCAGTTCATTAGCGGAAAGACTTATTTTAAGAGGTATTGATACGGATTGGTCATCCTCTTCCCAAGATGCTTTAAAAAAAGTTGAAAAAAAATGCTATAATGTCGTCGTAACAGATATTAAAATGCCGCTTATGGACGGTATTGCTTTAAAAAAAAAACTCCAAAAAAAATGTCCCGATATGAAATTTATATTTCTTACCGGCCATGGCTCAAGCGAAGAATTCGAAGCCGGAGTTTCGGAAACCGGAGCTGATTTTTATCTGCTTAAACCTTTACAAATAGAAGTATTAATCGAAAAAATAAATAAAGTTTTAAACATATAAAAACGTCCGCAGCTAAAATTTAGACGCAAAGGATGATTATTATAAGATGATTATTATAAAAAGGTACAGGAAATAATAAATGATTGATAAAAATATAAATAACGGATTACGCTTTTTCGGTTCGATTACGGCGTCCGTTTCTCACGAAATTAAGAATCATATAGCTGTTATAAACGAGTATGCCGGTCTTTTGGAGGATTTGGTTTTAATGGCCAAACAGGGCAAAGAGGTTGAATCGGAACGACTTTTTGATATATCCGGGAAAATTAAAAAGCAGGTTGCCGCCGCAGACAAAGTTATCGGCAACCTAAACAAGTTCGGACATACTACCGATAATTTTTATTATCCTGCCGATATAAACGAAGTTTTAATTTTAAGCGTAAACCTTTTCAAAAGAATATTAATTATAAAAGATATTAATTTGGAGACGGCGCTTTTTAAAACGCCCATTATAGTTAACACCTCTTCCTTTTTACTTATGAATCTTATATTATCATCTCTTGAGAATTTTAGCATGCTTATGGAAATAGGCAACACCGTAAAAATAGGTTGCGAAACCGACAAAAAAGGAGCGGTAGTTTTTATTTCGTCCGGAAATGATTTAACAAAGAATGTTGACGGATCCTTTTTTTTAAAAAATTCTGCAGCTCGGCTTTTATCCGAGTTAAAAGCGGAAATTTTTTTTAACGTCAATGAAAAAAAATTAATTATCACCCTGCAGGCAGACGCAACCTGCCTGCAGGATTAACCGGAAATAAAATAAAAATAGGAGGAAATTATGTCTGAAAGAGTATTGCTTGTTGACGACGAAAAAGATTTTCTTGAAATTATGAGCGAAAGGCTTATTTCGAGAGGATTTGAAGTCGATACTTCTACTTCCGCAGATAACGCGATTGAATGTATTAACAAAGAATTATATGATGCGGTTATTATGGATCTTCGTATGCCGGGTATGGACGGGTTGGAGGCTTTAAAACTTATCAAAGAAAAAAAACCCGAAATTCAAATTATACTTTTAACAGGACAGGCTACAATTCAAAAAGGGGTTGAGGCTATTAAGTTAGGCGCTGCCGATTTTATGGAAAAACCGGCGGATATTGAAGAAATAACCGAAAAAATAAAAAAAGCCAAAGAGCAAAAAATGTTAATAGTGGATAAAATGAATCAAGAAAGAGTAATAGAGGCTATCAATCGTTACGGGATATAAGGAATATCCGTTTTTATATAATAATCATAAAAATAAAAGCGCGGGAATAAACCCCCGCGCTTTTATTTTAGATGGGAGCGTCCGATTAAAAGGAGGGATTAAGCGTAAAAATAAAGCCTTAAAACAATTAAAAGTATAGGCTAAATGATAGATTGACATTTAAAATCAATTATGAAATAAAAATTTTGTTATTAATATTGACATGGATTCGGAGAATTTAAGATTATGCATTCTGATAAATTTTAACCCTGATATTCATGATAATATGCGGAATGAAATTGACAAAATAATAGATTTTAACAGCGGAGATAAATGGTTTAAAAGAGCGTCAAAAGGTAGTAGGCTATTTAGATGCAAGCGAGGTATGCTCCGGCGCCGCTTGTTATGTAAAAGGAAGAAAAAAGATTATAAACGGGATAGAGGTCGAATATAGCATGAAGTAAGGCGAAATCTCGAAAGACGGACGTTTTGCTTTGGATTGCATTAGAACTTCGGGCGTATGCGGACTTGCTCCGGCAATGGTTGTCAATGATAAGAGATACGGAGGTTTTACTCCGGATAGGGCAATAGAAAAGTTGCAAGAGTATAATTGATTTTTATAAAAACTTTTATGATTGGTTTTATACGTAAAAAAAAGGATAGCGGACAATCTTCGCAGTCTTCTTCTAATTGGGTTATAATCGTATGAAGATAAAAGAGATAAAAAATATATTAAAAGCGGATGTATTAACTTGCTCCGAAAGCAAAATGGATATGGCGGTAATAGCGGCGGGAAGCGCCGATATTATGAGCGACGTATTATCCGCAGTATCGGAACATGCGTTGATTCTTACGGGATTAACCGATGAAACGGTAATACGAACCGCAAAGATCGGAGGAGTAAGCGCTATTGTATTTGTAAGAGGTAAAAATCCGGAGCCAAAAGCAATAGAGTTGGCAAAAGAATATGATCTACCTCTTTTGGTTACCGAATATTCGCTTTTTGTGGCAAGCGGCAGGCTTTATATAAACGGACTTAGAGGGCTTGAAGGCTCATGGTAAAAAAAAAATAATATAGGTAAATTTTGTTATTGATTTCCTGTTATGTCGGAAATGTGGATTATGTTTTAAAATATGTACGGATAGCGCGATAGAACGGCGAAAAAAAGAGCCGGAAAAATGAATAAAGATGAATGCGTTAAATGTCTTTCCTGTTTTAAGGTTTGCAAATTTAACGCTATTTTTTAAAAAGAAAATATTGGTGAAAATATAATGATTCAGGCGGTTTTAATAATAGGCGGTTTGGGTTTTGTAATAGGCGCCGGGCTAGCTGCGGCGTCTAAACTGTTTCATGTTTATGTAGATCCTAAAGTGGAGGCGATAGAAGGGGTTTTGCCGGGCGCAAATTGCGGAGGCTGCGGATTGCCGGGTTGTTCGGCAAACGCCGAAGCCGTAGTCGCGGGCAAAGCTTCTCCGACTTCTTGCGTAGCCGGAGGTTCCGAGCTTGCAGACGCTATTGCCGCAATACTCGGAGTAAGCGTCGAGGCTAAAGAACCGGATATAGCTTTGCCGGGATGCGCATATAACGTTGAACAGGCTGATACTAAATATGTTTATGACGGCATAAGCGATTGCATTGCGGCGGCTTTATTTAGCGGCGGCATGAAGGTATGCGAAGTCGGGTGTCTTGGATTGGGCTCATGCGTAAAAGCATGTCCGTTTGACGCTATTAGCATAGGAGAAAACGGACTTCCGCATGTGGATAAAGATAAATGCACGGGGTGCGGAACATGCGAAAGAGTATGTCCTAAAAATATAATAACCCTTACCTCCGTTACGAGACGCATGATACTTGAATATACTTCGGAACATTGCACAACCCCATGTCAACGCGCATGTCCGGTAGGAATAGATATTAAGGAGTATATTAGTCAAATAACGTCGGGCAATTATCATAAAGCGGTTCAGGTTATAAAGGAAAGAAATCCATTTCCTACGGTAATAGGAAGGATATGTCCGAGACCTTGCGAAACGGAATGCAGACGCAAATATATAGACGAGCCGGTAGCTATAAATTTTCTTAAAAGATATGTTGCGGATTACGAAAAAGAGGCCGGAGGAAGAATTTTGCCTTTTAAAGCGCCGGCAACGAACAAAAAAATTGCGGTTATAGGAGGCGGAGTTTCGGGGTTGTCTGCCGCTTATTTTTTGGCGCGATTAGGGCATCTTCCTACTGTATTTGAAAAAAGTTCCGAATTGGGAGGGCTTTTAAAAAATGCAATAGCGAAGGAAAGACTACCCCAAGAGATTCTTGATTGGGATATTAAAGGAATAATTGAAATAGGAGCCGAGGTTGAGCTTAATAAATCGCTCGGCTCGGATTTTACCATAGAAACGCTGCTTGAGGAGGGCTTTGAAGCTGTTGCGGGCGCTACGGGAGGATGGGACGGCAGACTTGCGGAAAAAGAGATGGATTCTAATATTATCATTCAACTGCCTTCAACCCATCTGTTAATAGATATAATGAAAAACGGTTATCGGGATATTTGCGCTTCATCCGAAATAGTAATTTACGGAGGCGGAGAGGCTGCAATAGAGGCTGCAATAGAGGCTGCAAAAGAATGTAAAAATAACGGAGCCGGAGTAACTATTATATTTGAAAATTCGCCCTCTTTAGACATTTCGGATACGGCGGGTATTAAAATTCTTTACGGCAAAAAGATAGAACGGATAATAGGAGCAGGCGATAAGCTTACCGAAATAGAGTATGAAGATTTAAAAACCGGATTAAAAACTGTTATACAATGCGATAATCTTTTTATTGCGGCGGGCAGGCATCCTGAATTTATATTTAAAAAATGCGATTCCGAAACAATAGTATCCGTAACTTCATATGAAAAAACGGATAGAATTAGATGGGAAGGTATTAAGGTTTATAGCAAGGAGGAGACCTTATCCGATTATAGCGCGGCTGTTAAGGCGATTGACGCCGGCAGACGATCCGCCGCAGCGGCTCATAATTTAATTTATGGGCTTGCCGCCCCTACGCTGCCTAAAAACTCCATATTAAATGAGAACAACATTCAAGATACCGATAATATCAATAATGTAATCCCGTTAAAAAGAAATATAATGCCTTTGTCAACATCTTCGGAAATAGATAGAGGATGCGAAGCCGAAAAAGGTTTTGATTCCAAAGCATTTCAGGATGAAGCAAAAAGATGCCTGCAATGCGGGCTTATTTGTTATCGAAAGGACGAGGCGTAAATAAATGGCGACGGAACAAGGATTGGTGATAGATACAAACGCCGATATTGCAACCGTAAAAACCTCGCGAACCGAATCTTGCAAAGCATGCGCTCAAAGAGAAAGCTGCGATGCCGGCGGCGGTAAAAATGAAATGAAGGTGAAAGTGAAAAACGGACTTGGCGCGAAAATCGGAGATACCGTTATAATAAGCATAAAAACAACCTCGTTGCTAAAAGCGGCTTTTTTGCTTTATATATTTCCGGTTATCTGCATGATATTAGGAGCAGTTATAGGAAAACAACTTGCCGCATTTTTTACTTTTGACGAATCCCTTGCTTCCGTATTATCAGGCGTTCTGTTTTTTTGCGCGTCCTTTTTTTTGATAAGGGTAAAAGGGGAAAAAATGGCGTTTAAAGAGGAGTATAAGCCGGTTATATTAAGAATAAAAAAAAGCGGCATATAAAAAAAATTATGATACAAGATATAAATACATTCCTTTTTATCGCTGGAACAGGGCTTATTTTTTTTATTTTAACGGCTTTGGCAATATTAGACGTAGCTTCAAAAGATTTCGGCGACGTATATAAAAAAGCCGCTTGGGGTTTTATAGCTTTTATTCCTTTTGTAGGCTGTATAATATATTTTTTAATAGGAAGAAATTTGGGCGTAAAAAAAAATGGGTCCGAATTTTAAAACTTTTCAAGTTTTTAATTTACTTTTTTATAAATTTGTTTATATACATATCTTTTATGGTCCCATCGTCTAGCGGTTAGGACGTCGGCCTCTCACGCCGGTAACCGGGGTTCGATTCCCCGTGGGATCACCAAACAATCGGCTTCTTGTTATCTTTGCGCATATGGAAAATAAAAATTTTATATAGATAGCAAGCGAAAAAATAATAGTTTTAGTTAACGCTAAAAAAGCCTGCATTTTAAGCGTTAACGGTTTTGCCGATATCTGAAGTATCAATAAGTTAGAGTTTAATAAAAGATATAAAAAATCAACCTGTTACTTTCCGGCTTTGTTATTACTTTAGCGCTTTTTATTAAGGGATTTCTCCTCGCTGCGCTTGTCGAAATGACAAGCAAAAATAACTTGTGTTAAATTTCCCTGTCATTTCGAACCGAAGGGAGAAATCCCTTTATTTAAAGACCTATCTCTTGTCGAACGAAGCGAGGAAGTCCTTTATTATTGACTTCTGCCTTTATCCTTTAAACTTTTGTACGGATTTAATCATTATTTTTTATGATTAAATTTTTTTTAAAAATGGGCGTTTCCTCTTAAAATTTATAATAGTTACAATATATATTATACCCTTTCAGTATCTACTACTTTTAATTTTTAAGCGTTATAAATCGGATATTAACATTTTCGCCGCATAATCTGCAAATAGCATGCCTTTTTCTGTTAAGCCGCATTTGTCCGAATCTATTTTAATCAGTTTTTCCTCTACAAGTTTATGTAACGCCTTATTATAATTTGCAATAAAATTGGCTTTAAATTTAAAATTAAAATCTTTTATATCAATCCCTAAATGTCTTAAACCCAAATATATAAACTCTATTATTTTTTGCTCGGTTGTAAGGGTTTCGGACTGCTCAATTACAGTTTTATTATTATCAATTCTTTGTATATACTTTTTTATATCGGATATATTCCAATATCGTTTCTTTTTATCAAAAGAATGCGCCGAAGGACCAAAGCCTTTGTAAGCATCGCCGGTCCAATATTTTAAGTTGTGAGCCGAACGAAATTGATCTGCTTTTGCAAAGTTTGATATTTCATACTGCTTATAGCCGGAGTTTTTTAAAAATCTTACGGCGGATAAAAACATTTTACTCTGAAGTTTTTCGCCTGTTTTTTTTAAAACGTTGTTCATAACATCGGAATAGATTGGAGTTCTATGCTCTAATGTAAGTATGTAGCCCGATATATGTTCCGGCGACATATTTGCGGCTTTTTTAAAATCTTTTATCATCTCTTTTAAGGTTTGTCCCGGAATCGCATAAATTAAATCTATTCCTATATTTGAAAAGCCGGCGTTTCTTGCGTCGTAATAAGCGATTTGCGCATCTTTTACGGTATGAATTCTATTAAGTATTTTAAGCGCGGAATTGTTGAAAGACTGAACTCCTATATTTAATCTGTTTATTCCTGCTTTTTTTAATAGAGGCAGATTTTTTTTATTGATTGTTCCGGGGTTTGCCTCCGCGGTTATTTCGGAATTAGGAAGTATTGTAAAATTATTGCGGACTGCGGATATTAGTTCGGCTATTATGTTCGGCTGTATCAGAGTCGGAGTTCCGCCTCCGAAATATATGGAGTTAGCTATAAAGCTTTTATCTTTTCGGCTTTTTATCTCTTTTATAACAGATTTGAAAAAAGAGTTTATATAAGAGAGTTCCGTTACGGAGTAAAAATTACAGTAAGGGCATTTTTTTATACAAAACGGAATATGTATGTATATGCCGCCGTATTTCATTATGATTATATTTTGTCCTTACGGTTTTATAAGATTTTGCTTGTTAAAAGTATGCGGGGTTACTCTTTTGCCAAATTTATGCCGAGTGATAATGCCTTTTTATTAATATCTATAAACTTTTTCGGTATGTTTTTCTCTAATGTTTTAATAACCGATTCTTTTTTTACAACTTCGGTTAGTTCTATTAAAACTCCAAGCATGCATATATTAAAGACTATCGGGTTTTTTATATTTTCCATAACCGTTTCAAACATAGGAAGGTTTTTTTGAATTGCGTCGATATGTCTTTTTGTTGTTACAAAATGGGAGTCGCTTATTAATATTCCGCCGGGTCTTATAATAGGAGCAAATTTATTATATGATTCTTGATTAAGGGATATAAGGATGTTGGGCTGAATTATTTTGGGAAAATTTATTTTTTCTTCGGATATTATTACGTCGCTTCTTGTAGAGCCGCCTCTTGCCTCGGGTCCGTAGCTTTGGGACTGCACAGCTTCGAGACCGTCAAAAATAACAGCCGCTTCCGCCAATATAAAAGAGGCGGTTATAACGCCTTGCCCGCCTGATCCCGAAAATACTATTCTGCATCTTTCCATAATTATACTTCCGTATCTGTTAAAGAATTGTTAGCTTTTTTTAGAATTTTATCATATTCTTCGCAATATTCCGGCATTTTTTTATTGATAAAAATTCCTCTTTCAATAAGTTCAGGGCGTTTTTTTACTGCTTCGGACCCTATTTTTGCGGTGTTCTCTTTAAAATGATTAAGCATATCCGCCGGAGTTTTTAATTTATTTTTTCTGCCGAAATAGGTGGGGCATTGGGAGAATATTTCCACTACCGAAAAGCCTTTGTGTTTTATAGCCATACATAAAATATCTATCATTTCCAACATATGATAAGTTGTTGTTCTCGCCACAAAGGAGGCGCCGGAAGCCTCCGCCAGTTTTGCAATGTCAAATTTATTTTCTATTGTAGAATAAGGAGCGGTAGAGGCGTATTTGCCTACGCCGGATAAAGGGGAATACTGCCCGCCGGTCATACCGTATATTCGGTTGTTCATAATAATCGCGGTCATGTTTATATTTCTTCTGCACGCATGTATAAAATGGTTTCCGCCTATTGCCAAAGCATCGCCGTCTCCCATAGGAACTATCAGGGATAATTCGGGTCTGCTAAGCTTTACTCCGGTAGCAAAGGCGAGCGCTCTGCCGTGTATTGTATGAAGCGTATGAAAATCTACATATCCGGTAATACGAGAAGAACAGCCTATGCCGGATACCATAACTATATTATTTTTATCTATTTCGAGCTTTTCAACCGCTTTAAGCATTCCTTTTAAAACCATGCCGTGTCCGCAGCCCGGACACCATATATGAGGAAAAAAGCGTTCTCTTATGTAGTCTTTAAAAGCCATTCTTTATACTCCTTTTCCCTGAAGCATTCTTAAAATGTTTCTAATATTGGATACGGTTATTAAAAGTCCGTCTATTCTATTGATTAAGAATACCTTTTTGGGGTCTTCAACCGCATTTTTTACGGCTCTTATCATTTGCCCCATGTTCATCTCTACTACTATGATATATTTTGCGTTAGCGCATTTTCTTCTTATAATGTTATAAGGAAAAGGCCATAAGGTTTGCAGCTCTATAAATCCGATTTTTTCTCCGGCGGCTCTTCTGTTTTTAACCGTATGTAAAACCGTTCTTGCCGTGGAGCCGTAAGAAATAAGGATTATTTCCGCATCTTCCAAATCGTATTCTTTGTACATGCATATTGGTTTTGTTTCCGCATAATTTGTAATTTTATCGGTAAGATGCCTTAGAAGCCCGTGAACAATTTCCGGTTTTGTGGAAGGGAAGCCCCACATATCATGAAATAATCCGGTAACGTTGTATCTATGTTTTTCTCCGAAATCGGACATAGGAAGTCTTCCGTCTTCTCTCGGAAGATATGGGTGGTAATCAATTCCGCTTTTTACCGAAGTTCGTAGTCTTTCCACAAGATCAATTTCGCCCGGCTCCGGTAAAATTAGTTTTTCCCGCATATGCCCTATTATTTCGTCAAACAATAATATAACCGGCGTTCTGTAAGTTTCTGCAATATTAAAAGCCTGTATTGTAACCTCAAAAACATCCTGAATGGTAGAAGCCGTCATTGCCACTATTGCATGATCTCCATGAGTTCCCCATCTTGCCTGATTTACATCTCCCTGACTTACATGGGTAGGATTTCCGGTAGAAGGACCGCCGCGTTGAACATTAACTATTACGCAGGGTATTTCCGCCATAATAGCATATCCCAAAGCCTCTTGCTTTAAGGAAAAACCGGGTCCGCTTGTGGCGGTCATAACCTTTTTACCGGTAAGAGAAGCCCCTATAATAGCGCACATAGAGGCTATTTCATCCTCCATTTGAATAAACTTGCCTTTTTTTATAGGAAGCCTTTCGGCAAGATGCTCCAATATTTCGGTTGAAGGAGTTATCGGATAACCTGCAAAAAAATCAAGTCCCGCATACAAAGCCCCTTCTACGCAAGCTTCGTTTCCTTGAATAAATTTTATGTTTTGTTTCATTTAACAACCTCTATTTATAGCGCTCTCAAAAGTCAAGGCAATAAAAATGGAATATTTGTTGTATGCTCATCAATCGACTTATTTTAAAAATTTTATACGCCGCTTTTAATTAGTCGGAGCTGAAAAACAAAGCCGAAAATCCGAGGCGGCAAGCAAAAAGCGGAGCAAATAAACTCGGATACTGCCAAATTGAATTATAGGATAATTAACCGAACGGCTCATTTTTTACGCTTTTTATTAACTTTTTCAGTATCGACTAATTATAACGATTGACGGCATAAATTATATTTTATTTAATCTATTATCCCTCTTTTAACTTTTTCAACTCGTTGATTTAAAAAAACCTACTTTATGCCGTTAAGATATGTTTCGTAATATTTAACCGCTTCGAACTGTTCAAAAAAATCATCAAGATAAGAAATTCCGGCAGGCTCGATAAAGGCTTTGTCCGGATCAAACGGCAACGAAATTAATATGTCGGACGCGCCGGATAGTTCGATATCTCCCATACAATGAAAAACCCCGAAAAATACCGGAAGCAGATTCCACATGCCTTTTTTATCTCTATTCGCGTCGCTTTGAAATAATATTTTTATTCCTTTTGTTTGGTTTATTGCGGAATCCTCGTTTGATTTTATTAATATATCTTTTGCGCCGTTGTTAATCGAATATTCAATTAAGTTTTTAAAAAGATTTTTTATTACAAAAAAACAGGTTTTTATCCGGCGATCGGTTTTATCAAACTCCAAAGCAATATTAACTTTATTGCCGTTTTTAACTTCCGAAACGCTTTTATTTATAATATCTTTTAAATGGACTTCCCCCAAAAGAGTAGACAAAGTTAATGAGTATATAATATAGCGCGCGCAAAAGTCAAGACAATGAAAATGGAATATTTGTTGTATGCTCGTCAAGCGACTTGTTTTAAAGATTTTACGCCATAATATATTTCATCGGGTCTAATATAAT
>JAFDMD010000042.1 GCA_019306185.1 Deltaproteobacteria bacterium
TAATCGCGAGGTAACCGGCGATATTCAGTTCACCCAAGAAGGCAAAGCCATAGTAAGCAAGTTAGACGGCGTTTTTGTTAATTTGAGCAATAGCTTTCAGACAAGAGGACCAGGGACCGTCAGTATATTCGCTCCCGAGAACGTAGAAGTTACAATGGATGAAACCGGAGTATTAGCAACTAAAAATTATATTGCCGAACAAATAGACGAAGTTAATAATAGCGGCACATTAAGAAACCTTACCGACACTGATCTTTCATCAGATATAAGCATGATAGACGGAAGCTTGTTAGTTTGGGATTCCGTTCAGCAAGACTGGTTTGATAGGGAGCTCGGATTTGATGCAAGACTTCACAAAGACGGCAAGCTAACAGTAAAAAGCATTGGCGGAAACCCTATTATTTTAGGCGCTGGCGGACTTAACACATCCGGCGGAAAATTTATTACAGCCGGCGGAGATATTATTTTAAATGTCGAAGGCGGAACAATTTTAACCCTGCCTACAAAAGGAATATTAGTTAATAAGGAGTATGTTGACGCAAAAAATTACGCGATGAGTTCTTTAACGAACGTAATAATGGATAGCGTAAACAGCGGCGCAATATTAGTATGGGACGCGGACGGAGGATTTGACGGAACCGGAGTTTGGCAAAGCAAGTCTATAACCGGAGACGCTCATATTGACGCCGATGGAAGGCTTACCGTAACTCATATAGGCGGGCAACCTATTAATTTGGGGGGAGAACTTAGAACTGCAGGTAAATTTATAACATACGGAGGAGATATAACATTACGAGCGGAAAGCGGCTCCGCTGATCTGATTTTGCCTTTAACCGGAACTTTGGCTACGTTAGATAATGTAACCGATATGATAAAAGCCTCTAATTTAACCGATTTAAATGACGTTGATATTGACTCCGACGCGTTAGATGACGGACAAATATTAGTTTGGGATAACGCCGTTGCCAAATGGAGAAACAAAGGATTGTCCGGCGATATAAATTTAAACAACTCCGACGGAAATGTAACCGTTAAAAGCATAGGAGGGCATCCGATTGCATTAGGGGGCGATTTTACCACTGACGGAAATGTAACCTTTAATCTTGCAGAGTCCGAAGCCAATCTTACCCTTCCCGCAGAGGGAGTTCTAGCTACGCTTAAAGGAGAGGAAACCTTTTTTAATAAAATAATAAAAGATAGCAACGGCAGCTTTAATAAACTTTCATTAGATTTTGCGGATAACAAATACGGAGATAAAAATTTTGAAGAAAATGACACCGTAAAATGGGTTATGACTTTAAAAGATCAAAACGGAACAATAGAATGGAGACGAGTTACAGATATAGGCGCCGTTTGGGTTGCAGGGGAAGACGCCTTGCATGAAGAGTTGGCATATTATGACGATAATAACTCGGACAATAAAAGTTTAGGCATAGGATTTAATTTTAACCTTATGAATGAAGACGAAACCCCCTATCCTGTAAGAGATAATCAGAGTTTTGATATTTCCGACACAGGCGACGAAAACGCTATTTTAGATTATCAGCTTTATGTGGGAAGAAAAAATTCTTCCGGAGGCAGCATATATGCTTACGGGCATATAATGGCTAAAGATTATTATGAATTCAGCGACGAACGCTTAAAAGAAAACATAGTAAGCATGTCTTCTTACGGACAGGTAATGGATAAAATAAGAAATATAGAAGGGGTTTATTACGATTGGAATTCTTTATATTATGATAAAAACAAAATAAATAAAAAACAAAGACGCCAAATAGGGTTTATAGCGCAGCAATTAGAAAAAGAGTTTCCAGAACTTGTTCAAACCGAAACAGACGGTTTTAAATCGGTTTCATATTCAAAATTCGTTCCGGCTCTTTTAGAAGGGGTAAAAGAGTTGGATGAAAGGCTTAATCGCAGAGAAAATGCGATATTTATAGACCCTGATGGAAATATAAATCTTAAAGGTATAGTAAAAATCAAGAATACCTCTATTATAGATCAAAATGGAAATGTTGCCGCAAACAACCTTAAAGTAAAAGGGAATATCCAAACGTCCAACACATTCTCAATAATTCGATCCGATAACCTATCGTCTTTAATTACTGTTTCAGCCGAAAAAAAGGCGGATAAAAAAGTTGAGGGTTATATTTCGGCAAAAGACGTATACATTGCGGATAAAGGCAGATGGGTTTCCGAATTAGATTCCAGAATAAAAATCGTTTCCGAAATTCCGGACAATGTAAGCTGCACAACCGAAAACGTCGGCGAAATCCGTTTTGTTTCAAAAGATTCAACTCTATGTATATGCGGTGAAAAAGGGAATTGGTTAAAATTCGATACATCCGAAAAAACAAAAAAGCTTGCCGCTTCGGCGCCGATAGATATGGAGGCTTTTTTCGATTAAAATATGAAAAAAATAGTAATAATAAACGGACCAAACCTTAATATGCTCGGCAAAAGAGAGCCGAATATATACGGCAATGCAACCCTTGAGCAAATCAACGCCGAACTTTGCGCAATAGGAAAAGAGAAAAAAGTATCCGTTGAAACTTTTCAATCGAATCATGAAGGAGCTATAATAGATAAGATACAGGAAGTATCGGGTAAATGCGCCGGATTAATAATAAACCCCGGCGCATTTACTCATACAAGCATAGCCATAAGGGACGCTCTTTTGCTTATTGAGGCTCCCGTAATAGAGGTTCATCTTTCAAACACATACAAAAGAGAAGCCTTTCGTCATAAATCGACAATATCAGATATTGCAGCCGGAAAGATAATCGGCTTTGGAGCGTCGGGATATTTTTTTGCTTTAAAAACCCTTATAGCCGGAATCTCCGTTAAAAACGGTCATAATGAATAAATTCCGAAACCTCTTTTCTTTTAGGCGGTTTGGGAGATTGAGCCGGATAACCCGCGCAAATTAAAGCTACCGCTTCATATCCATTCGGAATAGATAGGATTTCCTCCGACTTATTATGATCAAAAGAGCCTATAACTAATGTTCCGAGTCCAATTTTATGCGCTTTAAGAAGAAAATTTTGAGTGGCGATTCCCAAGTCATACATAAACCAGTCTCCGTGTCTCGTTGTTTTTTCACCTTTATAATAGCCTGAAACTTTATTCTTTCCGCATAATGCAAAAAGAAGCGGCGCGCTTACTACTGCATCCGTTGCCGGATTTTTAGGGCTTATAATCTTTTTAAGCGCCTCTCTTATTTTATCATCCGAAATCAATATCATTTCCCAACATTGAGTGTTTGCCCAAGACGGCGCCCATCTTACGGCTTCCAAAAGTTTTTGGATATCCTCTTTTTGAACCTCTTGTTTTTTATATTTACGGATACTTCTTCTTGTCTTTATTAATTGTGTTAAATTCATTTTTCCTCCTTTAAATTTTTGCGGATAACTCCGTATTTTGTTAGTTGAAATAACAAATAAAAATCGTTTTCTGCTATTTTAAGCAACGGGATAATTTTGTTTTATTTTTTTCAGTTAAATTGAAAATAAGTTATCAAATAAAAATTAAAAATTAAAGCAAAAGATTCTATTTTTTCCTTGCAATTATTAAAATCATTGAGTATTTATGCTTGCAATGGCGCCCGGGTGGCGGAACTGGTAGACGCAAGGGACTTAAAATCCCTCAGCCCTTGTGGCTGTACGAGTTCAATTCTCGTCCTGGGCACCATCTTTTTTTTTCAAATTTGTTTAGACCAATTTAAACGCCTCTATTTAGTCCTCGCATCTATACTAATTCAATTCTCTTCATGAGCGCATCTTTTTTTTCAAACCGATTCAAGCCGGTATGTAAAATATAGCAAAAAATATAAATCGGCGAAGAAAATATCGTTAAAATAGACGGCGCTAAAAAAACATAATACATATTGTAATTATTATAGATTTTAAGAAAGACAAGTTAAAAGATTTGCAAGGAATTAGTATTAATTTTAATATTTTCTTGCAAGTTTTAAGAAAAGCCCCTCATTATTAAAAAAAATTTAATCGCAAAAAGATTTGTACAAAGGAACAAGGGATAAGAACAGAGGCGCTAATAAAGGGATTTCTCCTCGTTTTACTCGTCGAAATGACAAACAAAAACAAGGCTCGGCGAAGAAACAACGGGGAAATAATTAAAAAGTTTTTTACTTTGCTCAAAATGATAAACTTCTTGTTCCGGACGAATATTTTTTCACCCTGTCATTTCGACGAGTAAAACGAGGAGAAATCCCTTAATAAAAAGCGATAAATAACAGGTTGATTTTTTATATTTTTTATAAAACCTTCAAAATTTCAAATGTAGTTTTAACCTCTCGGGTGAAAGCGAGTATGTATCTTTTTTAAACGTCCTGACGCTATATGAGTATAAATCTGAGTAGTAGATATATCGGAATGCCCTAACATTATTTGCACGGATCTTAAATCGGCTCCTCCTTCTACAAGATGCGTTGCAAAAGAATGTCTGAAAGTATGAGGAGTTATTTTTTTTGTTATACCGGACATAGCCGTATATTTTTTTAAATTCTTCCAAAAGCCTTGTCTTGTCATTGGTTTGCCTGCTCCGGTAATAAAAATATAGGGGCTTGTTTTATTTTTTAAAATCTTTTGCCTTGCAGTTTCAAGGTATTTTTCTATATTCTTTTTTGCGCATAAACTTATAGGAATAACTCTTTCTTTGGAACCTTTGCCGAAAACTTTTATAAAGCAAGCGTGCATATTAATATTTGTAACTTTTATATGTATAAGTTCCGATACTCTAATCCCTGCGGCATATAAAAGTTCTAACATAGCGCGATCTCGCAAACCTTTGGCGGTTTTTATATTCGGCGCTTTTATAAGGCGTTCGATTTCCGAAACGGAAAGAATATCCGGAAGTTTTAAGCCTTTTTTCGGAAGCTCTATAAATTTTGAAGGATCGCTTTTAAGTTTTTTTTCTTGAACAAAAAATTTATAAAAGCCTTTTATAGCGCAAACGCGGCGTTCTCTTGTTTTGGGGCTTAACTTTGCTTTTTGTAATGCTATAAGATATTCCAAAATAAAAGAGGTATCTTTTTCCCCGACTTTATTTATCTTTTTTTTATTCAAAAAGCCGAGATATTCTTTTATATCATGAGCATATCCTGCGATGCTGTTTTCGGATAACCCTTTTTCTACAATAAGAAATTGTATATAAGAATCTATTAAAATATCCGCCCAGTTATTTTTATTCATAGCTTGAAGCGCTTTTTATATTGTACAAATATCCCTATTATTTTTTTCAACCCGCTTGCTCCGCATTCTACGTTCTTTGTTTAAGAAAACGTTCTTCTATTAAATCGGTTAGCTTTTCGATTTCGGAGGTTTTAAATTTAGGAACGTTTACTTTGATGTCAGCATTGGTAACAAATGCAAAGAGGGTGTTATCTTTTATGCAAAGAGGAACCTTATGTATTTCTTGCCTGAATATTTCTATTTTCGGCTTGCCCGCTTTTTTGTATCCCTCGGTTACTACTATATCGACATCTTGAAAATATTTTTTTAATTCGTCCGGATCATCGGATGTTACTCTTTTTACAATGCCGATTCTATACGGAGACGCCGCCATAACAGTATCGGCGCCGGCAGCCGAATGTTTAAAGCTGTCTTTACCGGATTTATCCATATTAAAACCGTGCAAAGAGTGCTTTATAATTCCGATTTTATAACCTCTTTTTTTTATCTCTTTTATTAATTTTTCTATTAAGGTTGTTTTACCGGAATTGGATTTGCCTACTACTGATATTATATAGGGTTTGGGCATTTTATTTTTACAGTATTTATTTAAGGTTTTTTGTTAAAAAATCAGACTGATATTTTTTTGTTCTGCTTTTATCTGCAAGCTGAATTATAACCCTATGTCAACTTTAATATTTTTTATCTTTTTCATATTTTTTTTCATATTTTTTTTTATTTTTTCAATTTTACGATATTTATCGGATAGCTCTTTCTGTTTTTGCAAATCAAATTCGCCTATGTCTGCGATAGGGATTTTTATTTTTATTTTACTTATATTTGACACTCCAAGTCTTTTATTTGATCCCTCGCCTTCCTTATGTAGCGGCAAAACATTATTTAATATGGAGTAAAGATATTCAAATAATATTTTATTTTTAAATTCCTTCTTTAACAATAAGGCGCCGCAATGAGTCGTCATAGAAAATTTGCCGTTTCTAATAAAGACGGTGCCGACATAAGTTCCATCCGTGGTCCATGTCAAGCATTCGCAGTCGTAATCGAATGTGTTGATGTATCCGATTATGCCTTTGTTTGTAGTTTTAGAAGAATATACCGGAAATTCGCCCTTATTTTTATTGATAAATTTCATAGTATATTCGGATTTTCCTTTTTTTATATTAAAAATATCTCCGATAGTTAATTCTAAATATTTTTGTTTGACTGAGGAAGATTCGGAAATTTTTTTTATATCCTCTTGATACCCATATATATTATTGGCGACATTTTCCAATTCATCAGCCAATTCAAATAGGGTAATAGGCTTATTATCTTCGATTATACCGATTTCAATTTGTTCTTTTTCCGTCCATTGCTTATTTATTATCCAATGTTTTTCTACATTTTGAATAAAGAAATCAATCGGTTGTATTTTACATCTTTTATCTTGATTAATATTGGCAAAATACTCCTTGCCGCCCTTAAAGACATTGTATAGATTAACCGCTTCTTTTAAATCGTTCTGTTCAATGTCGAATCTATAAATATCTCTACTTTCTCCGATCTCGCTTACTAAATAGGTGAAAACGGGGTATTTTTGAATATCTTTTTTATTATTTTTTTTTGTTATAGATAAAATATAGGTTTTTTTGGGGGTTGTAAAAAATGTTTTTACAGGTAGCGAAATAATTCCGTCAATATAACATTCTCGTAGAATAAACCGCCTTAAATTTTTGTCGTTTTGACGATTTAAAATACCGTCCGGAATAATAACAAACGCTTTTCCTCCCGGCTTTAAAGCCCGTATAATCCACTCCATAAAAAGCCCTTCGACTCCCATAGCGTTAATCTTATAATAATCGGTTAAAACGCCTTCTTTTTTTATTTCATTTTTTAAATTTCCGCTTTCGCTTGTTACATAAGGAGGATTTGTTAAAATTAGGTCATATTCGTTTTTTATAGGCGCAGATAATGTTCCTAAAATGGAATTGGTTTTTAGAGTAAAGCTGTTATTAAAAAGTTCGGCAAAATCTTTGGTTTGGCCGGGGTTATCTTTGATAAGGTCCGAAAAGTATATAAGCATATTCGCTTTTGCCAAAATAGTAGTTTTTTGCTCCTCTTTAGCAAAGCTTTTATCAAAGCCGAAAATAGCAATTTTCGAAGTAATTCCATTTTTATTAATCTCATAAAAATCTTCAAGCTTTGCCGCGATAGGCTCTAAAAGAAATTTTCCTACTCCGCAAGCGGGGTCGCAAATTTTTATCCCTTCTTTAATATCATCTTTTGCCATTTCTATTATGGAACGAACAACTTTAAGAGGCGTAAAAAACTGCCCCAAATTTTTTTTGCTTTCAATATTTTCAAGTTTTCCGTATTTATTAAATTTATTTAAAACGGTTTTAAAAGTAGAGCTGTATCCATTAACCGCTTTTTGATCTTTGCTTACAAAGACTGTTCCGTTAATAATGGTTGTGTTATCAAGCGTGTTTTCGGGAAACAGTTTTTTTATTTTGGGGCGAACGCTATTTGCATAATACTTCAATACGAAATCTTGATTTCTTTTATCATATAGCTCAATTAAATAATCAAAATTTTCAGGGTCTTGCAACACCTTTAAATCGCTAAGGTATTTAAAAATAAAAAGCTCTACAAAAGTATATAAACAATTTTTCGGCGAAGCTCCGCTTACCAGCCAAATATCCTGCCAAATACTTTTTGCAAGGTCCGTAGGTTTTATTAATTGTTTTGGCTTTATATTATTATTTTTTTCATTAACCGAATTATATATTTTTTTAATAAGGTTCGCTATTTTTTCGTCATTCGGATCAAATAGGGTTTTGATCTCTTTTCCGTCCTCATCTCCGATTCTATTTCCTGTTAAAACATTTATCCATATAGCCTCTTTTGTGTCGGTTGCGATTAAAATTTTTGCTCCCAATTTTTCAGCAGTTTCAATCTCCTGTTTTATAGCCTTATTTTTTTGAGCTTCCGTTTTAAATTGAGATGGTTTTTTATATTCGATTACGGCAATTACATCTTTGTTATAAATAATAAGAGCGTCAACTTTTTTCTTTTCAGCCGAACCGTAATTGATCCCGCGAATTATTTTATACTCTTTTAGAGCCTTTACGGTTGTAGCTCCGATATTGTAAAAATCCCAACTTCCTATTTTTTCGGGATTTTTAATCAAATCTCTTTGTAATAATTCTTCGCTCATAATTTATCTTCCCTTTATTAAAACGATGACAATCTGATTTTAATACATTATTACAATGCCGAAATAAAGTATATAATATTTCCCGTAGAAAAAACTACTTTTTAGCTTGAGCTTATTTATCGCCTCGCTTTGATAATAAATAATAATTAACAAGCGCCATAATAGGTTTTATAAGCCCGGAAGCCATAAAACAAGCTTAGGAAAAAGTATCACTAATAAAAGCCCTATTAATTGTATAAAGACAAAAGGTATAATCCCTTTATAAATATCTCCGGTTTTTATTTGCGGCGGGGTAACCGCTTTTAAATAAAAAAGAGAAAATCCGAACGGAGGCGTCATAAAGGATGTTTGAAGATTTAACGCTATTAAAATGCAAAACCATGCCGGATCAAATCCGAATTCTATCATAATAGGCGCCAAAACAGGCACATGAATAAAGGTGATTTCTATAAAATCCAAAAAAAAGCCTATTACGAATATAAGCCCCATTACCATTGCCAAAACAAACCATTTGCCATGAACCGCGGCAATTCCTCCCAAAAATTCTCGAACAAGTCGATCTCCTCCAAGCCCTCGAAATACCAGTCCGAATGCAGCGGCGCCAACCAAAATAATAAAAACCATACAGGTTAGCTTAGTAGTGGAATCCATAACCTCTTTTAAAATTTTTATACTGAATTTTTTATTTATTATGGTAAGAAAAGTAGCTCCTACCGCTCCTACCGCGGCGGCTTCGGTAGGCGAAGCTATGCCTGCAAATATAGAGCCGAGAACCGCAAGCATTAAAAAAAGAGGGGGGAATAAGGCTTTTGCAAGTTTTTTAAGCAATACCGGAAAAGTCAAAGCGTCAAGCTCGCTTTTCGGCAAAGGAGGAGCAAGAGAAGGTTTGATATATGAAATAATCATAACATAAAGGATATAAAGAAGAACAAGCATCAAACCCGGAAATATTGCTCCTTGAAAAAGATCCCCTACAGGCACCCCTACTATATCTCCTATAAGCACCAAAACTATACTCGGAGGTATAATTTGTCCTAATGTTCCGGAAGCGGAAACGGTTCCCGTAATTAAGCTTTTATTATAACCCCGTCTTAACATAGTGGGCACGGATAAAAGCCCCATTGTTACCACAGTAGCGCCTACTATGCCGGTAGAAGCTCCGAGCAGCGCCCCTACAATCACTACCGATATTGCCAACCCTCCTTTTATTCTTCCGAACAAAAGTCCCATTGTATCTAAAAGATCTTCGGCAAGCCCGGAACGCTCTAACATAACCCCCATAAAAACAAAAAGCGGAACCGCCATAAGGGTAACGTTTGTCATTACTCCCCATATACGCAAAGGCAGAAGATTAAAAAAATCCCATCCGAAGCCTATTAAACCGAACGCAAGAGAAACGCCCATAAGGGTAAAGGTAATAGGAAAGCCCGCCATAATTAAAATGGTCATTGCCAAAAACATCCAAGCAGGTAAATATTCCATAGCGCTTTATCCTTACTTAATATTTTTTTTGGTTATAACGGCAAAACTTTTAATGCCGAGAGAAAGCCCCTGCAAAAATACAAAAACAAATCCTATGGGTATAAAAGATTTAACGATAAATCTTAATGGTATGCCTCCGGGATCCGACGAACCTTCCAATACCGCCCAAGAATTATAAACAAATACCAGCGAGGTTTTAATTATTAACAAACATCCGGGCATTAAAAATAGAATAACTCCGATAAGATTAATCCAAGCCCTGCCTTTTGCGTTTAATTTTTGATAGAAAATATCAACGCGAACATGACCGTCCGAAAACAGAGTGTATCCGGCGCCCAAAAGAAATACAAAAGCAAATAAATGCCATTCCAATTCCTGGGTAAAGACAAAACTTGTTTTAAAGACATATCTCATTACGACATCGACAAAAACAACCGCTACCATAAGCGCCGCCCCGTATCCGGCTATTTTTCCGACTTTTTTGTTTAAGTTGTCAATTAATCCGGCAAGTCTTAATAATAAATTCATATTTATCGTTTTTTTTATATTTAAGTTTTTGTAATTGTAATATAATAATGATCAATACTAAATTTTAAATGCAAAAAAGAGTAATATAACGCTTATATCGTTTCTTTGAAAAGAAAGGCATAATAAAAAGATTTATTGCTTTGCTCAACAAAATAGACTTACTATTGTTACCGTTCTACGAAATCCGCAAAGAAAAACCTCATAATTAAAATATAAAAGAATGCGCAAATGTTTTCGCGTAAAGGCTATCGTCAATAAAGAAACAATTTTCGGCGCGTGTCGCTTTTCGTCAACTCCAACCGGTTGAAAAATTAAAGCAAATTTTTGCATTACCAGCAAAATACAGCCGAAAATAGTAAGCGGCAAGCAAAAAGCAAGCAAGCAAATTTAACGCTTACAAACCAAATAAAAAGAGGATAATTATAGAGTATGCAGTATGTTAAGATTGAACCTGTAATAAGTTTTCTATTTTTTCGCCGTTTTTTTCATTAAAGCATAATATCCCGTTTTTTTCAAATAGGTATGCCGCAACCCCTTTTCCTTCTATTTTTCTGCCGGAAAAGGATCCGTCGTAAATATAAGAGACACCGCAAGAGGGGCTACCGTCTTTTAATATCGCAAACCTAATATTTCTTTTTTTTGCATATTCCAAAGATAATAAAGCCCCTTTTATAAAAGCTTCGGAAAAATCATTATTCTTCTTATCTTTTATTATATATTTCTTATAAATATTCTCCGTATCAAACTTTTTTACTATTTCGCAAGGACTGCGAGGAACCCCGAGCCCGCCGGCTATTTCCGGACAAAAAGGAAAAATGTTATATCTTGCGGATATTTTTTTAAAAAAATCATTACCCATTTTATTCGATTTTTCGTCATATCTTGTAAGCTCGCCAGCCAAGCATGCGCTTATAAATATATTAATTTTCATTCTGTTTTAAATTTCGATTTATAAATTTTTCCTTTGTCCGATTTTGGCATTCTGAGTTTCAACAAACCGCTTCGTTATAAATCGCAAAATCCTTTTATATTTTTATTAAAAATTGTATTTGTAAAAATTATCTTCTCTCGCTTCAAGCAAAGCGAGAGGACTCTTGATTATGATTAAATGTTTTTAATAACGAACGTTTTTTCGTTTATACCTTAATTTACAACGTTTGTCTAACAAAGCAATTACAAGTAAGACAAACTTTTTTACAAAAAAAATCCCCTTGACTTTTAATATAGTATAATATAGCTTTTTAAAAATATATTACTTATGGATTTCCTATCGCAGGGAGATTATTACCTCAAAAAGAATCTTGCAAATATCGATTCAACTGTCGGAAAAACCAATAAAGCTATTTTATATTCTGTTACGCGCATAATAAGTCTTTATAATGAAAAAATAAAAACAATTCTAATCCTGCTATTAATATGCTGACGCATAAATCATATTTTTATTTTTAAACCGACTTTTTTATGTCTTTACTATTATTTTTGAGTTGCACATTAAAGATGAATTTTCCGAACATATTAATTAAAATTTAAGGAGAGATATGAATATCATTGAGTTAAAACACGCAGATATTGGCGACCTTATGGAAATGGGCAAAAAGTTAGAGATAGAAGGCATCGCCGGCATGAAAAAACAGGAGCTTATTTTTGCTTTGCTTCAGGCTCAAATGGAAAAAAACGGGATGATTTTCGGAGAAGGGACGTTAGAAGTTTTACCGGACGGATTTGGATTTTTAAGAAGTCCCGATTGCAATTATTTGCCCGGCGCAGATGATATTTATATATCCCCTTCTCAAATAAGACGCTTTAATTTAAAAACCGGCGATACTGTTTCCGGACAAATTCGCAGCCCTAAAGAAGCCGAAAGATATTTTGCTCTTTTAAAAATAGAGGCTATTAATTTTGCAGACCCCGAAATATCCAGAGAAAAAATCTTTTTCGACAATCTTACGCCTTTATTTCCGGATGAAAAAATAAGCCTTGAAGCCGATAAAAAAGATTATTCAACAAGAATTATGGATCTTATGTCTCCTATAGGACTCGGACAAAGAGGGTTAATAGTATCCCCTCCCAGAACAGGAAAAACGATTCTTTTAAAAAAGATCGCAAATAGCATGCTTGCAAATCATAAGGATATTGTTTTATTTGTCCTGCTTATAGACGAACGTCCCGAGGAGGTTACGGATATGCAGCGTTCCGTAAACGGAGAGGTTATAAGCTCCACTTTTGACGAGCCTGCGGAAAGACATATTCAGGTGGCGGAGATGGTAATAGAAAAAGCAAAACGCTTAACCGAGTATAAAAAAAATGTAGTAATATTATTAGACAGCATTACCAGACTTGCCAGAGCATACAATTCCGTAGCTCCTTCCTCCGGCAGGGTTTTATCCGGCGGCGTCGATTCTAACGCTCTTCAGCGTCCCAAACGTTTTTTCGGAGCGGCAAGAAATATTGAGAACGGAGGCAGCTTGACTATTATTGCAACTGCGCTTATAGAGACAGGCAGCAAAATGGACGAAGTTATTTTTGAAGAATTTAAAGGAACGGGGAACATGGAGCTTGTGCTTGATAGACGTCTTGCGGATAAAAGATTGTTTCCTGCGATTGATATTAATAAATCCGGAACAAGACGAGAAGAATTGCTTCTTGAAGACGATGTTATAAATAGGGTATTGATATTAAGAAAACTGCTTTCGCCTTTAAATCCTATAGCCAGTATGGAATTTTTACTTGATAAAATAAGCGGAACAAGTAATAATAAGAAATTTTTGGACGCTATGAATAGATAGTTTTAATATATAACCGAATGATAATTATGAAGAGGTATAGTTATGAAAAAAGGAATACATCCCGAATATAAGCAGACAAGCATAACCTGCGCATGCGGAAATAAAGTCGAAACAAGTTCTACAAAAAGTAATATCAGAGTTGAAATATGCTCTCACTGCCATCCTTTTTTTACAGGCAAACAGAAACTTGTCGATACTGCGGGAAGAATAGAACGTTTCCGTAAAAAATATGAAAAGTTTCAAAAAAAATAACAATTAATAAACATGTTAAATCAACTACCCGACATAGAAACCCGTTTTTTAGAGATTGAAAAGCTTTTAAGCAATCCTGATATACTTTCCGATAAGAACCAATACAGACAAATCGCAAAAGAACATGCAGGGTTATATCAAATTGTCGAAAAATATCGAGAATATAATAAAATTTCAAAGGAAATAAAAGATAACGAAGAAATATTAAATGATGAAGACCCTGAAATAAGAGAATTAGCCCGAAACGAAATCGAAGAGCTTACGGAAAAAAAAATAATCATAACCAACGATTTAAAAACTCTTCTTATACCGAAAGACCCTAACGATGATAAAAATATAATATTAGAAATACGCGCGGGCACAGGCGGAGAGGAAGCGGCTCTTTTTGCGGCGGACCTTTTTAAGATGTATAGCAAATATGCGGAAAATAAAAACTGGAAAATAGAGATTGCTAATCTTCATTCTACGGATACGGGCGGCATAAAAGAGGTCATCGCTATGATTCACGGCAAAGGCGCTTATAGCAAGTTTAAATATGAAAGCGGAACCCATAGGGTTCAAAGGGTGCCTACAACCGAAGCGCAAGGAAGAATTCACACCTCCGCCGTTACCGTAGCGGTTCTGCCTGAAGCCGAAGATATTGAAATGAATATAGAGCCTAATGATATAAAAGTGGATGTATATAGATCTACCGGACCGGGAGGACAAAGCGTAAATACTACGGATTCCGCGGTTCGACTTACTCACACGCCTACCGGAATGGTCGTAACATGTCAGGATGAAAAGTCTCAGCATAAAAACAAAGCAAAAGCTATGAAAGTTTTAAAAGCGCGGCTTTTTGACATGAAAATTTCCGAAGAAAATGAAAAAAGGAGCGAGGAGAGAAAAAGTCAGGTAGGCACGGGAGACCGAAGCCAAAGAATACGAACTTATAATTTTCCTCAAGGCAGGGTAACGGATCATAGAATAGGGCTTACCCTTTACAAGCTTTCTTCCATTCTTGAAGGCGAAATAGAAGCGATAATCGAATCTATTTCGACCTTTTATCAGGCTGAAGCTTTAAAATAACAGTTAACTAATTTTTATTTTTTCGCTTTTTCCAAAAAATTTTCAACCAATTTTTCGTTATCTTTCTCCGTTATCTTTTTTGTAAGCTCTTTTTCAGCATAAGCTGCGGCTTCATCTATAATCTCTTTTTGCAAAGCCTCCGCGGCGTCGATAATATAGCCGTCAACTTTCTGTTTTGCGGAGTTTATCATAAATTTAGCCTCCGCATTGGCTTTTTTAATTATTTCACGCTTTTTTAGCTCTCCTTGTTCGACTAATCTTTCCCGCATTTTACTAGATCTGACGTCGCTTTCCCGAAGAATCTTATAGCTTGTTTGAATTTCTTTATCCAACTCCTCTTTTGCAGCGACGACCTCATTTAATTCGTCCGATACTTTTTTTTTGCTTTTGTTTAAAAATTCGGCAAACGGCTTTTTTAAAAACTTTATTAGTAAAAGAATCAATATGAAAAAATTGACCCATCTCATGATAAGATCATAAGCCGGACGCCACGAGCCTCCGCTTTCGGATGCGAAAAGATAACCTTCGGACGCTAACATATATCCAGCTGTAACGACTATGCAGACCAATATAAATTTATAAATATTGCAAATGATTTTCATTATTAAGCCAACTTTCCCGAAAGAAGATTTCCTGTAATAAGCAGCGCTATCTTTTTTGCCTCCGCTTCTACATCTTTTCTACAGGCGGCAAGCTTTGCATAAATCTCTTCGTAAGCTTTCTGCTTTATAACCGTTATGTCTTTCTGAGCTTTTTTAAAAATAATATCCGCTTCCTTATAAGCATTTCCCATAAACTTTTCGTTCAGTCGAGAAGCCGAGCGTTTCATTTCTTGCTCTTTTTCTTTAAGGCTTATTGTAATATTATAAATTTCTTTTTCGGATTCGGTTATCTCATTTTTTATTTTTTCAATATAAGTTTCTCGTTCGGCTATAGATTGTCTTATCGGCTTGAACATAATTTTATTCATTATAAGCATGAAGACCAAAAAAGAAATCGCTTGAATAATAATTGTCTCATTAATGCTCATAAGAGCCGTAGCGCTTATAATCTGCATCTTTTAATATCCCTAAATAGTTATTGAAATTAAACTACAAATAAAAGCAGTAATGCTACAACCAAAGAATATATTCCAGTAGATTCCGAAACAGCTTGACCTACTAGCATCGTTCTTGTAAGCAGTCCCGCCTCTTTAGGATTTCTGCCTACAGCTTCGCATGTTTTTGCTCCTATCATACCTTCGCCTACGCCGGGACCGATAGCGCCCAACCCCATTGCCAAACCTGCTCCGAGAAACGCCGCCGCTTTTACGAGATCAACTCCTTCTATTGCCATAGTGCCTCCTTAATTATTAGGTTTCATAAATTTATTTATAATTTATTTTATATATATTCCAAATCCCGTTAGGGATTAAGTATTTGAGAAAAAAAATTTTCTAAACCGATAGACGCGAAATATTATAATAATAATTCCTTACGATACAAATATCAAAATAAGACTTATTACCATTGCATAAATAGCTGTAGATTGCGATACCGCCTGCCCTACAAGCATAGTTCTCGTTATAAGATTTTCTATTGCAGGCTGTCTTTCAATGCTTGCGCAAGCTTTGCCTGCCGTAAGCCCCGCTCCTATGCCTGGTCCGATAGCGCCTAGCCCCATACATATTCCCGCGCTTAAAAAACATGGCGCTTTTAAAAGCGTCGCTTCGGCAGTATCTGCAAATAAAAGCAAAATAGCAATAACCAAAGCAAAAATTGATGCTGATTCGGCAACCGCTTGTCCTACAAGCATAATTTTAAAAATATTTCCAGCTTGTTTCGGACTTCTCGAAATTGCTATATTTGCCTCTGACGCCGTATAGCCTTCGCCTACCGCAGCGCCTATCGCTCCCAAACCCATTGATACCCCGCCGCCTATAAAAGCGGCAAGGCGAACTAATTGATGGACATCATATTCCATAATCTATTTCACCTGCACCGAAATATATACAACCGTTAACATAGTAAACACAAACGCCTGAATCGTCCCGACGAATAATCCGAAAAAAGCGTTTAAAAAAGGGGGCAAAAACAAATTATATGTAAGATAGGATACTACAAGAATTATTATTGAGCCTCCCATAATATTTCCAAAAAGACGGAAAGATATTGATACCACTTTTGAAAGTTCGCCTATTATATTTAAAGGCATCATAAAGAATATAGGATCAAAATAATTTTTAAGATATCCTTTTATCCCTTTCGCTTTAATTCCCTCGTAATGAGATATTACAAATCCCATAAGTCCGAGACTTAAAGGAGTATTAATATCTTTAGTGGGCTCTTCAAGATGAGGTATAATCCCAAGCCAGTTTGCAAGAACCAAAAACATAAATAAAGCGCAAATAAAAGGACCATATTTTTTTGCCAGCTTTTTTTCTAAAGCGTCTTCGGTAAGTCCGTAAAGGTTTGAGACCAAAAGTTCGCCTATTACCTGTATAGAATTCGGACGTTGCGCTCTTTTTCTTGCCGTAAGCCAACCGAAAACAATCAGGGCAATAAAAACAATCCAGGTCATAATTACAACCTTTATGTTTATAGTAATATTATGCCCGAAAAACGGAATAATTAGCTGATGCAATTTCCCTAATTCATTCATATCGCAGTATTTTTATCCTTTTTTAAAATTTTTTCTGCAACAAGTAAAAGCTGAACGCTAAATATGCCTATAACTACAAAACAGAAATCAAACCTTTTATATTTAACCCCTAATATAAGAGGAAAACTTAATATCAAATATCTTAAAGCTCTTGAAGATAATGAAAAAAAGAATCTTTTTCGTTTCTTTTTATTAATGATTGATGGAAGAGCTTCTCCTATAAGAACAAAATTAATACAACTAAAAATAGCGCCGAGTATTAATCCTTTCCCTTCGCTTTTAAAATTTGTAAAAATTAAAACCGTTCCTAAAATCAAAGAGGTTATCATTGCCATCGATGAGTATCTTTTTTCGGTTTTTTTGATTTTTTCCATCTGTTTTTATAATTTCCATCCGTTATTTCAAGTATTTGTCGATATACTACATTGCCGCCGCCTATTATGCCGAGAATTATAAATACCGTAATGAAAATTCCTTTTGTTCTTGCAAGGGTATCTAACCATCTGCCTATAAAAAAACAGAACAGTACGCAACCTACCATGCTCAAGCCCAGCTGAGTTATAACTGATAAATTTTCCGCCCACTCTCTGTTTTTGTCATAAAAAACAACGCCTCTTTTTTTTTTCATCCGTTTATATCCGATATTAAAAGAGATAAAAGGGGTTTTTGCTTATCATTTATAAAACGATTTTTTATTTCTATTTTTAAAATCTTTTCCGCTCTAATTTCGATTGCAAACAATTAATAGATAGTCCGATAATAATGTCAGTTTGATTTATCGCTATACTACAAGTAACGAGTAAAATAACAACAAAAACAAAAATAGCAACAACTATTTTTGTTGCCAATAATATAAAATGAAGTCTGTTTTAGTTCATGAACCCTCTTTTTTAAAAAAAGATTAAGAATTATATATCGGGGGTTCAGTATAGCTTTTATAAAAAATTTTTAAGTTTTTTATTTACAATTCAAAATTTTTTAAATAAATTAACTTAATCTATACCTTGATAAATTTTTTAAATTCGGTAATTATATAATATTTTTATAAAAGATATTAAATTCGGTAAAAAGTTATAAGCGCAGGCGCTTGCTTTTTATAAATATAAAACCCGAAATCAAACAAAAAGGGCTTTTTTATGCAAGCTATTTAAAAAGCCGTTTTAGGACATAAAACCGGAGGAATATTATAATGGCAAAAAAAATATTGATCGTAGACGACGATCCGGACGTAAGATTATTTAACTCGACCGTAGCGGAAGAAAACGGCTATATCGCCATAACTGCGGAAAACGGGGAGGAAGGTTATAAAATTGTCAAAGAAGAAAAACCGGATCTTCTTATTTTAGACGTTTTAATGCCAAGACAAAGCGGAATTAGGCTTTATAGAAATTTAAAAACGGAAAAAGCCTTCAAAAATATGCCTATTATACTGTTATCCGGCATAGCAAGGCGAACTTTTTTACGGTCTCAGAATGCTTTAACCGAATTTGGAGGCGAAGAAGTTCCCGAGCCTAAAATATATCTTGAAAAACCGGTAGAGCCCGAAGAGCTTGCGCAGGCTATAAAAGACTCGTTGGACGGTTGATTTCCTTATCAAAAATTTATAAGGAATAAAGAAAATGAATACAAAAAAAATGTTATTTGCCACAAAGTTTAACGAATTAAGATTCGACGCTTTGCAGTCTTTACTGAATCTAAGGAAAGCGTCTTATAATCATGTGGTATTTTTAACCGCTATAGAAACACAAAAAGTGGCGATGCACAGAGGCATAGGCTATCAAAAAAGAGAAGAGGTTAAACTAAAAGAAAAAGCGAATATACGATTTATAGACTGGGCAGAAACTCTTTTTGAGCAAGGAATGGAGGTCGGAGTATATATAGTTATAGGCTCATTTATAGGGCAGTTAGTAAAAGCGGCGAAAAAAGAGGAGGCCGATTTAATTGTAATGGGACGCACGAGAAAAAAACGTTTTGAACAATTTTATTCGGGATCCGATATAACCGAAATAATAAAAAGAACCTTAATTCCCATATTAATATACAGTAAACCTCAAAAAGATAGAGGAGCTAATGTTGATTTCAAACCTTTTGACAGACCAATACTTGCTGTTGACTGGTCCCCCGTTTGTCAAGAAGCTGTTGAATATTTAAAAGGATTAAGCGACGTTGTTCAACGAGTTGAAATAGTTCATGTGGCGGATGAAAACGAACTAAAAGGCTCCTCTGCAATGGGAATACAAAAAACCAGAAAAGAGGTAATGAAAAAACTCGAAAAAATATGCGACGAATTGGAATCCGTAGGAATAGATTCAAGACCGCATGTTTATATAGGGGATAAAAACGCCGAAATAGAAAAAGCGGCAATTGAATGTCAGGCTACTATGATAATAGCGGGCGCTCATAAGAACGCTTGGAAAGAAAGACTAATAGGAAGTATTCCAAAGAAGCTTGCTGAAAAATCGACTTTTCCGGTTCTTTTAATATCCGCGGGACCTAAAAAAGAATAAAGCCGAAACGGCTAAAGGAGAATAAAATGGCGGTTGTAACTATTTCCAGACAATTCGGCGCAGGCGGCAGAATGCTCGGAAAACTACTTGCGGATAAATTGGGATATATTTTTGCAGACGATTCTATCATTAGAAAAATAGCGAGAGAGGCAAAAGTTTCGGCGGATTGGGTTCGTATGGTCGAAAAAGAAGGAGGAACAAAACTATCCAGAATTATATCCGGCATGGTTTCGCAAAGATGGATTGAGCGCATATTAAGCACCAGCGAAGATAAAGGATATATTGACGAACAACTATACTTAGATTATCTGGTTTTGTTTATAGCGGAAATCGCAGACGAAGGAAACGCCGTAATATTAGGAAGAGGAAGTCAATATATATTGCAAGATCATCCTGACGCCTATCATATTCTTTTGATAAACAGACCGGAAAATCGTATAAAATTTATGACGGAACATTATGGCGTTACAAATAAAAAAGCCGCAAATATTATAGCCAATGAAGATAAAAGAAGAATTAATCTTTACAGCAAACTCGGTAAAAAAGATTATGACGATTCGGCGAACTATCATCTTGTGTTTAATATGGCTCATTTTACGCCGAAATCGGTAATAAAAATAATAACGGCAATGTTAAACATTTGATGTTTATATTGTATTAGGTAGTTTACATAACATTAACAGAGTAAATAAAATTTGAGTTTTTTTAAAAAATCGAAAGGAGAATTTAACAAATGTCAAAATTAATTCCACCGCATGGAGGAAAAGGCTTAACCTGTTGTCTGCTTGAAGGAAATGAACTGGAAGCGGAAAAGAAAAAAGCGGCGTCCTTAAAACAGATTTTCATATCCCCGAGAGCAAAAGGGGATCTTATAATGATGGGAATAGGGGGCTTTAGCCCGCTTACAGGCTTTATGACCAAAGTCGATTGGAAAGGAGTATGCGAAAAATTCTTATTGGAAGACGGAACTTTTTGGCCCATTCCCGTTACTTTCGACGTATCTGAAGAAGATGGAAACGCCATTTCAATAGGCGACGAAATAGCTCTTTTTGATCCTAAGGGCGACGAAATAATGGCGACGATGAAAGTAACCGAAAAATATGAAATGACCGAAGCCGATAAAAAATTTGAATGCGAAAAAGTATATATGGGCGAAGGAACTCCTACCCCCGAAGAATTCTGGAAAATCGCAAAAGACGACCATCCCGGAGTTCAGATGGTAATGGATCAAAAAAAATATAATCTCGCAGGACCAGTTAAAGTATTAAGCGAAGGCGAATATCCGGTAAAATATGCCGGCATCTACCAAAAACCCGCAGAAGCTCGTAAAATATTCGAAGAAAGAGGATGGAAAGAAATAGCCGCTCTACAGCTTAGAAATCCAATGCACAGATCCCACGAGTATCTTGCAAAAATAGCCGTAGAAGTATGCGACGGCGTATTTATACATTCATTGGTAGGAAACCTTAAACCCGGCGATATTCCGGCGGACGTAAGAGTGAAATGTATAGATACTTTGGTAAAAAATTATTTTGTTGAAGACAAGGTAGTACAAGGAGGTTATCCTCTTGATATGCGTTATGCAGGACCAAGAGAAGGCTTGCTTCATGCCACATTCAGACAAAACTACGGCGTATCTCGTATGATTATAGGCAGAGATCATGCCGGCGTAGGCGATTTTTACGGAATGTTTGAAGCTCAAACAATTTTTGATAAAATTCCGGCTCCTACGGAAGAGGGCAAGGCTTTATTATGTACTCCTTTAAAAATTGACTGGACATTCTATTGTTCAAAATGCGACGGAATGGCATCGTTAAGAACATGTCCGCATGGCAAAGAAGACCGAGTTCTTCTTTCCGGCACAATGTTAAGAAAAGGACTTTCCGAAGGAACCACTATTCCGGATCATTTCGGACGAGAAGAAGTTTTGAAAATTTTACGCGAATATTACGCCTCTCTTACTGAAAAAGTAGAGATAAAAACGCATGCCGCCGCTACCGGCGGAAAATAATTCTTGTCATAACAAGAATAAATAAAAAGGGGAAATATCTTTTATTTCCCCTTTTTTTACTATCCCTTTTACAACGTCTTTAACGCGGCAAAAATAAAAAGATAAGCCCATAAACAATAAGCCAATCCAATAAACTCGCGCGTTACAAACCAAAGCCAAACAGCGCAAAGCGTCAAAATATAAAGTAGAAACGTTTTTTTGATAAAAAACCGAACAACTATGATTTATTATAAAGAGCGAATATGTCATTAAAATTGCAAAAAGAATAATCGTTTGACTTTTTATTAAAAAAAAATTAAAAATCAAAGAATCAATTATATTAGATTTACCGCAATTTAAAAAGATTAAAAAGCATGTATAATACCTTTTTTGGTTTTAAAGAAAAGCCCTTTACCCTAAATCCGGATCCGGAATATATTTTTCTTTCAAAAAGTCATGAAGAAGTTCTATCTCATTTAACCTATTCTATTTACGAAGGAAACGGATTTGCTAAAATAACGGGCAGGGTAGGCTCCGGCAAAACTTTACTTTGTAGAACATTTTTGGAATCTTTAGACCAATCGGTAAATTCCGCTTATATCTTTAATCCCAAACTTGACCCTGTACAACTTTTAAAAACCATAAATGACGAATTCGGCATCGATTCAAGCCCTGATAATATAAAAGCTCTTACGGACGAATTAAACGCTTTTCTTATCCGACAAAAAACAGAAGGTAAAAAAAACGCCCTCATAATAGACGAAGCTCAAGATTTAAGCATTGAAGCGTTAGAACAAATAAGACTTTTATCAAATCTTGAAACGGTAAAAAGCAAATTATTGCTAATTATACTTGTCGGACAATCGGAATTAAATACCCTGTTGGAAAAGTACGAATTAAGACAGCTTGCTCAACGAATCTCCTTATCATGCGGGCTTACCTCGCTTACTTTTGAAGAAACGCAAGATTATATAACTCATAGACTTCATATAGCTTCAAGGCGAAGAGGAGATATTTTTACAAAAGATGCGGTAAAAAAAATTTTTGAATATTCAAAAGGCATTCCGAGACTCATTAATATTATATGCGACAGAATGCTTCTTACCGCATTTTCCAACAACAGCGCTTATGTTACAAAAAAAATCGCCGAAGCGACTATGGGCGAAATTCGGCGAGTCGGAAAAAGTAAACAAACCAATGATTCCAAAATATTTATAGCCGGCGCCGCGGCGGCTACATTAGTCTCAATATTTCTTGTATTTATTATTAAATACAATACATTCTCTACAACAAAAAGCTCCGCGAAACAAACGGAGAATATTATCCGATTAGAAAAAGAAATCGAAACGCCAAAAAAAATTATTGAAGAACAAATTGTCAAGCCTTCGCCGAATTTTGAACTTCAACAAAAACCTTCTGTCATTGAAGAATCGAAAATTAAAAGCGTACTTGCCGACGCCGCCGCTATGACTGCGGCAAAAGATATTATTAAACTTTGGAATATTGACTTTAACGAACCGGATTTTTCCTCTATCTATTCCGATCCCAACCTATTTTTTATATCCATAGGACAATACAACAATTTCAAGGTTAAAAAAATGGGCAATAGCATTAACCTTCTAAAAAAATTAGATCTTCCGGCGGTATTAGAATTAAATCCGGTTGAATCCGATATTAAAAAATTTGTGATTTTAATTGGAATATCCGAAAATGAAAAGAATGTGATTTTAAAATCCGGAGAAAAAATCGAAACTATTCCTACAGAAGAACTTTATAAAAACAACTTCTCTTATTCTTATGTTTTTTGGAGAAATTTTTTTAACATAGTAGGCACTCCTCCCGTAGACACATTGCCTTCTTCTATATCCTCATTAAAAATACTTTTAAAAAGCGTAGGTTTTAAGCATTTAATACCGAATTATGAATTTAACGACGAAACGGATATAGCAATAAGAAGCGTACAGCAAAAACATAATATAACTCAAGACGGAGTTGTAGGCTCTTTAACCAAAATAATACTGTATAATGAATTGGGTACATTGGATATTCCACATATCAGATTTGAAAAGGAGAGGAATATAAATTGAGTTCTGTACTAAAAGCCTTGAAAAAAGCGGAAAAAGAGAAAAATAAAGCCTCGGCGCCTGTTATAAATTCATTTTTAAAGCGTACCGAAAAGAAGAAACTAACTTATAGTTTCATCAGAACAGGGCTATTTGGAGCGCTGGCTTTATCTTTTTTATGTTCAATATTCTATCTGTATCATTTCAATAATAAAAAAGCCGATAAAGCAAAAAAAATAAATTCAGGCATATCCTTTAAGCAAGAAAAATCAAAAACAAAACCGTCGGAGTTCGCAAATAAAAAGCCCGATTTGCAAAAATCTAATACGCCCAAGCGAAAGCTAACCGACGTTTCTATTAATCAAATCCAAGCAAAAATAGATAGACAGTCTCCGGAAATCGAAACTAAAAATATTCCGGCGCCATCATTGTTGCCGGAACCCGCGCATGAGGAAAAAACCGCGAAATTCGACAATGAGGTTGCAACCGAACAAACTCCAAAGCCTGAGATACAATTAAATATGATATCATGGACGCACGATCCTAATGAGCGGGTTACCATAATAAATGACAGTCCGATGAAAGAGGGAGACGAGCGAGACGGGATAAAAGTTTTAAAAATCAATATAAAAAATGTTCATATCCTGCACAATAACGTTAAAAAAGTTATAAAATTCAAGAAATAATAGGCTTCCGATTTTTAAACCGTTTGCAAATAAACCGTAAATAAATGGCTTGACACTATTTGATTTTTATATAAAAAAATAAGAAATGACTACCGAAAACGACGTTAAAATAAAAAAAATAGAAGTGGAA
>JAFDMD010000152.1 GCA_019306185.1 Deltaproteobacteria bacterium
GGCAAGCGCATGGGCTCCGACCTGCCTAAGGTTCTTCATAAAATAGGGGGTGCCCCTATGATAATTTCCGTATGCGATGCCGCGATAAATTCGGTTGAATCAGATATTATAATTGTTATAGGGTATAAAGGGGATGAAGTAAAAAATACAGTTCTACAAAAATACAAAAAACAGAATATTAAATTTGCGTATCAAGAAAAACAATTAGGAACAGGTCATGCGGTTCGATGCGCTGTTGGTCATCTTACCGATAATATTGAAAATGTTGTAATCCTATACGGAGACGTTCCGTTTTTAAAAACTTCCACAATTTCAGAGTTTATTAACTACCATAATTCACAATGCTTGGATATTACGGTATTAGGCGTTAAAGTGAAAAATCCAACCGGATACGGCAGATTAATTATAAATTCTACTATCGGGCTTTCTGCAATCGTAGAGGAAGCTGACGCTACTTCGGAACAAAAAAAAAACAATATTATTAACTCCGGCATATATTGCGTAAATAAGAAACTTTTATCTGCTTATATTTTTCAAATAAAATCGAATAATGTTCAGAATGAGTTTTATCTTACCGATATAATAGGCATCGCTTATAAAGAGAAAAAAAAGATCGGCGCCTTTATAAAAGAGGAGAGCGCCGAATTTATGGGCATTAACAGCATGGAAGATTTAAGATATGCGGAAACCCATATTAGTTCTCATAATTAGTTCTCATAGAAAAAAGCCCCTTTTTTACCTCTAAATCAATCCAATTTTCAACTGTAATAAGAAAATTAATATTGAAAAACCGATAAATCAAGGTTATATAAAAAAACAATATTATTATATCTTACAAAAACTTATTCAAATCAAAAAGAGTTATAAAGAAAGAGAAGAATGAAAAAGATAATCTATACGGTTTTATTGGCGTTTGTAATATTAATAGGAGTATCTAACGCCGGCGATATACCGAAAAAAACAACCGCGAGAGACGGCTCCGTTATGATTTTAATCGATAAAGGCGATTGCATAATAGGGGACGGAGAAACAAAAAAAACAGAATATATTGAAGCTTTTTACATAGATAAGTATGAAGTTTCAAACGCTCGATACAAAAAATTTTTAGAATGGGTAATTGAAAATTCGGATAAAAGCGTTCGGCATCATAGTCAGCCGGAAGGCAAAGATCATACTCCAAGATATTGGAAGAAATTCAGACCGGATTTTTTAAGGGAAACAGGTATGGCGCAGTTGCAAAGATTTGACGAAACCGACTTTACAAAAGATAATCATCCCGTAGTGGGAATAGACTGGTATGACGCTTACGCTTATGCGAAATGGGCTGGCAAAAGGCTTCCCGCACAAAAGGAATGGGAAAAAGCCGCAAGAGGAGCAAAAGGCAGTTTATGGCCATGGGGCGATAAATGGGTTTTTGAAAATTGCAATAGCGGAGGCTACGAATGGAAAGGGGAGCGAGACGGTTATATATATTCGGCTCCGGTTAATTCATATCCCGAAGGCGCAAGTCCTTACGAAGTTTATAACATGTCCGGAAATGTATGGGAATGGACCGCGGACGATTCGGCTTCCAAAAGCTTAAAAAAAATCATTAAAGGCGGCGGCTCCGAATCATATCCAAGCGCGGTTATGCCTTCTTTTAAAAAAGAGTATGAGCCGGAATACAGATATTTTGCTCTTGGATTCAGATGCGCAAAAAGCATAGAATAGGTTTTGATTTTCTAATCGAAAAATCTTGGTTGCCAAAAAAGAAGCTTATCTTTGTTTGTCATTTCGACGAGCGCAGCGAGGAGAAATCCCTTAATAAAAATATAAATTTATACAAGTCTATAATAAAACCTTATTGAAATAAAAATAAAATTATGAAAAAAGCCGCTTCTATTTACGATATAAAGCAGAAAAGTAAAGACGGAATAAAACATCATATAACCGTTGTTATTAATAATCCTATTTATCAAACATCCGAATGCGAGCAGGTTTTTTTTGATCTGTTTGACTATATAAGCAAACATAATATACGCATATTACAAGAGAGAATATACGGACTTGTTTCCAAAAGTTCCGAAATACTCGGCGCAAGAAAAGCCGCAGCCAAAAAAACAAATCAAAATCAAATACCCGCAACCTTTCTTGAAGGCGCTCCCTGCATAGGAGGAAACTTTGCCGGAATACATATAACGGGCGTATCTTCTATCGACAATAAAGCCTCCGTAACAACAATAAAAGATAATAAGAAACTAATAGGAAGAGTTTTTGAAAATCGGCTTGTTAAAGAGATATTTCTATCCGGAATATCCGATTATCAAAATGCCTCAAGCCTTGCGGAGCATACCCGCTTGATGTTTTACAAAGCAAAAAGAATCCTTGAAAAAGAGAATGCAGACCTTAAAAATATAATTCGCACATGGATATATTTTCCAAGGATTTTAGATTGGTACGGAGAATTCAACAAAGCGAGAAACAAATGCTTTAAAGAGTTCCGGCTTATATCCGAAAAAAAGATTTATCTACCCGCAAGCACGGGAATAAAAGGAAAACGTTTTAAAGGCGAAGAATGCTTTATGGACCTGTTGGCAATTATTCCGAAAAGCGAGGAAATAAAAATATCGGTTATGGATAACAGACTGCAAAACGAAGCCTTTGATTACGGTTCCGCATTTTCAAGAGGAATAAAAGTAAGTTGCAATAATAAAAGCCATTTTTATATATCAGGCACCGCAAGCATAGATAATAAAGGAAAAACAACCTATTATAACGACCCGCAAGGGCAGATAACCGAAACCTTATTAAATATAGCCTCGCTTCTTGAAAGCGAAGATGCAGGATTAAAAAATATAGCAAGAATTGCGGGTTATTGTAAAAATAAAGAGGTTTATGAAAAGGCAAAGCAGATAATTAAAAGCTTTGATTTGGAGAGCATACCTTTTATATTTCTTTTTGCGGACGTTTGCAGAGAAGAGCTTCTGTTTGAAGCGGCGGTAATCGCCGTCAATTAAATATTTTTTAAGCCTTTATTGTTATTGCCTAATAAAAAATATTCTTGCCAAACCGTATAAAACCGTATAATTTTTTATTCTATTGTAATAACAATTATAACATTAATTGCTTTTAATAAATTTATTATTTAGCGGTTAATTCGGCGAGGCTATAAAAAAGGAACCTACTATGAAATTTTTAAAAGATTTCGGAAAAACCCCGCATGTTTTTCGAGATCCGATTTACGGTTTTATCAAATTAAATAATTCGGAATTAGAAATAATAGATACTCCCCTATTTCAAAGATTACGAAGAATAAGTCAGCTCGCTTTAACCAAATATGTGTATCCCTGCGCAGAACATTCAAGATTCGCTCATTCTCTTGGCGTATTACATACGGCGACAAATTTCTTTATCAATATTTATAAAAAAAGCGACAAATCTCTTTTTCCGACTGCCTCCGAAGATATTGCCCGTCATTTAAAGATATTAAGATTTGCAGCCTTATTGCACGATATAGGTCATCTTCCTTTTTCGCATGCTGCGGAAAAAGTTTTTTTTAAGCATGATATAACTCATGAAGAACTGAGCCAGTTTATAATTGAAAAGTATTCTCCTATAACGGATATTATAACAAAAAGCGGAGTTAAACCTAAAGATGTATCTAATATTTTGGGAGAAAGCCCGCCGACCGAATTGTTAAAAATATTGAAAAAAATTATTTCCGGTCAGTTAGACGCCGACAGGGCAGATTATTTATTAAGAGATTCTTACTCTTGCGGCGTAAAATACGGAGAATATGATTATCATAGGTATGTCAACTCGTTTTTATTAAAAAAGAATGAAAAAGATATGCTTCAATTATGTATTGAAGAAAAAAATATTTATGTAATCGAATCTTTTTTAATGGCTCGTTATCATTATAATCTTCAAGTTCCATTTCATAGAACAAGGGCGGGATATGATATAATTTTAAAAAAATATATTGAAACCTCAAAAGAAGAAAAGGAATTTATAGAGTATGATGAAAATAATATTGCAAAACTACATGAAGATGTATTTGAGCTATTTGACGATTACAAGATATTTGAGAAAATAAAGATCGATTCGCAAAAAAATAATATTTGGGCGAAAATGTTAATGAGACAGGGGCATATAACTCCGATTTTTGATCATATAGATACCGATCGTATAAGTGCTAACAAAGATAATGAGTTATATAATCGGTATAAGTATATGTTAAAAGGACTTAAAGATAAAAAGTTAAAAGAAAACGAAGACTTTTTTAGATATGAAAAGAAAGTGGAAATATCAAAATTATTAGAACAGGTTCACAATAAAGACGACGATACGGATAAAAAAAAACTGTATAATCTCGGCGTTATAGGGAATGAAAATGAACCGGAAGATATTCTTAAATACTCTAATATATTAAATCAATTAAAAAAACCTATAATGATATTAAGGATATACATATTAAACCAACATAAAGAATTAGGAGCGAAGATAAAAGATGAAGCTTATAATCATTTTAAAGAATTAAAAGAGGTATAAAAAAGGAGGCGTATTATGAAAAAAGAAATTTTAAGGCATGTTTTAAAAAAAATGGAACAAA
>JAFDMD010000043.1 GCA_019306185.1 Deltaproteobacteria bacterium
GCATTAGTCGAACCATCGCAATCTCGTTATTATTTTTATATGTAAAAAAAAATAACTTACAAAATCGCGATGGTATTTCAAGCTGTTATTCCGAAAATGTCAACAGACCCTAATTATTTGTAGCAATTTGTATATGAAATTATTTTGTATAACAATAAATAAATTCTCATTCTATATGCCTTTTAGCGCCCAACCTGTTCTATGGAGCATATAAAACTCATTTTCTCTTTTATTTATATTTCCGTTATAAAATTTCTCCTCGCTTCGTTCGCCGAAATAACGATGCAAAAATAAGAAGCCTATCTTGTCCGGCAAAGCGAGAAATCTCTTTATTATTTTTATAATCATTCTTTTTTGCGATTGAATATTTTTAAAGCCTCCAAATCAAGCGCTCCTACGGATTTTAAAAGTAAAGCTTGAGCAATAATACGGTTATACTCAGACATTACCGCCTCTTTTTCCGCGTCCGCATAAGAGGCTATCGCTTTTAATACCTCCAGCATAGAGCTTTGCCCCTCTTTATACATTCCTAAAGTTAAATTTTTATTTTCCAAAGCGCTTTCGTGCATTATTTTCGATACCTGATAATTTTTCTCCGCGGTTTTTAAATTATTATAAGCAGACCATGCTTCATAAGCGGCGTTATTTTCCGTTTCCTCCTTTTCCAATTCAACTTTTTTTTCGGCATATTCCGCTTTTTTATGATTATAGGTATTATAAAATCCGGTAAAAAGCGGAAAAGAAGCTTTTATTCCTATATTACTATTTCTTATATTTTCGCTTTGTCTTGCGCTATCTTCTATTCCTACGCCTCCGTAAAGAGATATTGAAGGAAAACCGGCGCGTAGCGCGCCTCGTTTTGCGGCTTGATACGATTTTTTTAAAGCTTCGTAAGATTTAATGTCCGCGCTGTTATTAAGCGCTTTTTCAATAAGCGCCGCTACTTTTTTATCCGAAATTAACAAACCGTTTATTATTTCCGGCTTTTCAATATCTATTTTGGTTCCCTGTTTTATATTTAAAAGCTTTAATAAACGCCCCAAACAATCGGCGTTTGCATTTTCGGCTTTTAAACGAATTAAAGAGCTTTTGGCATAATCTGTTTTTGCCTGTAAAAGCTCGGATTTGCGGACGATGCCGAGTTGATATTTTTCTTCGGCAATCTCATAAGCGGTTTTATAAGCCTTTTCGGAACTAACTGCGGCTTGTATCTCTTTTTTTGAGGAAAATAGATTACAATAAGTTTCTATTGTAGAATAAATAATATTTTCTACCGCCCTGTTATGCCGGAAAGCCGAATATAACAACAAAAAATATGCTTTATCATTATTCGCTTTTCGTTTTCCGAAATCAAAAAGAAGCCATTCGTAAGAAACTTCCGCCCCCGTATTTCTATTTTCAATATCGGACGGCTCGGTTTTGCTTCTATTATGATACATGCTTATGCTTGCGGAAGGCAGATAATTCGATTTTACGGCTCCGTAATCCGCCGCATTCTTTTTTATCTCAAAAAATGCCGCCTTTGTTTCCGGATTGTTGCAAAGCGCAAGATTAACCGCAGAAAATATATTAAGGCTTTTATTCTCGCCGTAAAAATCCAAAGCTTCGCATTCCTTATCGTAATCGATAGTATTATATAAAGGAATATTTTTTTCCGAATTAAGCGGATCTTCAAGGCACCAAGCCGATTTAAAAGAACAAAAAAATATTAAAAGCAATATGTTTAAAATATATATTATAAAATTATTTTTTATATTTTGCATAAGTTTTTATCCGATTTTTCCTTTTTATATGCGGAGAAATTACGCGTATGAAACGCCGATTTTATAACACCCGCGCGCAACTTTTACAAGCCGATTCAAGCTTTTTTGCCGGATTATTTTAAAAAGCGCTATAACAAAAAGGAGTATCATATAATGTTTATAATATTGACAATATTTTTCTATTATGAAAAATTATCAATTAAAAAACAAAACCGTATGTCTTATAAAATTAGAAACCAACAAATAAAGCTTGAAAATGTTTTCCGAATTCAAAACTATTCCAATCGTTCGACCAAAATGGCAAAATCTGCCGAATATACTTGCATTTACAACCCTTGCTCAAGCAGGCAAAAAAAAATTATCCTTTTCCGGAGCCTCAAAAAATTCGATTGCGGAGCGTAAAAATATCGAAAAACTTCTGCGACCATGCATGCCGATCAAATGGCTTAAACAGGTTCACGGCAATCGCGTCTTAAAACTGCCGGAAAAAAATAATATCAAAGAGGCGGACGGAGCCGTTACAAATAAAAAAAGAACAGCCTGCGTTATACTTACCGCAGACTGCCTTCCGGTAATATTTGCAACGCGGGACGGAAAAGCCGTAGGAGCGGCTCATGCAGGCTGGCGCGGGTTAAATACAGGCGTAATTAAAAACGCCGTTTCCGCATTAAATTACAATCCCGCCGAAATATATACTTGGTTAGGTCCCGCCATAGGGTATTCAAGCTTTGAAGTGGGTTATGAAGTTTACGAACAATTTCTTAAAACCGACCCCGATAATAAAAAAGCGTTTAAAGCGGCGGCGACCGATGGAAAATATTATGCAAACCTATACGAATTGGCGCGCATACAACTTATTAAAGCCGGAATTAATAAAAACAACATCAGCGCGGAGGAGCAAGACACCTTTACAAACCTCTTATTCCATTCCGCAAGACGAGACCGCGAGCTAAGCGGGCGAATGGCTACAGTTGTTATGATAACATAACAAACGCCTATCCGTAAGTTATATGCGTAAAAATAATAAAGGGATTTCTCGCTTATCTAAAAATGATATGGAAAAACTCTATAGTTAATAACAAAAAATCATTTCGGAACAAAGTGCTTGTCTGTTTTAAATGCAAAAAAAAGACAAATTATAAATTTATAAACCGAAATTATCCAGGAACCGCAATCCTTTCTCTTATTAATATCTCCATTACTTCGCATACCGGCAGCCCTAAAACATTAGTATAAGATCCGTTTATACTTTTTATAAATAAGGCGCTTGGTCCTAACAGCGAATAGCCGCCGGATTTATCGTAAGGCTTGCCGTTATCAAGATAATGAATAATCTCCTTTTCCGAAATATCCTTGGAGCAAACATCAGTTTTTTCGCACCCTTTAAAACTTTTCTTTTCCGAATAAGAGGTTATATAATAGCCGGTATAAACCGTATGAACATTTCCGCTTAATTTCTTTATCATATCAAACGCGTCCTGTCTTGATTTCGGCTTTCCAAGTATTTCCTTATCCGCAATAACTATTGTATCCGCCGCTATTATCCAAGAATCCGGATAATTAACCGACACGGTTTCGGCTTTTGCTTTAGACAAGTCTATCGTATAATCTTCCGGTTCGGATACCGGAATTTTTTCTTCGTCAAAATTGCTCGGCATTACCATAAAATCAATTCCAACCTCTTCCAATAAAATTTTTCTTCTTTCCGATTCGGAAGCCAATATTATCTGTTTTTCATTTATGTACATACTATTTTTATATATTTCCCTTTTATGAAAATAATAGAGAAAATCTCTATTATTAAAAAAAATTAATCGCAAAAAGTCATAAACTAATTGAAGGTAAAGTTAGTTAGTCGATGATAGAAAGCCTACATTTTAAACGTAAACGGCTTTGCCAATATCTATTATTTATCGCTTTTTATTAAGGGATTTCTCCTCGTTTCACTCGTCGAAATGACAGGGTGAAAAAATGTTCGTCCGGAATAAAAAGTTTGTCATTTCGAGCGCCGCAAGAAATCCCTTAATTAGCGCCTTATGATCTTATTCTTTATTCCTTTATACAAATCGTTTTGCGATTAAAAATCTCAACGCCGCAAACGGGCAAATTATAAAGTTATCCGCCAAACTTAAAGACATATACGCTTAACCTGCCTTAAATCGCAAAATCCCTTAAAAACCTTTATTATGCCGTCCTGCTTTAAACTTGTCATTCCTTCCTTTTTAGCCGCTCTTCTTATATCTTCGGCTCCGCCCTCCTTTTTTATTAATCTTTTAATCGCACGCGTTCCTACAAGCAATTCATGAATTGCGATTCGTCCCTTATAGCCGGTTTTGCCGCAATCAAGGCAGCCGGTAGGCTTATATAAAAATAAATCCTTTGAATACCGTATATTTACAAAAGCGTCAAAATCATCCTCTCCGAATTCTTTTACTATATTTATATATTCCTCTTCTTGCGGATGATACCTTTTTTTACATTTTTCGCATAAAGTAGGCGCAAGCCTTTGAGCAAGAATAATTAATATGGAATCCGAAAAGTTAAACGGCTCTATGCCCATCTCCAAAAGCCTTGCAATACTTTCGGAAGCATTATTGGTATGAAGAGTCGATAATATCAGATGTCCGGTTAAAGCGGCTTCTACTCCTATCTTTGCGGTTTCTTTATCCCTCATCTCTCCTACCATAATAACATCCGGATCAGCTCTTAAAAAAGAACGCATTGCAGCCGCAAATGTAAAGCCTATTTTAGAATTTATCTGAACCTGTCTTAACCCCTTTTTGGTTATTTCAACAGGGTCTTCGGCTGTCCATATTTTTTTATCAGGCTTATTTATTTTACAAAGAGCAGAATGCAAAGTCGTTGTTTTGCCGGATCCGGTAGGTCCGCATACAAGAATAATTCCGTTCGGTTTTTTAATCGCTTCAATAAACTGTTTATAGTTTCTTTTAGAAAGTTTCATATCCTCAAGCGGTATAACGCCTCCTGACGGCAGAATTCGGAGCGCGACATCCTCCAATCCGCCCTGGGTAGGAATTGTTACGGCTCTTAGTTCAATATTCTCCCCTTTATTAGTTTTAAATCTTATCTTTCCGTCTTGAGGTTTTCTTCTTTCGGCTATATCAAGCCCCGCCATTATTTTAATTCTTGATATAAGAGGGTTCCTATATTTGCTATCTATGGTTTTGTGTAACCGGCAAATTCCGTCTGTTCTTATTCTTATTTCGGTCTTCTCTGTTCCCGGATAAGGTTCTATATGAATATCGGAAGCTTCTAATTTATAAGCTTCGGTTATAATCTCGTCCGCGAGCCTTACCGCCTCGTTTTCCTCTTTATCGGACGGGGCTTGCAGATTGGAAACCGATATTTTTTTTATATCTTTTTCCGAATCCTTTTCCAACATATCTATTAAGATTAATATATCCTTTTTCAAAGCAATATAAAATTCTATATCATACTCATAACATATTGACTCTATAGAGTTAATAAGTTGATAATTTTTAAGATTATTAACCGCTATCTTTATTTTTTTTTCGGTCTGCTCAAAAGGAGCCCACAAATTATTTCTCATAAATTCGGCTTTTGTTTTTAAACTCGGCTTTGCAAAAGGCTTTATACCCTTTTTATAATTAAAAAACGGAGCGTTAAAATAACTGCTTAAAGAATAAAGAATTTGCTTTTCCGGAATATTAAAATCCTTTATCAACGCTGTTTCCACATCTTTATTATATTCTTTAAAATCTTCAAAAATTTTTTTAAGCTGATTTTCGGTTAATATACAATTATCTATAAGATACTTATATTTATCCGAATTATTATTATTTTCCTGTTTATCCATATATTGTCGCGTCCTATTAAAAAAACAGATAGAATTGGATAGCTGTTGCCGAGTTAAAATGAAATGTCATATAAATTTACCGCGTAAGCGTTTTATCTACTACAAAATATTTTAAAATTTGACAACTTCTACTTTACGCTTTATTCTTGCCGCCGTTATAATGTAGTCGATATCTAAAAAGCATAATACATATTGTGATTATTATAAATTTTAAGAAAAATAAGATAAAATATTTACAAAGAATTAATATTACATTTAATATTTTATTGCAAATATTAAGAGGAAACAAGGCTATGGCGGAATCTATTTGCGTAGCGGTTCTTGCGTCTAAAATTAAATAAAAACCATTTTAAAAGGTTTATAATGAACAAAGTTAAAACAGGTTTGGACAATCTAATTGCGAGTCCGCCGGAAATTTTAAAAAATAAACGGCTCGGTTATCTTTGCAATCAAGCGTCTGTAAATTTAAAACTTATACATGGCGCTACATGTTTGAATAATATTTTTCCCGGTCAGTTAAAAGCGCTTTTTTCCCCCAGCATGGAATCTTCGGCGAAAAACAGGATAACATGAAAGAATCTAAAGATATCATAGAGCCCTTTTTAAAAATTCCGGTATTTAGCCTTTACAAAAACAGAAGAGAGCCTTCCGAAAAAGAAATGAATCTTATAGACGCTCTTATTGTAGATCTGCAAGATGTAGGAACTCGCGTATATACATTTATTTATACTCTATCCTATTGTATGGAAGCGGCAAAAAAATATAATAAACAAATAATTATTTTAGATAGGCCCAACCCGTTAGGAGGCGTCAAAATAGAAGGCGGATTGCTTGAAGATAATTATCAATCCTTTGTAGGCAGATTTCCAATGCCAATGCAGCACGGACTTACAATAGGAGAAATAGCTCTTTTATTTAACAAACGCTTTGGAATAGACGCAAATATAAAGGTTATTCCGCTTAAAAACTGGAAAAGAGATATGCTTTTTGAAAATACAAATCTGGTATGGATACCTCCGTCTCCTAACCTTCCCACTCCGGCTTCGGCTCTTGTATATCCGGGGCAGGTTATATGGGAAGGAACAAACATATCCGAAGGAAGAGGAACAACCCAGCCGTTCGAAACATTCGGAGCTCCCTTTATAGATATAGAAAAAGTTTTAAGCGATTACGAAATAAATAATATTGAAGGAGCGCTTATAAGACCAATTTTTTTTCAGCCGGTATATAACAAATGGAAAGATACGATATGCAAGGGATTTCAGATACATGTTACAGAACCGAAACTTTATAATCCTTACATTGCCTCTTTAAAATTTTTAAGTCTTTTTTTAAAACTGTTTAAGAAAAATTTTTGCTGGAAAAATCCGCCTTACGAATATGAATTCGTAAAAAAACCGATAGATCTAATATTAGGCTCAAAACGTATTCGCAAACGCATAGAAAATTCGGAGCCGATATCCGAAATAGCAAAATTTTGGGAACAGGAAATAAAAGAGTATAAAAAGCTTATTGCCGATTTTCTCCTTTATTAGAAGCTAATGTTAAACAAAATAACATTAGCTTTTATCAACTTTTAAATCGGCAATCTCCTCCTTAAGTTTTGTTATCTCCTCTTCAAAACCTTGAATTTTCTCTTCGGACTTTTCGCTAAAACCGCTCCCTTTTTGTTCGGCTGCGCTTTGAAATTCGTCATAACCGATATACAAGGCAAGAGCGCCTCCTAATATAAGCATAATAGGAATAATTCCGGTTATTATATTTAAAAACGGTTCAAACCAAATAACCAGCCCTATTATTCCTAAAACTGCAGCTATGCCGCCATAAATTAAAGTTTTCATAAAATCTCCTTTTTTATATCCGCATAATTTTAATTACGGAAATTTTTTATGCTTATTATTTTTATTATAAAATTGCTCATTGCCCATATATCGGACATTACAAGCAAAGACGTCTTATTACAACCGCCCGTATTTTACAAAATTATTCTTTTTAACCCGTATTGATTTTATATTTTCAATCCTGTTCCTTATCCGTATTTTCTGACGACAAACGAGGAAACTTTATAAATTTAACCCCTTCCTCTGCAAGCAGCTTCTCCTCTTTTTTAGTGCTTACCCCTCTTATATTTTTAGGCTCCTTTAAACCGTAATGTATATTAAGAGCCTCTTTGGTAAAATCTGTTCCTACGTTTTTAAAATTTTTTTCCAAAAATTCATTTAAAACCTTTGAAGTATCTTGCATCTTTTTTTTAAGCGCCGATAATGAAGCCGGAGCTTTACGTTCGCTACCCGCTTTCTTTATAGCGAAAGCGGAAGGCAGTTTATAAACGCAAGAGCTATTACATACGGGGCAGGATAACAACCCGTCTTTTTGTTGTTTATCAAAGGCGTCGGCGTCTTGAAACCAGCCTTCAAAAAAATGCCCGTTTTCGCATTCCAAATCAAAAGAGATCATTTTTAAATTAAAACCTCAAATAAAATATTGACATATTATAATTTTTGAAACAAAAATAAAAAATTGTTTATTTAAGCTAAATTATTATGTAAAACGGTAATAAGTCAAGAGAAGATTGATTTTTATTTTTATCTGAAGATGAACTGAAAAAAATTTGCTATATTAAAGGATAAATAATGGAAGATAAAACCGATTTTTTGGTTATAGGCGCCGGAATAGCAGGGCTTTTATTTGCTTTAAAAACCGCGGAACACGGCAAAGTCCGTATAGTTACCAAAAAAAATATTATGGAAAGCAACACCAGTTTGGCGCAAGGAGGAATAGCGGCGGTTTGCAAAAGCAGCGGCGATTCGTTTGCCCTTCATATACAAGACACCCTCGCTTCCGGAGACGGCTTATGCAACCCTGAAATCGTTGAAATAGTCGTAAACGGAGGCCCTAAACATATACGCGAGTTAATAAATTTCGGAGTACAATTTAGCCGTAAAGAAAATATAAATTCTGCGGATAATCAAAACGCCTTTGATTTGGGACGAGAAGGCGGGCATTCAAAAAAAAGGATCTTTCACAGCTACGACATGACCGGATTGGAAATTGAAAGCGCGCTTGTCCGGCGCGCAAAAGAACATAAAAATATAGAAATCTACGAAAATCATATAGCAATAGACCTTATAACATGTTCAACCCGACTTAAAAGAGGAAGCATAATAACCACCCACGAAGATTATTGCTGCGGAGCTTATGTTTTGGATATTAACCGAAAAAAAGTAAAAACATTTTCCGCAAGAGCCACTCTTCTTGCCACAGGCGGAGCCGGAAAAGCATATCTATATACAAGCAACCCGGACATTGCAACCGGAGACGGTATCGCTATGAGTTACAGAGCCGGAGCCGCGGTCGCAAATTTAGAATTTGTTCAGTTTCACCCTACCTGTCTTTATCACCAACAGGCAAAAAACTTTTTAATCTCCGAAGCAATGCGAGGGGAAGGAGGAATACTCCTTAACGCTTCCGGCAAAAGATTTATGCAAAAATATGATAAACATGGGGAGCTTGCATGCAGAGACGTTGTAGCGAGAGCAATAGATAACGAGTTAAAAACAGACGGAAGCGATTCCGTTTATCTTGACATATCCCATAAGAAATCATCATTTATAAAAAAACGTTTCCCAAATCTTTATGAAAAATGTCTTACCTTTGGCATAGATATGACAAAAGTTCCTATACCCGTAGTCCCCGCAGCCCATTATATGTGCGGCGGAGTTTTAACGGATATACATGGCAGAACAAACATAAACCGGCTTTATGCAGTAGGCGAAACCGCTTGCACGGGACTTCACGGAGCAAACAGACTCGCAAGCAACTCTTTACTTGAAGCCGCTGTTTTTGCGGATAGAGCCGCTCAAAAGGCGATCTTGGAAATAAAAGATATAGACGCTTCAATTCCTACGCCGCCGGACTGGGACGATACCGGAACTACGGATAGCGATGAAGTAATAATGGTTACTCATAACTGGGAAGAAATAAGACGGCTTATGTGGAATTACGTCGGCATAGTCAGATCCGATAAAAGATTGGAAAGGGCTAAAAGAAGAATCGAAACAATACAAAAAGAAATCAAAGAATACTACCGAGATTTTAAAGTAACCGCCGATCTTATAGAATTAAGAAATATTGCGCTTACGGCGGAATTAATCGTAAAATGCGCAATCTTTAGAAAAGAAAGCCGCGGGCTTCATTATAATATAGGATATAAGCAAAGAGACGATAAATTTTGGCGCAAAGATACAATTTTAAGAAAACCTTATATAGGATAAAAAAGCCTGTTTTTCTCGCCTCGTTCGGCAAAGTAACAAGGTAAAAATAAAAAATCTGTATTTCTACGACTTTTACCTTTGCTTATTATTTCGACGAGCATAGCGAGGAGAAATCCCTTAATTATTTTTATAATCATCCCTTAAAATTTAACGTTCGAATCCGCGAAGAATTATAAAACATGAATAACGAGTTTAAAATCCCGGCTTCGCCTGTAAGAGCCTCGGAAACCATAAAAAAAAGCCGCTTTATAGCTACGGTTCAAAGAGCCTCTTCTATTAAAGAGGCAAAAATTTTTATAGAAAAAATAAAAAAAGAATTCCCGGACGCTTCGCATAACTGCTGGGCTTATCAGACCGGCGAGCCGAAAAGCTCCGCTTTCGTAGGAATGAGCGACGATGGCGAACCACGTTCTACCGCAGGCAAGCCGATGTTAACCGTTTTGATAAATTCCGGCATAGGAGAAATAGCCGCCGTAGTTACAAGATATTTCGGAGGAGTAAAACTCGGAACAGGCGGACTCATAAGGGCCTATTCCGGAGTCTTACAAAGGGCTCTTGCGAATCTTAAAACAAAAAAAAAAATTATAACCGCAGATATTACTTTTACGGCAAAATATAATGATATAACATCCGTTAAACATATACTGAAAATCTTTAAAGCCGAAACTATAAAAGAAATTTATAAAGAAAATGTCTTATTTAAAGTTTTAGTCCGAAAAGACAAAGCCGAAAAATTTAAAACTGCTATAACCGATACGCTAAATTATAAGCCCGATTTTACTTTAAAGTCATAATTTTTTCCGTCTATATTTTTTATTAACAAACCGCCTACCTCCCCAACAACATTGCCAAGCATATTACCTGTCAAATAATATTCTCCTTCTCTTGTTACCGTATTAACTAAGGTGGAAATGGTAATGGCATCGTCCTCTTTTAGTAAAATTACCCCTATTAACTCTTATTTACTCTTTTTATCCTTATAGTCTCTTCGATAATGCGATAAAGCTCTCGGAGCTATTACGCATTAAACGTATCGCTCCCTCTTTAAATTCTTGCGTATATCTAATATTTGACATAATTCCCCCTTTCTCTTTTAACTTATATTATTTATCATTATCTATTGTCTACTTTTTTGGGGGGGGAGGGAGGCCAAGACAATCGAAATGGCCGGCAAAAATAATTCGGGGATTTCTCCCTTTGGTCGAAATGACGGGAGCAATTTCCCCTGTTATTTTAAATTATAGTGATTCGGCTATATTTATATGGAAAAATTTTAGATCTGTTCTTAAACAAGAAAAAATATGTTTCTACAAAAGCCAAAGCGGCTTTATCTATTTTAATATACAAAAATATAAACCTTCTTTTATTACAATTTAAATAATTAGGTTGATTTATTTAATTTTTTTGGTATAGAGTTATTTATTTTAGCATACAAATCTTTATTCTTAAAATAAGACATAAAAAATATACAAAATAAAAAATATATTTCTTGTTTGGTTGAGCGGCAAGAATAAGTTTCATAATAAAAATATAAAAGATGACCGACCGATTTTCTTTAAAACTAGATAAGATAAGCGTCCGTTTCGGAGGCATACAAGCTTTAAAAGAGGTAAGCTTTAGTATAAAAAAGGGAGAAATAGTAGGGCTGATAGGTCCTAACGGAGCCGGAAAAACAACCATATTTAACGTTATTACCGGAGTTTATAACGCTTACGCCGGATCGGCGGAATTTTACAAAAATATAATTCTAAAAAAAAGACCTCATCAGATTCTTAAACTCGGAATCGCCAGAACCTTTCAGACAATACGCCTTTTCAAAGAGATGACCGCAGTGGAAAATGTTATGATAGCTTTGCATAGCAGAACAAAGCATGGACCTATAAGCGCAATATTCAAAACAAAATCGCAAAAAAAAGAGGAAGAATATATTATAGAAAAATCTCTTGAAACAATGAAGTTTATGGGGCTTGAAAATTACTCTTACGATATTGCCAAAAATCTTCCTTACGGGCTGCAGCGCAGACTTGAAATAGCAAGAGCGCTTGCATCGGACCCAAAATTGCTTCTTTTGGACGAGCCTGCCGCAGGTATGAATCCGTCCGAAACAATGGAGCTTATGAACGATATAAAAAAGATTTCCGGGCTTGGCATAGATATTCTTTTGGTAGAGCATGACATGAAGTTTGTTATGACAATATGCGATAAAATAGTATGCCTTGATTACGGAGTTAAAATAGCCGACGGCGCGCCCGAAAAAATTCAAAAAGATAAAAAGGTTATAGAAGCTTATCTGGGGCAGCCGGAAGAATAATACTTCGCTTTGTTTGCGACGAGAAGGATTGCAGAGATTATAGATAACATATGTTTTTTCTCTGTATATTAATTATAAAAATATAAAGGAGATTATTAATGAAATTAAAAAAATCGAAATTGTTTATATTAACCATTATAACGGCTATTTTTATAAGCTCCGCATCTTTTGCGGAAACTTTAAAAATAGGCTCTATGGGTCCTTTGACCGGACCTTACGCCGCGGATGGAAATGATATTGCAAACGGGGTTAAAACGGCAATAGCGGTAATCGAAGACGAAGGCGGCATAAAAGGATTTGATAAAATAAAACTTTTTTCCCAAGATACCGCATGCGATCCGAGACAAGCAGTAGCCGCCGCAAACAAGCTTATAAACAGCGAAGTTGTAGGAGTTGTAGGCGCATACTGCAGTTCCGCTACAATTCCGGCTTCCGAAGCTTTAGCGGAAGAAAATATTATAATGATTACCCCTGCTTCAACTAACGAAAAAGTAACCGAAAGGGAACTTGATTACATGTTTCGCATGTGCGGACGAGACGATGATCAGTCTAAAGCGGCGATAAAATTTTTAACCTACAAAAAAGTTAAAACCGTTTTTATAATTGACGATAAAACAACATATTCTCAAGGTCTTGCCGAAAAGGTTGCCGAAGGATGCAAAGAAGCCGGAATAAAAGTAATATTACATGACCATGTAAATCAGGGAGATAAAGATTTTTCTGCGGTTTTGACAAAAGTTAAAACCAAAAAACCGGACGCTTTGTATATGAGTCTTCAAAATTCCGCAACCGGAAGCCTTATGGCTATACAGGCAAAACGGAACGACATAAAATCGATAATATTAAGTCAAGACGCGGTATATCATCCGCAATTTATAGAGATTGCAAAAGATGCGGCGGAAGGGGTTTATTTAACCTACGGATTTATGGACAAAGAAATTGAGACTTATAAAAAATTTATTTCAAAATTCAAAGAAATTACAGGATCCGATAAAGTTGGCGCATACTCCGCTTACGCTTACGATTCGGCTATTACTCTTTTAAAGGCAATAAAAGAAACGGGCGGAACCGACCCCGCAAAAATCAAAGAAGCAATGCTTAAAATGAATTATCAGGGAGCTTCCAAAAATATAAGCTTTAAGGAAAACGGAGACTCCAGTTCCAGCTATGTAATATTTAAAGTCGAAGATAAAAGCTTTAAAAACTACTGGAATCCCGAAACAGGCGAACTGTTTTAAGAAACCAATAAATTCAAACATCTCTTGAATTCAGGGGTTTCTCGCTTTGCTTGCGGAGAAATCCTTTAATTAAGCGCAATAAAAAAATATAATCGAAAAAGACGTTGGCGCTTTGCAATTTAATTATAAAATGATTAAATTCCGTTGCATAACAAAGTGGTTTATTCAAGTTGAAGGCGGATAACAATTTTTAACCGCAGGAATACTCAAAGTATTTTGAGGATTGAAAATTTGTTATCCAACGCAGAAATCGGACAAACTACGAAGTTATGCGGCGGAATTGAAAAAAAATTATGGAATATTTTATCCAACAACTTATAAACGGATTAACGTTAGGCGGAGTTTACGCTCTTATAGCTTTAGGCTATACTATGGTTTACGGCATAATACAGCTTATAAACTTTGCTCACGGCGAATTTTTTGCCGCGGGCGGTTACATGGGCGTAATACTTTTAAGTTTTTTAAGCGCTAACGGTTATCTCCAAACGCATCCTTGGCTATGCCTTGCCGGAGCTATTATTCTATCTATGATATACTGCTCTCTTCTCGCTACCGGCGTAGAAAAAATAGCCTACAAGCCTTTAAGAAAATCTTCCCGCTTATCCGTGCTTTTAAGCGCGCTCGGAATGTCTATATTTATACAAAACGGACTTATGCTTACTCAGGGAGTTTACGACAAAGCTTATCCCGCTATCTTTTCGCAAGGCGGATTTAATTTCGGAAACATAAAAGTAAGCTACATGCAAATTATAATGCTATTGATAACAATTCTATTATTAATACTCCTTAACATTCTGGTTTTTAAAACAAGAATCGGAAAAGCAATGCGGGCTACCGCTCAAGATAAAACAATGTCCTCTTTAGTAGGGATTAAAAGCGATAGAATCATAAGCCTTACCTTTATTATAGGCGCAAGCCTTGCCGCCGCCGCAGGCATAATGGTAGGCATGTATTACGGTTCCGTAGGTTATACCATGGGTTTTGTTCCGGGAATAAAAGCTTTTGCCGCCGCCGTATTAGGAGGCATAGGCAACATTACCGGCGCAATGATCGGCGGTTTTTTAATAGGCATGATAGAAATATTCGGAGCCGGATATATATCGAGCGAATATAAAGATGTTTTTGCGTTTATCATTTTAATCGGAGTTCTTTATTTTATGCCTACGGGTATAATGGGTGAAAATGTCGATGATACAAGAGTTTAAAAGCAAAGGAAAAAAATATTTAATAGGGCTTGTTTGGATTTTCCTATTATTATGGCCGCTTTTGGGAATTAATGCGGACGGAACCCTTACTTTTGCAAAGGCTTTTTCTGTTTGGCTCTACATTTTATGCGCCTCTATTATAGTTATAATCTTTTATATCATCCATAAAAAAGGGTTGACCTTAAAACTTATAAAGCCCTTATCTTCAGCAAGAAATAAAATTTACGGTTATACGATCTCTATGCCAAAGCCCCTTCTTTTTAGCATAATAGGAGTTATAGCCTTTTTATTCCCTTTTTTTACGGAAAGATACGCTCAAGACGTCGCCATAAATGTTTTAATATACATATGCTTAGGGCTTGGGCTTAACATAGTGGTAGGAATGGCGGGGTTGCTTGATCTCGGTTACATTGCTTTTTACGGCGTAGGCGCTTATGCTTACGCTTTGCTTAATACATTTTACGGCATATCATTTTGGATATCCCTTCCTATTGCCGCTGTTTTTGCGGGAATTGCCGGATGTATAGTGGGTTACCCGACTTTAAGAATGAGAGGAGACTATCTTGCCATAGTTACTCTCGGTTTCGGCGAAATAATAAGAATCATATTCAACAACTGGATGCAATTAACAAACGGACCAAACGGAATACTCGGAATAAAACCCCCTTCCGTTCTTGTTCCGAACTTTACAAACGGATTTTCTCTTGAATATCTATATCTAAAAAAACTTCATTACTTATATTATGTAGCGCTGATTTTAGTGATTTTTACCATCATCGTAGTCGCAAGGCTCTCCGCTTCCCGAATAGGCAGAGCTTGGGAGGCTATAAGAGAAGATGAAACCGCAGCGGAAATGATGGGAGTAAACACATTTTCTTTAAAACTTCTCGCATACGCGGCCGGGGCTATTTTGGGAGGAATTGCAGGCGCTTTTTTTGCGGCAAGAATGAGATTTGTAAGCCCCGAAAGCTTTACCTTCATAGAATCGGCTATGGTTCTTTCTATGGTGGTTTTGGGCGGAATGGGCTCGATTCCCGGAATAATATTGGGAGTAATAGCTCTTATAGCGCTTCCGGAAGTCTTTAGAGAATTTGAGCTTTATAGAATGCTTGCTTTCGGAGCTTCTATGACCCTAATGATGCTTTTTAGACCAAAAGGCATTATACCCTCCAAACGTATGGGGGTAAGATCCGAAGAAAAAGAGGAATAAAAGTCGCTATGGAAAAACCTATACTCGAATTAAAAAACGTAACCTCCGGATACAACGAAATACAAGTTTTAAAAAACATATCCCTAAAAGCGTTTAAAGGAGAAATAGTAGCCGTAATAGGCGGAAACGGAGCCGGAAAAACAACTATGTTAATGACAATATCAAACATAGTTCCGGTTACAAGCGGCGAAATACTATATTACGGCGAGCCCATACATAAAAAACCCGCGGACATTTTGCCCGGCATAGGCTTATGCCAAGCCCCCGAAGGACGCCGAATATTTCCGAGATTAAGCGTAGAAGATAATCTGGAAATGGGCGCTTTTTTACGCAGAGATTATAAAGAAATAAACAAAGATATTGAATATATATATCAACTGTTTCCGATTTTAAAAGATAGAAAAAAACAGCCCGGCGGCGCTTTATCCGGCGGCGAACAGCAAATGCTTGCCATAGGAAGAGCTATGATGGGCAGACCCAAACTTTTGCTTTTAGACGAGCCATCTTTAGGACTCGCCCCGTTAATAGTGCTTAAAATTTTTGAAATAATAGAAGAGATCAATAAAAAAGGAACAACCGTTCTTCTTGTGGAGCAAAACGCAAACCTATCCCTTAAAATTGCAAAACGCGGTTATGTAATGGAGACCGGAAAAATTATCGCGGAAGACGACGCTAACGTCCTTCTTAACAACAAAGAAATCAAAAAGGCATATTTGGGAGTAAGCGAATAGCAAAAACGCGTTGCCCTGTATTAAACTTACTTATAGCGGGATCCAAAGTCAAGACAATCAAAGCCGTAATATCAAGAATGATTAGATTCGTACAAAGGCTTAAAGGATAAGAGTAAAAGGCGCTAATTAGTCGATGCTGAAAAACTTAATAAGGCGTAAGCGCTCAACCTGTCGGCAATAGCGGAGTTTGTTTGCTTCGCTTTTTACTTGCCGTCTCGGATTTTCCTCGACGGCAAGAGCCGCTACGCAAATAAAACTACCGCCTTTGATAATAATGAGTATTTCCTCTGTTTATAATTAAGCTTCACGGTAATAAAGTAGAGACGTAGCATGCTACGTCTCTACC
>JAFDMD010000153.1 GCA_019306185.1 Deltaproteobacteria bacterium
ACTATGTTGGGCAGGTTTTTTACTCCCATAAGAAATACTATGGTGCCTATTTTGGTTAAGGCTGCCCAGTTTACGGAGGGGTTTTTTTTTTCGGGGTCTTCGTGTCCCGTTACAAAGGCTATTGTCGATGTAAATTTTCTGTGCGACAAGGGTATTCCCGCATAAGCCGGAGCGGCTATGGCGGATGTAACTCCGGGTATTATTTCAAAGTCTATTTCGGCTTTTTTAAGCTCTTCGGCTTCTTCGCCGCCTCTTCCGAATATAAACGGGTCTCCTCCTTTTAATCTTGCCACTATTTTGTTCTGATTTGCTTTTTCTATAAGGAGTCTGTTTATTCCGTCTTGCGAAAGGGTATGATCGCCTCCTTTTTTCCCTACATATATTATTTCGGCTGTCTTATCCGCATGTTTTAAAAGCTCGGGCGATGCAAGATAGTCGTATATTATAATGTCGGCTTTTTCTATGCTTTCTTTTCCTTTTACGGTTATTAATTCGGGGTCTCCGGGTCCGGCTCCTATTAGATATACTTTTTTACGGTTCATTATTTTTATCTTTTTGTTTATTTTATTATTTATAAGAATATTTATTTTGGTTGACGATTGAGATTTAATTATAACGCATAAAATCGACAAAGGCGGAGGCTACTGAATGCTATTTTTTATATTTTGCAATATTTTATCCGCTCCCATAGAAATAAGCTTTTCGGCAAGTTTTGCGCCGAGTTTTGCAGCGTTTTTTAACTCTCCGCCAATTTGGCTTTTTATTATTTGTTTTCCTGCCGTGTCCGCTACAAGTCCGGTTAATCGATATTGATTACCTTCCGCTTTTCCAAAGGATGCTATCGGTATTTGGCAGTCTCCCTCAAGGTTATGTAAAAACGCTCTTTCGCCCGCAACTTCGTATCGATTGATTTCGGAATTTAATTTTTTTACAATTGGTAGGATTATGGGATCCGCTTCTCTTATTTGGACGCATAAAGCGCCTTGTCCCGCAGCCGGCAGTATTATATCCGGATCTATATATTCGGCGATATTTTTTTGGTATCCGAGTCTTTTCACTCCCGCCGCCGCTAATATTATACCGTCTAACGCTTCGGTATTAAGCTTTTTTAATCTGGTATCTAAATTTCCTCTTAGGGGGTTTATTTTTAAATCGGGTCTGTAAAAAAGAAGCTGCGAGGCTCTTCTTAAACTGCTTGTGCCTATAACCGCTCCTGTTTTCAACTCGGAAAGTTTTATATTGTTTTTTGAAACTAATATGTCTTGCGGATTTTCTCTTTTGGGAATAGCTCCTATAGATAAACCGTTCGGCATTATTGCAGGCATATCTTTTAAGCTATGAACGGCTATATCTATTTGTTTGTTAAGCAAGGCAAGCTCTATCTCTTTTACAAATAGCCCTTTGCCTCCTATTTTTGCCAAAGGAACGTCTGTTATTATGTCTCCTTTGGTTTTTATTATAGTTATAGTCGCGTTATATATGGAATTCTGTTTTTCTATTTTCGATTTTATATATTCCGCTTGCCATAACGCGAGTTTACTTCCTCTGGTTCCGATTTTTATTGTTTGCGTCATAATTTTAATGTCCGCATGTAGAACAGCTTGTAGCGGAACAGGAACCGCATGCCGAAGCTGCGGAAGCCGAGCTTTTTATGGTTTCGCCCCCGTTTCCTTTGGTAAGGAAACCGCAGGAGGAGAGTCTTTTTTTGATTTGTTCGCTTTTGCATTTAGGGCAGTCTATTGGTCCTTTGCTCCCTATTACGAGATACTCAAAATTTTTTCCGCATTTTTGGCATTTGTATTCATATATAGGCATAGTTTTTATTATCTCTCCTTTGTTATCCGGCAAACTTTTTTCCGTTTATAATTAAATTAAGGAATTTTTTCTCGCTTCGCTCGAAATCCCATAATATTTCGCCTGGCTATTTATTAAAATCTAAAAATCGTTATATTATTTTTTCTATCCCGCTTAATTATAAAGGGTAGAAAACTTTTTTGGGTAATTAATTTTGCCTCAAACGTCAAGAAAAACTTTTGCCAAGCCTTGAAAAGAAAAAAATGTTTTTTGCTGCTGCTGAATTTGATTGTTTTTTTTATATCTGATTTTTATTCCGGAATTTTTTATATTTATATCGAATATAAGATGGCAAAGCCTGTTTGTTACGATTTTTTTATGTAAAATTTTCGGAATTTTCTTGAAAAAATAATTATAAGCAGTTAGAAGGCAGTCAGATTGCGCTAGGCGGGGAGCCAGCGGTGCCTTGTAACCCGAAATCCGCTTTATGCGGGGCCGAATTCCTCCCTAAGGGCGTTTATTTAATAATAGAATAGATTATTTTCGGAAGCCGCGTAACGAAAACTTACGAACTTCGTCAGGTCCGGAAGGAAGCAGCGATAAGTATGGAACTTCGGGTCGAGGAAATTTTCGGGGTAATTTGTCATTTGTTAATAGAAGCTCGTAAGGAGGCGCGCAATCTAATCTTTTTAAAGCTTGTCTTTGTATCAAACGGAGATTCAATTCTTTTATGAAACTCGAATATAGTAAAAAGGAGAAATTAGCCGGTATTTTTGTTATCGGCGTTATTGTAATACTGATTGCCATTGTAGTAATAATAGGCAAGGGCCGAAGCTGGTTTAAATCTCATATTACTTACTATGCAATGTTTAACGAGAGTTATAATCTTAAAGTAAACGGAGACGTTAAACTGTATAAAGCCAATATAGGAAAGATAAAAAATATTACGCCCGCGGAAAACAGGGTTAAGGTAGAGCTTTTGATATTAGAAGAATTTTCATCCAGAATTAGAGCCGGAACAATAGTAACCGTCGAAAGTCCCACTTTTATAGGTTCGGAATATATATCGGTTTATCCCGGGAATACGGAGCAAGTCTTGGTTGCCGAAAACGGAGTTATACCTTCGCGCGAAAAAAAATCTATTTCGGATATTATGGAAGAGTTTCAGATAGAAAAAACAGCAAAAATGTTGATAAAAACAGTTCAGGATTTTTCCAATGTAGCGCAAACTCTTCAAGCGCCGTCGGGACCTCTTTTTTCCGCTATTGAAGAATTTAAAAATACTTTTGCAAATCTTCAGGAGATTACCGGAAGCGTTAACAATGGGAAGGGGACTATAGGAGATTTGATAAACTCTAAAGAAACGATTAATTCCGTAAATGATATAACCGCTTCTATAAAAGATATAACCGTTTCTATAGACGAGGCGGTGGGTTTTCTTAAAAAAGCCTCCGTAAATATTGAAAAGGGAAGCGAAGACGTGCCGAAAATAACGGATACTACCGTTAAAGGCATTGAAGAGATTCGAGAAAGCGTGGATAATATGGATAGACTTTTAAAATCTTTGGAACAGAATTTTTTAATTAGGCAAAATCTTCCTAAAGAAAGCAAGGGAGAAAATATCGACGCCGGCTTAAGAAGCGTTATAGCCGAGTAAAATATTTGCCCGTTTTTTTTTATCCCCATTATTTTTTTAATTGATTAAATTAAAAAATAGAGCGCATCAAAGCCTATTGTTTGATATAAAACAGTTTTAAACAATGGTATTTTATACTTGTTTTTTTTTCCTTTATACTTTAAAATAATTTTCAATATAAATTGAAAAAGACCTCAAACTGCTGCTGCAGCTTCAATAACCTGACCTGAAATTCCTTATTATTACTCTATAATTATATTTATCCGCGACTGTATATAGCAAGCGTTTTTTTTACGATTTTATCCGTTAAACCTTTTTTATTGTTTTCAATTATCAATCTGAAATTTGCAATACCAAGTTGTAGAAAAAAATTATCAAAAACAATAAAGCCTTTATTGCAAAGGTAGGATTAATACGAAGTAGAAAAGAAATCTGCAAAACTTTCAGTATTGTCCGGTTTGTTTAAAAGCGGATATGAGGCGTCGTAAAAAACAGAATTTTGAGCCGAACAGAAATGAATTTACGAACGGAAATTATCAATTAGGCGGAAACAACAGACCTGAACCCAAACCACTCTTTCCATTACAGATAGCGCTCTCTTAACGCTGTGAGAATTTAACCTATAAATATGGTTACATTAAAATTATAATCTATTTTTTTAATGTAAAATCGAAATTTTCTACAATAAACCAAAGGAAATTACGAAATGAAAAGTTGTAGCGCTATTAAAAAAAACATATATAAAATGGTATATTTTTTATCCGCTATAGTCATTATATTCGCTATCTCCGCCTTTTTTATGCCAAATCTTTTTGCAAAAGGGGAAATTGTCGTATCCGGAGGAATTAATACGGTTGTTAATATAGATGAAAAAAAAGATATTGACGCTAATCAGACGGGCATACTTTTTGAATACGGAAGGGATAATAGACTATATAACGCGTTAACGGGCGATTTTGATATAACTCTTCGGACGTTACAGGCGTATTATTTGAGGAGGAGGATAGAAGCGAATTTAAAAACGAAGGCGCCGCTATTATTGAAACAAAAATTATCCCCATATTTTTTATAAGAGGAGAGAATAATAAGTTACATAATGCGTTGACAGGCAACCTTAATATAAAA
>JAFDMD010000044.1 GCA_019306185.1 Deltaproteobacteria bacterium
TTAGTCACTCCTGACAGAAATATCATGCTCTTTGTAAAGGTTATACCTTATGTGACGTCGGTGCCGATTCCGGATTATATCCCATTGGACGTATTAGCTCCGGATACGCTTGCGGCGGATCTTACGAATATGCAGTTAAACTATAACCCGCTTGACATATTAGGCCCGCAACTGCCGAACGTGGCGCCGCTTGAGATATATCAGGGAAGCGAATTTGCCTCCGTAGAGGTAGCCTCTTTGGTAAGCATTAGCGAGAGGGATATGGAAAGCTCTTACTTTGCGGACGGCGGAACTCCGTTATCTTCAAAAATAGCCTCCGCCATAGACTATAGCGCGCTGAGTATGGGCGTTCCGGACTTTTTAACCCAGCCGGAAATTAATTCCGTTATATACTTAAACGCGTATCAAGATACTGCAAAAGTATATGGCGAGCCTAACGAAGCGGACGTCCATAAGCTTGGGTATTACCCCGCTAACTGGGAAATAACCGAATCGGACGGCTCCGGCTATTATATCAAGATAGAAGATAATATATACTATATAAATCTGAAATCTCCGGTAGAATGCTGCGGAACAAGAGTATCCGATTTTACGGACGGACTTGAAGTCCAAGACCCCGCGCCGGCTCCGATAGAAAACGATTTTATATCGCGACATCTGGAGCATCTTAAAAAGACTGGCAAAGGAGTATTCAATAACTTCAAGAAAGTTAGCCGTTACTAACAAAAACTCTTCTTTCTTATAAGAAGATACAAGAATAAAAAAGGGGAAGCAAAAAGCTTCCCCTTTTTTTATTATCAAACCTATATCTTTTTTTACCCCTTAATATAGTCAATGCTTAAAAAGCTATATTCTAATCGTAAACGGTTTTGCCAATACCTATTATTTACCGCTTTTTATTAAGGGATTTCTCCTCGTTTCACTCGTCGAAATGACAGGCAAAGATAACGTTTGTCCAAATGATAGGGTAAAACAATGTTCGTCCGGAATAAGAAGTTTTTTATTTCGATCGAAGCAAAAAATCCTTTAATGTAAAAACCTATCTTGTCTATTGAAGCAAGGAGAAATTTCCCCGTTGTTTCTTCGCCGAGCTTTGTTTTTATTTGTCATTTCGACGAGTGAAACGAGGAGAAATCCCTTAATTAGCGCCTTCTATTCTTATCCTTTGTTTCTTTGTACAAATCTTTTTGCGATTATTTTTTTTAATAATAAGAATTTTTTCTTAAAGTTTGTAAAAAAACATTAAAATTAATACTAATTCTTTACAAATATATTACCTTATCTTTCTTAAAATTTATAATAATTAAAATATCTATTATACTTTTTCCGTATCGCCTAATTAATCTTTATCTTCCGTCTAACCGGTTAAAATCAGTTATAAAAAAGCCGTTTATATATAACTTTATATAACCTATTAATTAAGTTTACATAAAATGTAGAAATTTTAAATGGTTGCAAAGCCTTAATTATAAAACTTGCATTTAACCCGCAAATTTGGTTAATAAAAAACGCTCTAAACGAAACGCCTACAACTGAAAACCGGAATGAAGACTATGATAATGAATTGTAATTGCCCGAAAAAGAGAACTCCTACGCATGCAAAAAAAGACGAGCAAGATAACCGCATTAGAATCGGAATACTTATAAAATCTTTTAACTGCTCCAAAAGCCTTTATGATACCGCCCGCAAATTAAAAAAAAGCGACAAAGTAAAACTATTCTTTTTATTAAATAAAAACCGCCGAATAATTATACATAAAACAAAGTTTTCAACCGCCCTAAAACATAAATATAAAGCTTTAAAGCTTGCCTTTTTTAACGCCGTAACCAATGCGGAAAACAAAATATTATCCTTTTTTTACAAAGATATAAAAGAGTATAACAAAAGCTATAATATAAAAGAATTCATAAATAATAATATACTCCGAATAAACCCGATTTTTTATGCCGCCAAAAACCTTATTGTATATTCGAATAAAGATATTGAAAAAACCGGAGCGCTTGATTTGGGTATAATTATTAAAGGCAATATTTGCGGCAAATTAGAAGATAAAATAATAAGCCTCCCGAAAAAAGGCATAATATACTTTAGACACCTTGATAGCGCATGGCGGACTTCCGGATTTTGGGAAGTTTATCTTAAAAAAGCTTCTACCGAATTTATTATAGAAATCTTAAACCGTAAGTACAACAAAGGCATAATCTTATTTAAAGGAAAAATAGAGACAAAACGATCTTATACCGAAAACCGCATCCATCTTTATAATACCGCAAACCGGTATCTTGCCGAAACCATATTAAAAGGCGCCTTTAAAACCCCTATTCCTCTGCCGGATCCAAAAGCATATTTTAAAAAAATCCCCTCCTTTATACATACAATCTTATACCTGTTGAAAACATGCCGGATATTTTTATCCTTAATAATTAAAAAATCGGCATTTAAAACAAATCAAAAACAGGGCGTAGCTTTTACAAAAAAAACTTGGCATAATACAAAATTAAGTAAAGGAATCAAAATAAAAAACCCAAAAACAGTTCCTTTGCCGAGCCATTTGTTATTACAAAAAATAAAAGAACAATCTGCTATGTCTCCGATTACTCTTACATAACAAAAAAAGGCTCCATTACGGCAATTGAAATTATTGACCCCAAAAACTATCAAATACTCGGTTCTGTAATAGAAGAGTCTTTTAATCTCTCTTTCCCCTACATCTTTAAATATAAAAAAAAATTGTATATGGTCCCGACAACCCATAAAACAAACTCGATACATCTTTATAAATGTATGGATTTTCCTTTAATATGGAGACGTCAAAAAAATATTTTAACAAATGTTAACGCATGCAATACAATAATATTTGAAAAAAATAAAAGATGGCAGCTGCTAACAAATATCGCGCGTAAAGGAACCAAAGACCATTCATCCTCTCTTATGGCTTATTACAGCGACAATCCTTTGTCGGACAACTGGCTGCCGCATAAATCAAACCCTCTGATAATAAACAGCGCTATTGCAAAAAACGGAGGAATATTAGAAGCATATACAGGTTTCCCAATTAGAGTAAGGCAGAGGCAAGGATTTAACTCAAGCGGCGGCGCTTTAAGCCTTGCCAAAATAACCGAGTTAACCCCATCATTTTTTAAAGAAGAGGAAATGATAGATATTTATCCTAATGCTTTTAACAAAATAAAAGGATGCCGCCATCTTCACTCTAACGGCAAATATACGGTTTACGAGTTGCTTTAAATAAGCGCCCTTCTCTTTATTAACCCTTGCATTTAAACCGCAAATTTGCTTATAAGGGCATTGCGTAATTTGATATTTTATCTCATTTTATGCATAAATAAAGGTTTGCTTTGCCCTAAATAAAAGGCTTATTATTCTTGTTGCGTTATTTTGACAAACCTTATTTTTACTCGTCATTTTGGCGAGCGTTATTTTTTGCTTGTCATTTCGACGAGCGCCGCGTGGAGAAATCCCTTTATTAAAATTATAAACAGGGTAAAGCTCATAGCTAAAATTTAGATACAAAAACAACAATGAAATTTAGTCGGATAACAAAGTAGTTTGATCGCTTACAAAGCGCGTGAAAATTTTAACCGCAGGAATACATCAAGTATTTCGAGGATTAATATTTGAGCGCAACGACGCAAACGCATAAAATGCAAAATTATAAATGCAAACTTAATGATAAAAACAACAATGAAATTTAGGGCGCGTGAAAATTTTAACCGCAGGAATACATCAAGTATTTCGAGGATTAATATTTGAACGCAACGACGCAAACGCATAAAATGCAAAATTATAAATGCAAACTTAATGATAAAAACAACAATGAAATTTAGCCGGATAACAAAGTAGGTTGGACGCTTGCAAGGCGCGTGAAAAGTATTTCGAGGATTAAAATTTGAACGCAACGCCGCAAGCGTCCAAAATACAAAGTTATCCGCCTAAATTTAACAGAGGAAAAAAACAATGTCTTACACAATATCCCTTGCGGGAAAAGGCGGAACAGGCAAAACCACCGTTTCGGGTCTTTTAATAAAATATCTTATGGAAGCCGGCAAACATCCGATATTAGCCGTTGACGCGGACAGCAACGCCAATCTTAACGAAGTGTTAGGGGTAAAAGTTTCCGAAACACTTGGCGGCGCCAGAGAAAAAATGAAAAAAGGAGACGTTCCTTCCGGCATGACAAAAGATATATTTATATCTATGAAATTGGAAGAAGCGGTAATAGAATCCGAAAATTTCGACCTCGTGGTTATGGGACAGCCGGAAGGGCAAGGCTGCTATTGCGCGGCAAATACGCTTCTTACCTCCTTTTTAGAAAAACTAACAAATAACTATCCTTATATAGTTATAGATAACGAAGCAGGAATGGAGCATATAAGCCGATTAACTGCAAAAAACGTAGATATACTCCTTCTTGTATCGGACACCTCCAGAAGAGGAATAGAGGCTGCAATAAGAATTGCCAAGCTTGCAAAAAAATTAAATATAGGGGTAGGCAAAAGCTTTTTAATCATTAACAGAGTAAAGGAAAAAATATCGGAAGCCATATTAAAAATATTGGAAAAAGAAAACATTACCCTTGCAGGAACAATATCCGCAAACGATACGATATATAAATACGATTTCGACGGCAAACCTACGGTTCAATTGCCAAAGGATTCCAAAGCGGTTATAGAGGCTTTTAAAATATTCGATAAAATAATACCGCGCTAAATTGCTTCTTTTGTCAATCTATGAGGCATACACCCGGCTTAAGAAGACAAAGGAGAAAAGCCCCGTTATTAAAGATATTTAATCGAAAAAAAGGAGGGCGCTTATGAAAAAAACAGGTTTTTTATACGACGACAGATACCTTAAACATCTTACCGGAGCATATCACCCCGAAACTCCGGAAAGATTAACCGCTATTTTAAAAGGGGTAACAGAAGCGGACTTTTTCTCTTCCATAATAAATATAAAACCAAAACCGGCGGATTTGGAAACAATTAAAGCGGTTCATACAAAAGAATATATAAAACGTTTTCATAACGCCTGTTTAAACCATGAAAGCATATTCGATTGTCCGGACAACCAAATATGTTCCGACAGTTACGACATAGCTCTGCTATCTGCAGGCGGCGTTATTACGGCTGCGGATATGATAATGGAAGGTAAACTTAACAACGCCTTTTGCGCGATAAGGCCGCCCGGACACCATGCGGAAAAAGAGCAGGGAATGGGCTTTTGCTATTTTAATAACGTAGCAATAGCCGCAAGACATCTTCAACGAAAATGGAATATAAAACGGGTAGGCATAATAGATATGGACGTCCATCACGGGAATGGAACCGAACATATATTTGAAAAAGATCCGAGCGTATTCTATTATTCCATACATGAACATCCGTCCTTTGCATACCCTGGAACCGGAAGAGATTTTGATATGGGAAAAGACGCTGGAACCGGATTTACAAAAAACTCCCCTATTCTTCCCGGAAGAGGAATAGAAGAATATCAAAAACTGTTCGCTCAAGATTGCATCCCTGCATTTGAAAAATTCAAACCGGAAGTAATTATAATATCTACCGGATTCGACGCTCACCAAGAGGATGAAATGTCTCGAATACAACTTTCTACGGAAGGTTATTCTTGGCTTGCCAAACAGATAACAAAACTTGCAAACGCCTACTGCGAAAGCAGACTCTTATCTGTTTTGGAAGGCGGATACTGCATAAAACGCCTTCCGGAGCTTGCAAGAAATCATATAAAAATTTTGTTAAACTCATAAAGGAGATTGCAATGTTTATAAATAAATCTATGACTGTAAACGTTATTAAAATTACCGAAGATAAAACCCTTGCCCAAGCAAGAGAAAAAATGGGAAAGCATGGCGGAATAAGACACCTGCCGGTAGTTGACGATCAGAATACTCTTATAGGCATAATTACGGACAGAGATATAAGAAGCGCGCTTCCCTCAAGCCTTGACGTATGCGCTACGGACATACATGCCGCGTCCGAAAAACTTAAAGTCAAAAATGCAATGACAAAAAAAACCGTTGTTATAACATCGGAAGGAACCATTCAAGACGCTCTTTTATTGACCCAAAAACATAAAGTAGGCGCGCTTCCGGTAGTTGACTCCGGCAATAAACTAATAGGCATAATATCAGTGCGAGACCTTTTAAGAGCCTTTATAAACGTATTGGGAATAAAAGAGCCTGGAACCCTTCTTTGCATTATAGTGGACGATAAATTCGGGATAATGAAAAAAATAACCGACGCCATATACGAAGAAAATATATCAACCGGAAGCATACTTGTGGCAAGATACTGGGAAAAAAACAAAAAAGCCGTATTCCCGTATCTTTTAACCCAAAACGTAACAGGCATAAAACGCAGATTCCAAAAACTCGGCTTCCAACTTCTCGACCCTATGGATTGGGGCATTGAAACCGAGGAGAAATAATATACCCTTTTTATTATGTTCGGAGACGTTTAATTTTTTTACTCCGTTTTGCGCTTTTTGCTTCGGAATAAACTTTTAACCTCTCCGAACATAATCTTTCTTTTTTTACCCGTATATTATATATTCATAACGAACGCCCTTATATTAACTGCAAAAAATTATAAAGGCTTCCATTTCCCTTCAACCTCGTAAGCTTCCTCGTCGCCAGGCCAATGAGGCATAGTAACCCCTACGGCAACAAGAGGCTCGCCGCTTAAACAGCGAACTTGAAAAGAAACCCCTACGGGAATTGTTAAACATAAGCCCCGCTTTACCGCAATCGTCTCTTCGCGCTCCCCTTGCTTGCGCCACATCTCCCCTTCTCCGGCAAGAAAAAGCCAAATCTCTTCAACCGTTTTATGAGCGACTGCAACGGATACGCGTTCCGGCGCAAGCTCAAAGCAAGCCATTCCGCCCCTTTGCAACTCCACCTTCAATCCGTCCGGAGCTATGCAAACCGACGCTTCCGACAATTGTTTTGCGCTAAAATCCATAATTAACCTCCTTACATATAAAATTTATAAAAGCCTTATCGATTTACAATTATGCAAATACATAAAAACCTGTCCGGTTTTGTCGCCTTTTTCCATCCTACTATTTATACAAATCCGGTTTATAATCGGTTGTTCAAACGCCATTTTTGTCCAATGCTCCCCTTGCAACCAATTTTTAGATTTCCTTTTATAGAGCGCCCGTTTAAAATCGTTTAAATAAATTTATAAACCCTGATCAAATAAAATATAGCCGAATTACTATAATAAGCGGCTCGGCAAAAAACGCCTTATTAAGCGGCAATAAAAAAATAATCGCGAATAGAAACCGACAAAATAAAATTAAAGCCAAACGCTTCGGGCATTAAAAGAGGTTGCAAACATAAGCGCGCTATGCTTACAAAACATTTTACGGTAAAATAATCGGACTTTAAACCTATAAAACAGAAAATAATATTGGAAACTATAAAAATTCTATGTATAAAACAATCAAAATGATCGGCGCAAACATTGCCAGACAAAAAAACGCCCTATAAGCAAAGGTTTTAATCCGTAAGCGTTTTAAAAGTTAAAATTAAAGCATAATCCAAAAAATAATAGATTGCGTAAAACCCTTTAATACCCATAAACTTTAAATATTAAAAATTTTATAAAATGACAAATAAATCCAAATTTAAAAAACCTACATCCTTCTTATCCGCCGAAGATATAAAAAGACGAAGAAAAGAATTTATTATTATAGCTTTTATTATAGTAATAGTTGCAATTTCCACCTTTGTCGAAGCAAAATTTATACGGCTCGGCGCAGACTTCCCTATATCAAACGCCATATTAATATTTATAATAATAGATATAAACGTAATTCTATTAATCCTTCTTTTATTTTTGGTATTCAGAAATCTCGCCAAACTTCTATACGACAGAAGCAACAAAGTTATGGGGTCTAAGCTTAGAACAAAGCTTGCCGTATCATTTATAACAATGACCCTTTTGCCTACTACTGTTCTTTTTTTCTTATCCATAAGCTTAATGACAACCAGCATAAAATTCTGGTTTGGAGCCGGAGTGGAAAAGGCTTTGAACAACTCTTTATCCGCGGCGGAATCTACTTATGATTATATAGAGGCAAACAACCGTTTTTATCTTCAAAAAGTATCCAAAGAAATCCAAAGTAAAAAACTTTTACAACATAATAAAAAAAAGGCGTTAAAAAGTCATCTTCAAAATACTTTAAAAAATTTCAATATAGACGGCATTGAAATATACGATAAAAACTTTAATAGAATCTCCTTTTATGCAAAACAACCTTTAGACCCTATCAACCGTAAAAACCTAACCGGCAAAAAAAATAATAAAAATATAAAAACAGCCTCTTATAAAATCAAACAAGGCAAAATAATAAGAACGGTATCCGCCATACCTTTTGGAGCGACAAATGAGCAAGCAAAAGCTTTTGCCGCGGCTTCGATTGTTTTGTCCGAAAATCTTTTTAATAAAATAAACTCAATATCAAAAGGTTACGAAGAATACCGACAAATAAAAAAGTTTAAAAAACCAATAAGAAGCGCATATTATATAACCTTTTCGACTGCGGCGTTTTTAATACTATTTCTATCTTTATGGTTAGGCTTCCATCTTGCAAAAACAATAAGCATACCCATACACGAGCTTGCCGAAGGCTTAAAAAAAGTGGCGGGCGGCAATCTCGATATAAAAGTTAAAACAGTCGCGGACGAAGAAATGGGAAGCCTTGTAAACTCTTTTAATAAAATGACAAAAGATTTAAAATTCGGAAGGCGGCAACTTGAAGCCGCCACGCAAAAATTAAAGGAAAGAAATGCAGAAATAGAGGAAAGACGACGTTATATGGAAATAGTTCTTAAAAATGTTTCCGCCGGAATAATCTCAATAGATTCGGAAGGCAAGGTAGCCACAATAAACAAATCCGCAGAAAAAATGCTTAACATATCTTCGGATCAAATAATATCTAAAAATTATAAAAACCTCTTAAAATCTCAACGTATTAACCTTGTTAAAAATATAAGAAAAAAAATAACAACCGAAAATTCTTATATTCTTCCGATACGCCTTACAATAAAAGGCAAAACAAAAAATTTTATGACCCATATAACCGCATTAAAAGACGAAGCTAAAAAAATAATAGGCACGGTTATAGTATTTGACGACCTAACCGAATTGGAAAAAGCCGAAAGAATGGCGGCTTGGCGAGAAGTTGCAAGAAGAATAGCTCATGAAGTAAAAAATCCTTTAACTCCAATAACCCTTGCGGCTCAGAGGTTGCAAAGAAAATATTATAAAAGAGTAAAAGAGCCGATATTTTCGGAATGCACTACAACAATAATAGATCATGTAGAGTTAATAAGAAACCTTGTAAACGAATTTTCGGAATTTGCCCGATTTCCTACGGCGCATCCCAAACCGGAAAACATTTCAAACATAATAGAAGAAACCTTAATACCTTATAAGAATAATCATTTAAACATACAATTTGCCTTTAAACCGACAAATAAAATTCCGCAAATAAATATAGACAAAAACCAAATAAAACAAGCCCTGATGAACCTATTGACAAACGCCGTAGCGTCAATAGATAATACCGGCAAAATAACCGTTTTGTTATCTTACGACAAAACAGTAAAAAAGATAAAAATAGAAGTGGCGGACAACGGCAAGGGAATACCCGCCAAAGAAAAAACAAGACTATTCGAGCCGTATTTTTCAACCAAAAAAAAGGGAATGGGGCTTGGGCTTGCAATAGTTAATACCATAATCTCGGACCATAACGGAACCATATCCGTTTCCGACAACATTCCGAAAGGGGCGAAATTTGTTATAGAAATTCCGGCATAAAAACAGCTTGCCGTAAAACCCTTGTAAATATAGCCAAAATATAGCTTATAGCCAAATTACTATAATTTAAAACAACATAAAGGGCGTTCGCGTCATTTCGCCCGGAGGGAGAATTTTTGCTCCCTGTCATTTGCCGCTCTTTGTTAAGCGCCATAAATTTATTTGCCGTAAATTTATTTAATAGTATAGCCGAATAAGGTTAAAGGATAAAGGCAGGAGTCAATAATAAAGGAATTTCTCCCTTCGGTTCGAAATGACAGGGGAAATTTAACATAAGTTATTTTTGCTTGTCATTTCGACGAGCAAAGCGAGGAGAAATCCCTTAATAAAAAGCAAAGAAGTAATAACAGGTTGATTTTTTACATCTTTTATTAAACTTTAACTTCGGGTATAGGCAAAACAGTTTAAGTTTAAAATGCAATTTTTTCAGTATCGACTATAATAGCGTAGCTATACGCAAAATACTTTTAATCCTTTTAATAAAAAATAAAAACTATGATCTCCGTTATTATCCCTGTTTATAAAGAAGCCGAAAACATCGCTCCGATATCTTCGGAGGTAAGCCGCGTTTTATCAAGCGCCGGTTTTAAGCACGAAATAATATTGGTTGACGACAACTCCAAAGACGGAACCAAAAAAATATGCGCCTCTTTGGTAAAAACCCTGCCCTTAAAACTAATTATTCGTAAAAAAAACAAAGGGCTCGCCCCCTCCGTAATAAAAGGAATAGAAAACGCCGCTTATGATATAATAATAGTAATGGACGCGGACTTTTCTCATCCGCCTTCCGCTCTTCCCAAAATAATAAACGCCCTATTAAAGGATAAAGCCGATTTTGTAATAGGCTCAAGATATATAAAAGGCGGCGCTATCGATAAAAATTGGGGATTTTTTCGGCGCATAAATTCAAAAGCAGCTACTCTTTTGGCAAAACCCTTAACAAAAGTAAAAGATCCTATGTCCGGTTTTTTCTGTTTTTATAAAAAAAATATGCCGGATAAAAAAATATTGTCTCCGGTAGGATACAAAATATGCCTTGAAATCATAACAAAAGGAAATTTTTTAAATATAAAAGAAATTCCCATTCATTTTACAGACCGTTCGCAAGGCAAAAGCAAATTCGGATTAAAAGAACAGTTCAACTTTATTTTACATCTTATAAAGCTATATCTTTTTTTATATCCTAACATAAAACAATTTATGCTATTTTCCGCGGTAGGCGCTTCCGGTTTTGTCATAGACCTTTCCGTTTACATAGGATTGCAAAAACTATTTAACGTAAACCATATATTGGCAAGAGGATTATCCTTTTGGGCGGCAGCCTCGTCCAACTGGGCGCTTAATAGAAAAATTACCTTTAAAACCAAAACAAAATCTTCAAAACTAAAACAATGGGCTTCCTTTTTAATAGCCTCGTTACTCGGATTTTCCGCAAACTTTGGAATATATTATCTTTTAACCGGTTACGTTCCCTTTTTTAAAAAACATCTTATAGCGGCTTTTATAATAGGAATATCTTTCGGGCTATTTATAAACTTTATATTATCCGCCTCTTTTGTATTTAAAAAAAAAATGATGAGAGAAAAGCTCCGCAACTAAAAATAAAAAAATAATGTTTATAAAATTGCGGCGCTTAACAAAGCAAGGCAAATGACGGAGAGCAAAAACAATTCGGAGATTTATCGACGCGCTCGAAATGACAACGGGGAAATAATTAAGGGATTTCTCCATTCGGTTCGAAATGACAGGGGAAAATTTAACATAAGTTATTTTTGCTTGTCATTTCGACGAGTAAAGCGAGGAGAAATCCCTTAATAAAAAGCAATAAATAACGGATTGATTTTTTATATCTTTTATTAAACTTTAACTTATTGATACTTCAAATATTGCCAAAACCGTTTATGCTTAAAATACAGGCTTTTTCAGCTTCGACTAATTAAAATTAATAACGATAAAAGTTTGCCGGATAACAAAGTAATATGATGCAAAAAAATATACTAATAACTTCAGCCACAATTCAAGAAGCCGAATATCTTATAGACAGGCTTAACAACCGCCGTAAAACAAAAATAGGAAACAAGCTTGCAATATCCGGCGTTATCCATAACAAAGCCGTAAAAATTGCAATAACCGGACCCGGCATAATAAACGCCGCTCATACCGCGACTGCGGCTATAGAGCAAAAACCGCCGGAATTAATAATAAAAACAGGATGCGCCGGAGGCTTTAAACAGGCGGGCTTAACAATCGGAGATATATGTATAGCCTACGCGGAAATAGACGCCCAACTCGGAATAGAGCCGCAAAACCAAGCGGATACGCTCCAAGAACTCCCCTTCCCTATATATAAAGATAATAAAAAAGAGATAAAATCAACATATCCTACGGACTTAAAATTATCCTTAAAAGCCGAAGAAATCTTAAAAAAAAAAATTTGCGACAATACAAAAATAATGCAAGGAAACTTTATTACCGTCTCAACCGTAACCGCTACCGATAAAACCGCTAAAAAATACTTTAAGGCTTTTAACTGCATTGCGGAAAACATGGAAGGAGCCGCCGCCGCTTATATTGCGCTTATCTACGGAATACCGTTTATAGAAATAAGAGCCATAAGCAATATAGTAGGCAAAAGAGAAAAAGAGAAATGGGATTTAAAAACCGCCTTTAAAAAAGCCGGACAAGCCGTTTATGAAATAATAAAAGAAATATAGCCGGATAGGTTAAACCCCTATATCGCCGTTATCTTAAAAACCAGACAATCAATATAAAAAAATGAAAAAAAGAATAATCGGAATCAACATAGCAAGAGCCATTGCGGTTATCGGAATGATAATCGTAAACTTTAAAATAATATTGGGAGAAACCGGAAACAACTCCTTAAAAACCCTTGTTAGTATATTCGACGGAAAAGCCGCCGCTACATTTGTAGTTCTAGCCGGCGTAGGATTAGCGTTAATGACAAACTCGGTTATAAAAAACCAAAATCCGCAACAATTAAAAGCCGCCCGCAACCGAATAATAAAACGGGCTCTTTTTCTATTTATAATAGGGCTTTCCTACATAAAAATATGGCCTGCGGACATACTTCATTTTTACGGAATATACATGATTGCAACCCTTTTTTTTATTAACAAAAAACCAAAACAGGCGATAGTAGCGGCGCTTGCCTTAATATTGATATACCCGTTTTTACTTGCTATTTTTAATTATGAAACAGGCTGGAATTTTATTACTTTGGAATACAAAAACTTTTTTACCTTAAAAGGCTTTTTAAGAAACCTGTTTTACAACGGATTTCATCCGGTTATACCTTGGACAGCGTTTATGCTTATAGGCTTATGGTTCGGAAAACAAAATATAAGCGATAAAAAATTTATAAAAAAAACCCTTATAATAAGCGCCGTTGCATTTACTCTAACCCAACTTGTCTCATACCTTTCAATCCGCATAATCTCAAAACTTTCAGACGCTCCCATAAAAAGCTTAACCGAAATATTAGGAACAAGCCCAATGCCTCCTTTGCCCATATACATGCTAAACGGAATATTTGCCGCATTAACAATAATATCCGCTTCCATTCTTATCTCCCAACAATTTAAAAACAGTAAAATCATAAAAGCGTTAGATAAAACAGGCCAGCTTGCCTTAACATTTTACGTTGCTCACATAATCTTCGGAATCGGTATTGTAGAAGCGATAAATCCTTCAAAATTAGGCAAATACTCAATAGAATTTTCAATAACATACGCTTTAATATTTAGTCTGCTTTGCATCCTATTTTCTATTGTTTGGCTGCGCTATAAAAAAACCGGACCATTGGAATTTATAATACGAAAAATAACCGATTAACCTTTGATTGCCGAAACAATCTTTATCAATAGGAAGCGCTAACGGCTTAAAAACATTATGAGTGAAAAACTTCCCGGAATAGATGAAAATATCCGGAATATATTTTTTAACGCTCTAATAAGTCGATACTGAAAAAGTATATAAGATATTGTCATCATAATAAATTTTAAAAAAGATAAGGTAATATATTTTAATATTGCTTTTAATATTTTCTTGTAAACTTTAAGATAAAATTTCGATTATTAAAAAAGATTTTTAATCGCAAAAAAATTTGAACAAAGGATAAAATCAGAAAGCAATAATTAGTCGGCGCTGAAAAAACATATTATATATTGCAGTTATTGCAAATTTTATAAAAAACAAGGTAAGATATTTGCCGGCGTTCAATACTCCTTTTAATATTTTCTTGCAAATATTAAAAGGAAATACTCATTACTATCAAAAGCGGTAGTTTTATTTGCGTAGCGGCTCTTGCCGTCGAGGAAATAATTTTCGGCTGGTTGTGCGTAACTATTTGAGAGCTGCGCATAGCGCAGCTTGAGTTTTCATGCTTTTAGAAAAACCAAGCCGAAAATCCGAGACGGCAAGCAAAAAGCGGAGCAAACAAACTCGGATACTGCCAAATTGAATTATCGGATAATTAACCGAACGGCTCATTGTTTACGCTTTTTATTAACTTTTTCAGTATCGACTAATTAAGGGATTTCTCGCCGCGCTCGACAAGACAGGTCTTTCAATTAAGAGGTTTCTCCTCGCTTTGCTCGTCGAAATGACAAGCAAAAGTAACTTATATTAAAATAACAAAAAAAAAATGCGGCTTCAATAGGATAAAAAAAATTATAGCGGCAATTTTTTATAAAACGCCCCGTATTTATTATTAATCTGTTTTTAATGCTTTACAAAACCCTTCCAAATCAAATGAATCAGGTCCGGTTCCGTTTATGCTTTTCGCTTCTTTAAGCTTTTTGTTTAATTCCGCAAATTTCGGAGAGCTTGTATCGACTTCGGACGGATCTATGCCGAGAGCGTTTGCCATTGCCTGTTTTGCAAACTCGGTTTTGGTTTCCGCATTGAAATTTTCCATATCAACAGGAGCCCCGCTTACTGCTCCTTGAGCTACCGCCGGGTTTTGTATTGACGCCGCCGCTTTTGCCGCCGCGCTGTTTTCTTCGATTTGTATTCCGCCGCCTGCTTTAATTTCCGTATCTTTTGTTTCCGAAGATGAATCGGCTACAAAACCGAAACCTGCGGAAACTTCGGTTTCGTCGCCATCCTCTTCCTCCTCGTTTTCCTCATTTACTCCTTCGCTACTTAACAACTTTTTATTAGTTTTATTCAATATCTTTTTCTTCTTCTCTTTTAACGCCGTCTCTTTATCGCTTGCAGCTGTCTGTTTCTTGTCCTTATCGCCTAACGATGCCTTATTCCCATCTATATCGGTTTTTTTGTTATCGGACGAGCCGTCTTTCTTTATAGTCTCCGTCTTTTTAACGCCGAATCCTGCAGAAAAACCGCTGCTTTCGGAGTAACTTTTAACCGATTTTGTTTCTACTTTTCCTCCTGCCGCAATTTTTGCGGCTCCGCCGGCTTCAACATCCGTTCCTTCCAATGTTACGTTTTTGCCGGAGGATATTTTAAGTTTGCCGGAGGATTTTATGGATCCGGTTTTGGCTTCCAAACTTTTTGCAGCGCTTCCTTCGGCTCCAAAAGAGAATCCCATGCTTCTTTCCTCTTCTTCTTCTCCTTTTCCATCTTCTGCGGAACCGGCTTTAGATTTTCCGCTATCTCCCCCTTTAGAGTCTCCGCCTGTTTTTCGCGCAAAACCGCCGGAAATTCCCATCTCGAATCCTTGAGACGAGCTTTCCGAAACGCTTTTTGCCGCTTTAAAATCAACATCGCCTGCAGCTTGTAGCTGTGCGTCTTTTTCTGCTGCAATATCGGTTCCAACCAATGTCATGTCTTTGCCGGATTTTAATTTTAAGTTTCCGCCGGAGGCAATACTACCGGCTTCTTGTTTAACGCTTTTTTCGTTGCTTTTACTATAGCCGCCTCCGGCGTCTAACGCGAACTCATTTTCGCCGACCGCTAAACCAATATCAACATTTTGAGAATTTTCTTTTTTACTGCTTGTACTTGTTGCTGCGTCAAATATAAGATCGCCCGCCGCGTCAACTTCTGCATCGCCTGCGGAATGAATGTTTGTTCCTTCTAACCTAACGTTTCCTTTGGTGGTTTTAATTTTTAAGGCGCCGCCGGAATTAATGCCGCCGGCTACCGCTGTAGAAGACGCCTCTTTACTTTTGCCGCCCGCATAATTTGCTCCGATTGTAGCCTCGGCATCTGCAATATTGGAGCCTACGCCTCCGCCCATGCCAAAGGAAAAGCCTACTTCAAGAGAATCGCTTTTTTTCTGTTCGGTATCTTGCGCGGCTTTATAATCAAGTTCGCCCGCTTCTATCTCGGTATCTCCGCCGCTTTTAATGTTTGTTCCTTCAAGCGTAGTTTTTTCGCTTGAAACGCTCGTAACTTTGCCTCCCGCTTTTATGTTAGAAACAACCGCTTTGCTACTTGCTTCGCTATCGGAAGTTTTAGACATATCGTAAGAAAGTTCAAAACCTACACTGACGCTTGCCTCCGGTTGTCCGCTCTCGGTTCCCGCTCCTGCTCCGGCTTCTCCGTAACCCCCTATTCTTGCCGTATGCTCTTCGGCAGTTTCAACCTTATATTCGGTATCTTTTGCAGCCAAGCTTGTAATTGTTTTTGCAGATTGAGTAAAATCTTGTGCAGCCTCAATATTGGTTCCTACGTCTGTTATTGAATTTTCGGCTGTTCTTTCAATGCTGCCAACACCCGATTTTATGCTTGATACTTTTGCCTTTGTAGAGCCTTCGGCAACCATTCCTTTGTCATATTTAACCTGAATTCCAACGCCCTGTTTTGCGCCTGCTTCTACATTAGCTTCCGCGCTTACCTCGCCGGCAGTATTTGCGCTTGCGCCGGCTTTTGCTTCGGCTTCAGCGGCGGTATCGAGATAAAAACCTGCTCTTGCAGTTTCGGTTTTAGTTACGGATGTATGAACCTCGTCAACAGCCAAAAATTCCATATCTTTTGCTTTAAGGCTTACTTTCTGTTCTCCGCTTAATTCGGAGCCTTTAACCGTAAGCTTATCTTCGGCGTTTATGTTAAGTTTGCCTCCGGATTTAATGGCGCTGCCTGCATAAGTTATATCTTTAGTATCGGTCTCCTTTTTTTCGCGCTTAAAAACGTCAACCGTAGTATTAATATTTGCCTCGGCTCCCGCCTTTGCCTCCACAGATACTCCTGCGGAACCGCTGCTTACGCCTATCTCCCCTTCTGCGCTAAAGCCTGCTTTTGCTTCGGCTTTGGCGCCGCCGCTTGATTCCACCATTATTCCTACGCTTGTAACTTCGGATTTGGTTTTAGAGGTTTTAATATTTTGAGCCGCCTCAACTTTTACCTGTTTGGCGTCAATATCAACGTCTCCTTTGGCTTCAACATCTGCTCCGCGTAGTAAAACATCATCCTTTGCTTTGACTTTAAGTCCGCCGCCTATTTTTATTTTTGAGCCTATGCTTTTTGAAGAATAATCTTGAGATGAAGTTTTAGTTACCTCCATAAGTTTTAAGCCTGCATTAGCGGTATAACCTGCTTCTGCAGAGGCGCTTACGGATGCGGATACCGAGCCGGATGCAAGAGAATTTGAGGCTGTTTTTTTATCAAAACCATCTGCGGAAGCCTCTAATGATGTTCCGGTAGAAGTTTCGCGAGAACCGTCGCTTGAAGCTTTAGCAGAGGCTTCGGCTCCTGCGGAAGCTCCTGCAGAAGCCGAGCCTACGCCTACGGCAGAAAATTCTGCCGAAGCTTCGGCAGACGCCCCGGCGGAAGCTTCGGCTTCGGCGCCGCCCTTATCAAGTTTTAAAAAAGTTACGGTTTCGGTTTCGGTATCAACATAGTCAACGTCTCGCCCTTCTATTACCTGAATATCTTTTGCCTCTATTTCGGCGCCGCCCGCAATATCCAACTCGGAGCCTTGTATTGTTAAATCGTTGCCGGACTTCATTGAAATATCGCCGCCAATCTGTATGTTTGAACCTACATTCCTGCTTTGATATTCATCTTTAGTCTCTTTTTGTAAACCGTAAACTCCGCCGCCTACGCCAAGACCTTGAGTATGAGTTTCGGTAAGAACCTGTTTTTTGTTATCTCTTGCAAGTATATTAAGATCGCCCGCCGCATCAAGATTTGCGTTTCCTCCGGCTTTAACCTCTGTTGCGGCTAAAGTTATATCTTCGCCGGATTTTATATTAAGATTTCCGCCTGATGTTAGCTCCGATTTTATCTGTTCGGTTGTTTGCTCGGTTCTTGTAGAAACGGAAGAGGTAAGCTCGTCTGATTTCGCGCTATAGGTAGTTGTAGCGGTTTTCTTTTCTATGGTATCAAATGTAACGTCGCCGCCCGCAGTAAGCCTCGCGTCTCCGCCAGCTTCCATGTTCGCGCCAATGTTTGTTATATCTTTTGCTGCGTCAATATTTAGATTTTTTGTAGATTTAATTTCTGCGGTTTTGCCTATGGTAGTTCTCTTTTCAAAATCTCCGCCGGAAACTTCGCTTGCAGTTTTATTAATAATGCTTCCTTCGGTTGATTTAACCGATACGTCGCCGCCTTTAATTGTTCCGCTTACATTGGTAATGTCTCCTTTGGTTTTAATGTTAAGGGTATTATCGCCAGAGATCGTACCGCCTGTATTGGATAAAGAGGCAAGATCCATATTAATATCATTTGCCGCTATTACTATGCCTGTTGCAATTGAATCTTTTGTAGATTGCGCCAAATAAACTACCGGAGCTAATACTTTTTGCCCGTCAACTTCGGTTTCTACCATCCATACCATGTCTTCTTCAATCTCTGCCAGCTGCTCTTTAGTAGGCGACTTGCCATACTCAAGCCCCATTTTGTCTGCCTCGGCAAGCGCCGAATCCATAAGCCCTTTCATTTGGGCGGCTTCGTTGGCAAAGTTGCCAAGCAGGTTGCTTCCGATTTTGCTTATCAACTGCTGCCTTATCAGATACGCCTCATAGTTGGCGTCTCCGAGTTTTTTTATAGTATCGTCCGGATCGTAGCCGTAACGGTGTTCCATGTATTGGGAACCTACAAAATCTACGCCGACCTTAAAAAGAGGGTTTGTTTCTATCAAATAAGCGGCGTTAGAAGCAACGGACGTAACAAAATAGCCGTTCGGGTTTGTAGGAAGAGTAATATGTAATCCCGGAAAAGCGGCGCTGTCTGTAGTAGAAAAGCTTGTTGAGGTAGGCGAAGCGGATTGCGCTCCTCCCGCCGTAGTAACCGACGTTTCCCATGTCGCTCCCGCATTAATCAGATTAAAACCGGAAGCGTTAATGCTTGAACCAAAAATTCCGGCTCCTGCCGTAGATATAACGCTATCAATATAATTGGTATTGTCATTACTCGCTTTGTTTTTATAATAAGTAGCAGGACCTTGAGCTATATACTTTGTTTCGTATGTCCATGTTCTTGTATAATCTTTTTTATTTAAAGCCAAATCATTGATAACAAAGTCTCCCGTACCTGTCATATTAACCGTACTGCCGGAAAGAATTCCGCCGATGTTTTCGCCGGAATTAAAGCCCTTAATCGTAAGAGCGCCGCCGGATATAATCTGAGGCTTAACTGACGGCAAGGAAGTGGCGTATCGCTGAGACATTGTCCATGTCGATTTTTTATCCGTCGCCTCGTATTTGTCAGGAAAACTAAACCAATCGCGGCTACTTACGGTCTGATCTCTGTTTGCCGCAGATTCATACCATTCTCTTGTATCTCCGTCCGGTATATTATTTTTAAAAACAGGCGCTGTAATCGTAATTGAGCCTTTGGACTTTATTTCTCCCTGATTGATAAATGTAGCGGCGTTAAGATTTATGTTTCCGTCGGAATTTATGCTTCCGGTATTTGCCTGATTTGTAAATGTTCCTACTGCGGACGCATTTAAAATACTGCCCGCATATATCGCGCCGGCGTTATTTAAAGCGCTGCTTGAAGCTTTAAGGGTTAGAGTATCAAGCGCGGAAATGCCTCCTGTGTTTGCATTGGCAATTGAAGACGCAGTAAAGTCTATATTTCCGCCGGAATGAACCGCTCCGAGATTATTAACGGCGCTTCCTACTTTAATTGTAGCGTCTCCGCCGGATGTGGCGGCTATAATGCGGGAATTTGAACCTGCAAAAACAAGGCTTCCTAATGTTAAATCTATGTTTCCGGATGTATTTACATGGCCTCCGTCCGCTATGGAAAGGGACGCGGCGTCAATATTCATAGTTTCGCTTTTTAACAGTCCAGAACCGCCGACCGTAACATTAACGGGGCTTCCTCCTGCTTTTTTTGCTATGTCAATATCGGTTTTCGCATATATTTCGCCTGTATCGGATAGATCGCCGCTTATACGCGCTGTAAGGCTGCCGATTTCCGAAGTAATTATTCCCCCATTGCTAAAACCGTTTTCTGCAGTAATTGCAAGGTTTCCGGCAGTTGTTTTAATTCCGCGTCCGTCGCCGCCTACAAAGCTTATGCTTCCTACGGTAGAGGTCAATTCCATATCTTGAACGGATGTTATTGCGGCGTTATTTAATATCATGTTTCCGGAACCTGCGGTAAAATCAAGAACCGCGTCCGTATATAATTCCGCGCTATCCGCTCCTACTGTAAGGCTGCCGAACTCGCCCGTAAAATCTTGGATGGAGCCGTAAGAAACGCCGTTTATTTGAGCGTCGTTTGTTACGGTAATATCTAATAATCCGCCCGCAAAACGTTTGTTATTATCCGTATCATCGGCGTTTATGCTTGCGGTATCGTTAAGCGCTCCG
>JAFDMD010000154.1 GCA_019306185.1 Deltaproteobacteria bacterium
CAACGTCTGCGGTTAATACGGCTAAGTTTGCCGCATAATATTTTTCATCCTCCTTCATATCGTCATAATCTTCTTTATCAATTATGCCGTTTTTATAATTCTGTTCCGCCTTTTTTAATGATTCTTTATAACCGTCATAAGCCTCTTTTGCTTCTTTTAATTTCTGTATGGAATCATAAAGCTGTTTTGCTTTATAAGCTACCTCTACCGCCTGATGTTTTACTCCTACGCTTAATTCTACGCTTCCATGGGTTTCTTCATTTTCGGTTTTTGTAGTTTCCTGCGTTGTTATAATTTTTACGTCCTGTTTTGCGTCAAGGGTTATATCCCCTTCGGAATTAATGTTTGAGCCTGCTATTACCTTCGGCTACTTTAGCGGACAATCTTCCGCCTTCAAAATCAAAGCTTGGAATTCCCAAATTAAAGCTTGTCTTTTCATTAAAGCTGTATTCATAGCTTTTTTTTTGAAAACCGTATAAAAAAGCCGTAACTTTTTACAATTTTAAGATTACGGCTTTACTATCTGAATATATTATAGGTGTTCGTTCTATTTTTAAATTTTTTATATAAGATTATCTATTATTGAATAGAAAATTTTATTTTTAAATCATCAATTACTTTTCCCATAGCTATAATAGGATCTATTTCATCTTGAGAATAAATACTACAAGATTTCATGTCTTCAGGATAATCAAACATAGCGTAAATCTCTTGTAACTGCTCTAAATTTTGCTCAAAAGAAAATTCATTTTCCGATAATATCAATAAGTGAGCTAATCGCCATTTTTCATATGCTAATTGAAATAATTCCTCTTGCTTTTGATTGTTAGGATATTGACTATTTATATAATTTTTAATTCTAAGTTTTAGTTCTAAATCGTCATATTCTTCCCCGCCGGCTATCAAAATAATATCATAGTCAGTTTTATCGTTAAGCATAGAAACAGCATAATTAATTATATCTTGACGAGAAGCCCAACCTCTTTTTATTCCTGCTATCAAGGAAAACCAGCATAACAAATTTAATTCAATTAGCTTATTAATTGCTTTCATAAATATTTCCTTATTTTTTAAATGGAGTTTGATTGGGGACTCCATTTATTTCTCCATTCTTAATAAATCTTCTATGTGTAACTTTATTGTTATCAACAATCCATTCAAAGCTTCCGTCATCTTTATTAAGTCCGCCTTTGAGTTGATATAAATCAGACTCGCGTATAATTTTTCCACCTTTTCCTTTAGTTGAAATTTTAAATTTCGTAGCTTCGTTTGCATAATTATCAACCATATCGGGAAATGCAAGATGAGAATCAAATTTTTTGGCATTTCCAACTCTATTAAGATTGATAATAGGATTAACGTTATTCAAATACTTTGAAATCTTTTTTATTGCTACTCCAGTTAAATCTCCGGCTATGTTACCAACTGCATTGTTTATTAAATAATCGGCTTACGTCTCCTTCTCTTGTTATTGCCTCAACAGCGGTATCTCCGGCTGTCCTTAAAACTAACTCTCCACCGTATATTGCCATTTTTGTGCCGATTTTTGCTTCCAAAATGCCCGGAATTAAACCGATAGTCGAATTTACCGCCATGTTTTTACCAAAGCTTAACAGCGGATTAAATTCTTCATCACCGGTTAGGTTTGCAATACCGTATTCTACCCCTGTTTCAGCAAGCGAGCCAAGCCCTTTATAGAGTAAATATGTCCCCGCCGCAACAGCGCCGGTTACAAGAAAATTATCTATTGTAGCATTAGGGTTATTTCTCGCATTTTGGTAATTTACATAAGAATTTTTAGTTCCGCTAATAATAACCTGATTTTCGGCATTATTCTTATTCCACTCATAATTGCTTATTTTATTGGTATTCCTATTACCGAAATTTTTAAGATCCCAAATTGCCTCCGCCGTATTCCCGCGGTTCAAAGCGGTCTGTTTATTTGCGGTATGATCTTTAAGATTTGTCGTTTCATGAAAAATCGTATTTATTACGTCTCCGCTATCAGGCAAATCGGTATATAAGGTATTAACTCCTATTGCATTATTAGAGTTGCCCTTCTCAGAATAAGCATAACCTTTAGCCTTATCTTCAAGCATTTGGTATAATTCCACATCACCGGTATGCCCGCCGTCTTTACCCGCAATATCTGCGAGTTGTTGTAAAGTGTCTTGAGCACCTGAAGCGTCCTGATTTGTAAGTCCGTTTGTATTTTCAGTTAGCTTCTCACTTGACTGTATTTCGGCTACTTTTCCATCATCGGCTATATACTGTTTTACATTATCAATAAGATTTTTTTTATTGTCGGTTATACTGTTTTTAATTGATTGGGTTATAATGTTGTTTGTTAACCCTTTGCCTATTTACTTTATATTTTCTGGCAGGTTTTTAAATTCCTCTATTATTTCCTCTCTGCCGCCTTTAAGATCAAAACTTGGAATTCTCAAATTAAAGCTTGTTTTTTCATGAAAGCTGTATTCATAGCTTTCCTCTTGTTTTAATTTTTTTAAAAACCGCATAAAAAAGCCGTAACCTTTTAAAATTACGGCTTTTTTATTTGTTGTAACTTATAACTATAATAAATTTTGGCGTTTTGGTTTTTATGCTTGTTATATAAAGTCTTATAAAAGATTTGAACTGTTATGATTTTTGCAATTTTATTTCTATTTTTGAATTTCTTATTGGGAAATAATATCTACTTTGATTATTGATATATTGTCCATTTAAGCTATTTTCTACTAAAATTTCAAGTTTTGCCGCTTCGCTTGGATAAAATTCTCGTAACCTATTAATTCTATTTTTAATTTTATAAATACTATCAACTTTAACCTCAATGCCTATACAATCATCCAAAGCGCCTTCATAATCCATCGGATAATCTGCTTTTGAGTTTTCTATATGTTGAATTATAATATCACGAGTAAGCTTTATTTCGCCATATTTGTCGGTAATCAGTGGACCTATAGAAAAATTATTTTTAAATTTAGAAAGTAATATAAAATATACAACTAATCCGGAAGAAATTTTATCCTGACTTATAAATTTAAATGTTAGCTTATACGGATAAATTGATTTCATTTTCCACTTCTTTTTAATTTAGTTATTTTACTTGGATTTACTGGAATTGGGTCTTTTGTAGTAGCTTCTACCCCTCCGCCGATACCCCATTTAGGTTTACCTTCTACTTTCGTAAAAGGTGTTCGATTAGGAACATTAGCAGGGTCTATCTCAACCTTATAAGTAGGTTTGGTCCGCATCAGTAAAAAATTTATCAATTAATACTTCTAATATTTTACCTTCTTCAGTCGGAGCATAATTTTCATCAAATCCAATCAACTGTAAATATTCAGCACAAATATTTCTAATTTTATCTGCTTGGTCATTGTTTATTGATAAGCAAAGTTTATTTTTTCCCAATAAATCAAAAGAGACAAAATTATAATCAGCGTGAGATAATGCATTTTTTAATATTTGCGCTTCCTTCATATTTAATTTAATATCCATGTTATGCCTATTATTTCTTCAGCTTTGTTGCCTTTTTAGTTGATGTTGGCCAAACCGAAATGATTTTTTCATTGTCAGGGTTTAGAACTACAGTCGCTTTTTCGCCTATCATTTGTTGACTTGGTCTTCCTAATTTGTCAACTTTTACATCAGTTACTTTTAAAGGATTCTTAATAGCATCAAGTTCGTCTGCAGAGCGAACTCCTCGATTTATTTTTTGCTCAATACTGTGAATAGTCGGTTTAAATCGACTCGTTGAGGCTTTCTTTGCGGTATCACCCCCGTGTTTTATAACTGCTCTACCTATATCGTCAGAAGATTTAATCAAGCCTTTTTTAATAACTTTTGCGCCGGATTTAATAATTTTATCGCCCGCTTTTACCGCTCCTACTCCGCCCACTATTAACGAGCCAACCTCTGTAACTATACGACCATCCGCTTTTCCCTCCTCATAAGATTCGCCATATAGATTCCACATAACGCTGTCCGCTACCAAATCTTTTCCATGTTCTTTTATGCCTTCGACTATTAAACTCGTAGTATCATCGGCAGTTATCAAATCTTTTACATCGTTGGCAAACTTAATAGGATCTTTTATTATCTCTATAATTTCTTCTACTTCATCTATAGCTTTTTCTCCCGCTCCTACAGGGATGCCGGTGAAATATTTTATTGTATCTATCCCGTCTGTCTGCACTTTAACATTTTTTTTATAAAAGCTATTATTTGTTACAAGGTTCCATTTGTTTATATTAAAATCATCTTTTTCTTCTTGCGTTGCCGTAAAAGCCCCTGTTTCTTTGCCAAGTTCAGATAAAAAGGCTTCGGCTTGTTCATAATGAGCTATGGTAGTTTTATTATAAATTCCAGACCATTTTTTATCCACTTTAGATGTTCCTACTTGAGCCAATATTTTTTCCGCTTCTGCTTCCGTAATTCCTGCCTGCGCCGCAAACTTTTTGATGTTTTCCTTATTTTTAACTATGTCTATTTCTTTTTGATGAAGCTGTCTATTATAAGCTTCTCCGTAAAAAGCCGAAGACGCGCCGCTTAACGAGTTGCCTCCGGCAGCTCCCGCTGCCGCTGCGCCAACGCCTATTGATACGAGTCTTTGAAGTCCGTCGCTTTTACCTTCTGTTAATCCTG
>JAFDMD010000155.1 GCA_019306185.1 Deltaproteobacteria bacterium
GGTAGAGACGTAGCATGCTACGTCTCTACTTTATTACCGTGAAGCTTAATTATAAACAGAGGAAATACTCATTATTATCAAAGGCGGTAGTTTTATTTGCGTAGCGGCTCTTGCAGTCGAGGAAAATCCGAAACGGCAAGCAAAAAGCGGAGCAAACAAACTCCGCTATTGCCAACAGGTTGAGCGCTTACGCCTTATTAGGTTTTTCAGCATCGACTAATTAAGGGATTTCTCGCTTCGCTTGAAATGACAAACTTCTTATTCCGGACGAACATTTTTTTACCCTGTTCTTTGGACAAACGTTATCTTTGCCTGTCATTTCGACGAGCGTAGCGAGGAGAAATCCCTTAATGAAAAGCGAGGAAGTAATAACAGGTTGATTTTTTATATCTTTTATTAAGCTTTAACTTCAGGCATTGCCAAAACAGTTTACGCTTAAAATGCAGGTTTTCCGGCATCGCATAGTTAATTGCAAAAAAAAATAATTAAAAGCGGTTTATACAAAGCCGCAATAAAACAAAATACAAAGTTATGCAGCCGTATTTAAATAGGATATATCGCTTTGAACAAATATTTAGATAACAAAATAACCGACGTTTATATAGAGCAGATAAACATAAAGGAAAAATTTATAGATTTTGCGGAGCGTTTTGCGGATACTTACGGCGCTTGCGCTCTTATAAGCGGCGGCAACGATAAAGACTGCGCAAGATACGATATACTCGGCATAAAACCTTGGCTTACATTTAAAAGCAAAGGCAAAAAAATAGAAATATCCGTAAACAAAAGCAAAAAAAAAATAACCGCAGACCCTTTTGAAGCCTTAAAACAAATATATAACTCATTTGAAACGGAAAACCGTTTTAATCTACCCTTAACCTGCGGTTTAATCGGATATTTTGCTTACGATTTAAAAAACCTTATAGAAGATTTGCCCGAGACCTGTTTAGATACAAACAACCTTCCGGACATACTACTTTTTGCTCATCTTATACTTTTGATATTCGATAAAAAAGAGCAAAAAACTTTTCTTTGCATTCCGGAATTTCAAAACAATAAACCGGATTACATCAACAAGATAAAGGAGGAATTTTATCAAGATATAGAAAAACCTATTATAAAAGCAAAATATTTTACCGGCGTAAAAAATAATTTAAAATCCGGCTTTACAAAAAAATTTTATATAAATTCCATAAATCAAATAAAAGAATATATAAAAGCCGGAGACATATATCAGGCTAATATGACCCAACGTTTTGAAACCGATTTTGACGGGCGTCCTTATACTCTCTTTAAAAAGCTCTACAAAAAAAATCCGGCTCCTTTTTTTGCATACATAAACGGCGAAAACCATTATATAGTATCCACATCGCCGGAAAGATTTATAAAAAGAGACGGCGAGGCAATAGAAACAAGACCCATTAAAGGGACAAAACCGAGAAAAAAGAATAAAATAGAAGATCAATTAATGGCAAACCAACTTTGCCAAAGCAAAAAAGATGACGCGGAACTTTCTATGATAGTCGATCTGCTAAGAAACGACATAGGAAAAGTATGTAAAAGCGGTTCAGTTAAAGTAACCGCTCATAAAAGACTGGAAACCTACGATAACGTATTTCATCTTGTATCCGACATTAAAGGAGAACTTGATCCGAAAAAAAATTCCATAGACTTAATAAAAGCGGTTTTTCCCGGAGGCTCCATTACGGGATGCCCCAAAATAAGAGCTATGGAAATAATAGACGAACTGGAGCCGGTAAGACGTCATATTTATACAGGCTCTATAGGATACGTAAGCTTTCACGACACCCTCGATCTTTCCATAGCAATAAGAACAGCGACAATATGCGACAAAAAAATATACTTTTCCGTAGGCGGCGGAATAGTTTACGATTCGGTTCCGAAAGATGAATATGACGAAACCCTTTATAAAGGCAAAACATTTTTTAACATCTTAAAAAAAAATACCTCGTCAAAACCAAATACTCGTTTTGTATGGATAAACGGAAAAATGGAGCCGGAAAATCAAACATTTATATCCGTAACAGACAAAGGCTTTTTGTACGGATACGGTTTTTTTGAAACAATAAAGGCAAAACAGGGCAAACCCTTACATTTAAAAGAGCATATCCAAAGGTTTAACAAAACATGGACAAATTTTTTTACAAAAAAAATGCCCGCTATAAACTGGCTTGCAGTAATCAAACAAACTCTTAAGGCAAACCTCCTTTTAAATCGAGACGCCGCAATAAAAATAATAGCTTCCGAAAAAAATTTAATAGTAAGCGCAAAAAAATATACAAGCCGAATTGAAAACAAAAAAGAACCCGCTTTAAAACTCCTTACTTATCCGCATCCCAGACAAACCCCGCTTGCAGATTATAAAACTCTTAACTATCTCTATTATTATCTTGCGGGTCAGTGGGCAAAGAAAAACGGGGCGGACGAAGCTATAATTTTAAACCCGGACCTAAGCGTATCCGAAACAAATACCGCAAACATAATAGCTCTTTACGATAAAAAAGCGATTATGCCGAAATCATTACATGTTTTACCAGGAATAACCGAACAAATAATTTTAAAAAAATTAAAAAATCTTGGCTATACAATAGAAACAAAAAAAATATATACGGAAGATCTATTAAAAGCGGACGCTATAATCCTTACAAACTCTTTAATAGAAATACTGCCCGTATTAAGCGTAAACAAAACAAAAATAAAATATAATCATGACCTCTGCCAAACAATACTTAAAGCCGATATTAGAAGTTAAAAACTTATCCGTCTCTTTTAATACCGAAAACGGAAAAAATATGGCGGTTGATAAAGTTAATTTCAATCTATTTCCTAATACAGCGCTCGGAATAGTAGGAGAATCCGGCTGCGGAAAAAGCGTAACGGCTCTTTCCATAGTAAGACTTCTCCCTAAACCTTCCGCGACAATAGAAGCCGGAGAAATACTATTTGCAGATACCGACATATTAAAGCTTAATCCGCAACAACTATGCTCCATAAGAGGCGATAAAATATCCGTTATATTTCAAGAACCGATGACCGCTTTAAACCCTGTTCATAAAATAGGCAAACAAATAGCGGAAGTTATAAAACTCCATAACAAAAACTTAAATCAAATTGAGATTGAAAACAGAATAATCGAACTTTTGCAAAAAACAGAAATACCGGACCCGAAAAAAAGAATAAACGAATACCCCCATCAAATATCAGGCGGAATGCGTCAAAGAGTCGTCATAGCAATAGCCCTTGCATGCGAGCCTTCAATACTAATCGCGGACGAGCCGACAACAGCGTTAGACGCTACAATACAGGCGCAAATAATAGAATTAATAAAAGAAATAAAACTAAAAACAAAAATGTCCGTTATATTTATATCTCACGATCTCGGAGTAATCGCCGAAATATGCGACAAGGTTGCCGTAATGTATGCGGGCAAAATAATAGAAACCGGAAAAACCGCAGATATATTTGACAACCCCGCCCATCCATATACAAAAGGGCTTATAAATTCTATACCCACGCTAAAACAGAAAAGAAAAACAATTCTAAATACAATAAAAGGAATGGTTCCCGAGTTTGCCTCCTCTATCAAAGGCTGCAAATTTGAAAATAGATGCTCTTATGCTCAACCGATATGTAAAACCAAAGAACCGGAACAAATTTTAATAGAACATGACCATCTTGTAAACTGCCTGTTTCCGTTTTCCGTTAAAAATTAATTAGGCTTTTTACCGTCAGTGGTTTACGACTTTAACTGTTTTAAAAGGTATCCGGATATGTCAAAAAAATTATATTTTAATTCTATCAAAGAAAAGAAAGATAACTTTTTTACCGAATACTGCCCCGCCAATCCTGACAAATTATTTGCAAGTTTAAGCGTTAACTTTATTGATGACGTAGAAGATGAAGACGCTGCAAAGGAACTTTCGAATCAATCTAAAAAGTGGATTGAAAAATACCCTATTTCTATAATGGCAAGCGCCTTTGACAAAACCGGCGCCCTAATTGACCTGAGTAAAATTAAATCTGCCAGTCATTCAACTACGGTAATTTCAAATAGTAAAGTTAAAGAACATTGGCGGCTGTTAAATGATAGCGAGTTTCCCGACGGCTTATTAGATTGTAATTTTTTATTAAAAATATATTCGGATATTGATTTCAGAACAGAATCTGAAATAAAAGAAAAACTATACTGCGCCCAAGAAACCGGACAGTAAAGAGGAGATATGCTCAAATAGGAAGTAAGCGAATCAAACAACAAGGGGGGTAGAATAAAAAAAAGCAGAAGAAGTAATAAAGAGAAGGCTCGTATAGCAATAGAG
>JAFDMD010000045.1 GCA_019306185.1 Deltaproteobacteria bacterium
GAAAGAGTATGGCGTACGGTAAAATATGAAGATATTTATTTAAATAATTACGAGACGTTAAAAGAATTAAGAACCGGATTATCCGATTATTTTAAATTTTATAATAAAAAAAGAGTTCATCAATCTTTAAATGATATTAGACCAGATGAAATATATTATGGCGTAAAATCTTTAAAACAAGTCGCTTGATGAGCATACAACAAATATTCCTTTTTTATTGCCTTGACTTGTGGACGCGCTATAAATTTGCGTAGCGGCTCTTGCCGTCGAGGAAACAATTTTCGGCTGGTTTTGCGTTAAAACAAAGCCGAAAATACGAAATGGCAAGCAGAAAGCGGAGCAAACAAATTCGGATACTGCCAATTTTATGCTTTTTATTAGCTTTTTCAGTATCGACTAAATATCTCTTGTAAAAAAGCCTTATTGCGTTTGAGATTGCGGACAAAAAAAATGCTCGCCGCTTAAATCAAACAAAAAAGACTATTGTTTATAAAAAATAGTTCTTGCAATTAAACTTGTTTTTAATCTATGATTTTTTTCCAAATCGCATTAGCCTCTTAAAATATATTCTCTAATACTTATATTTTGGCGTATCGAGAGGCTTTTGTAAAAACTTCGGAACGCATATCCTGCCTGTTGTCAATGACCCATAATTTAAAAAACTATGAAAGGAGAGAAAATGAACAACAAAAATACAATCTATCAATTTTCAATTGCCGAATTACTTGCGCATGGCAAATACGAGGGCAACGCCTCTATAGAACAATTGTTAAATTATGGCGATTTTGGATTAGGAACGTTAAACGGATTAGACGGCGAGGTTGTTATTACAGACGGCGAGGCGTTTACTGCAAAAGCCGACGGCGCAATACAAAAAACGTCAAAAACGAGTATGGCGCCCATGTTATTCATAACCGATTTTTCTCCGGATATTAAATTTAAAATTGATAGAAAAATGAGCTATCAACAGATACAAAACATTATAAATGAAAAAATTCCATCTGAAAATATTTTTTATGCAATTAAAATTAAAGGGTTTTTTAAGTCCTTAAATTGTAGAAGCATAGCAAAGCAGGCAAAACCTTATCCCCCTATAACAGAGATAAGGAAAAATATGACCCATTTGGAATATGCAAATATCAACGGAACTCTTATTGGGTTTAAATCCCCCGCCTATATAGATAAAATAGGAATGCCGGGTTATCATTTTCATTTTATCGATATTGATAAAACCAAAGGAGGACATTTATTTGATTTTGAAGCCGAGCAATGTATTATAGAGATTGACCCTAAGCATGAATGCCATTTAAAATTAGAAAAGAGTAAAGAACTTTATAATGTCGAACTCTCGGAATCCTATCCAAAAATATTAAATGATTTGGAAAAAAAGCTTTAAAAACAGATTTTTTTATTATTACATTTATTAGGAGGCGTAAAATGCAACCAAATAGGGACAATACCTATAAAGAAGAAAAAATAGCTTCTATTATTCTATCTTTTTTGGAAAAAAATAATGTTTTATATATATTTGGAATGCATGGCGGATATACAACCGGATTTTCGGACGAAACTCATGATCACCCGAAAATTAATTTTATTTTATGTAGTCATGAAGAAGGAGCCGCTTTTATGGCGGACGGTTTTGCAAAAACAAGCAAAAAATTCGGCGCGCCCTGTATTAACCAATACCCTAACCGGCATTGTATCCTCTTATATCGATGGCTTCCCGATATTACATGTTTGCGGCGCCGTGCCAAAAAATATAAGAGGTATCGGAGCGGTTCAAGATACATTCGCTTATCAAATTGATATTTCAAACTCTTTTAGCGATATGGAAAAATATGTTGCAAATATTGAAGAAGAAAAAACATTTTTGCAAGAATTTAAATCGGCAATCGAGCATTTATTAAAAACAGGAGACAAAGGACCTGTTTTGTTAAATATTACTTCCGATGTTTTTTTAAAAAAAATAAAACATAACTTAGAAGATACCGCTTTTTCTTTTAGTCGCCCTGTTGACGAAAACTCGGCATCTTTTGCAATCGAAAAGATTCGGAAAGCCGGTTCTGCCGTTATTTTTGCCGGAGCCGGCGTAAAGCTATCGGACGCTTATAATGAATTGCAAGAACTATCCGACATTTTAAAAGTTCCGGTTATTACGTCTCCAAAAGGAAAAGCGGTTTTTAATAATGAAAGCCCCTTATACCTTGGCTCTTTTGGCGCGGGTTCAAATATTATTCCTAAAACATTTTTAAAAAATGAAAAGATCGACGTTTTACTGGCAATCGGAACATCATTTAATGAGTTTTCCTCTAATTGTTGGGCGGATGAAATAAAAAATATTCCGACAATTATTCAAATCGATATTGATCCGAAAATTATCGGAAGAGCTTTTAGCAATACTTATGGAGTTGTAGGCGATATAAAAGCTACCCTAACCCATATAAATAAAAAGATAGAATCTTTGCCTGCCGGAGCGCTTAATCATTTAAACGCAAATAAAATCATAAATCGATATAAATCCGAATTTACAAATTTTGAACGCCCCGAATGGTATAATTCGGAAGCGACGCCAATAAAAATACCAAGATTATTAAAAGATATAAGAGAGGGTTTTACGGAAGATAATGTTACAATTTATAATGATAACGGTTCATGCATATTTTGGACTAACCATTACCTTATGTTGCGAAAAGGATGGAATTTTGAAAGCTCTTTAGGCTTTTGCTCCATGGGATATGCTTTTCCGGCAGCTATAGGAGGATATTTCGGCGCTCCGAAAAGAACGCATATTGCCATTGCAGGAGACGGATCGGTTATAATGAATGGGAATGAATTAAAAACCGCTTCGGAATATAATGCGCTGGTATTTTTTATTGTTTTTAACGACGGAGCGCATGGAGTGGTAAAACATTCGACGGAGCTGCTCTTTAACAGGGCGCTGCCCGGTACAGCCTATAAAAAAATAGACTTTGTACAATTTGCAAACAACTTTGGAGTTGAAGGTTATAGGATTGACAAACCCGGACAAATTAATAAAAAATTTATACAAGAGCTTCAAAAAAAGAATAAGCCTATTTTATTTGACTGTCGGGTCGATAGTAAAGATATTGGTCCGTATGGAGAAAGAATCAAACAGGTAGCATCGCAATTGTCAAATAACGCCTGATAAACCGCGTTAGCCCTGTTTTGAATCTTAAATATTTCTCGTAAAAAAGCCTTATTAAGTTTGAGATTGCGGATAAAAAAAATGCTCGCCGCATAGATCAAACAAAAAAGGCTTTTTTTACATAAAAAATAGTTCTTGCAATTAAACCTGTTTTTAATCTATGATAAATTAACGAAGCGAAACAGTTCGCGACAAACAATTCTATTTTATTAAAAAATTTATTTAGGCATCTATGCATAGATTAGTAGATAACGCTTAAAAATTTTAACAAATTAACCAACATTTTTTACGCATTTATAACCCGTTAACCATCTTTTATTAAGCAGGTCATAACAGTAATTGTAATTTTTTTGTTTTTATCCGGCGGAAGAAAAATATTAAGGCGGAAGAAAATAAAAGGAGAATAATTATGAAAAAGCAACTTATAAACTATGAAACATTGCTTAAGGTTACCAAAGCAATTTCTCACTCCAAAGACCCCGAAGAAATTGCCATAATGACGGTAGAAGGCATTAAAACGACTCTGGAGGCAAAAGGATGCGCTTTATTTTTATTCGATCGTAAAAAAGAACAGCTGATAATGGGCGCTTCGTCCGGATTAAGCGACGAATATATAAATAAAGGACCATTAAAAGTTCTTCCGGAGCTAACCGAATCCTTAAAACAGGGAGAGGTTTTAGCAATCTATGACGTTTTGAACGATCCGAGAATTCAGTATCCCAAAGAGGCGCGTAAAGAAGGCATTACCTCTCTGCTATCCGTTCCCATTATAGTCGGCGGGAATTTAATAGGCGTTCTACGCGTCTATACAATAGAACCATGGGAATTTACTCTCGGAGACGTCAACTTTGTTCAGGCGCTGGCTCAAATAGCCGGAATCTCTCTAACAATGGCAAGGTATATCAGAGGATTAAAAAATAGCATTGACGTGCTAAAAACCATGCGTGAAGTGCAAGTGCGAAGAACTACCAGAAAAACCCCTTACGAGGGGGTTCCTGTAAGCGTATCTTTAGATGAACTTAACAAATAAACTTAAGAATTTTTTTTTATCAGTCTGGTAACTTCCGCCGGATAAAAATAAGAAAATTACGGGGATTAATAATAACCTTATCCATCTTAATAACGAATATAAATTTACCGTAGATATATTAGGCTTTAAAACAAACCCTGCTTTGTATAGTGCGCCCAAAAGTCAAGACAGTGAAAATGGGTTATTTGTTGTATGTTCATCAAGCAGCCTTTTTTAAAAATTTTATTCCATAATATATTTCATCGGGTCTAATATAATTTAAAGATTGATGAAATCTTTTTTTATTATAAAATTTAAAATAATCGGATAATCCGGTTCTTAATTCTTTTAACGTCTCGTAAGTTCGCCATAATCTTTCTACTACATATATCTAATATCGCTATAAGATATACCCTGCCTCCATGAAGTTTTATATGAGTTATATCTGCAGCCCATACTTGATTTACTCTTTTTCATTCTATGCTCCTTTTTTATTCTTTACTTCCTTGACCTTTGAGCATATCTCCCTTTTACTGTCCAGTTTTTTGGGCGCATTATATTTCTAAAAACTTTAAAAATTAATTTGCAACTTAATTATGCGACCGCTTTTTTTGGGGGAAGTCCATAATAAAAATATCTCGAAATTATAGGGATAAAATTAAAATAAACCATATGTTAAAAAAACAAAAAGGGCGCAAAAAAAATTTTGCGCCCTTTTTGTTTTTACTTTGTTTAAATATTATTAAAAATCAACTCTTACGCCAAAAAGCAGGTTATGTCTATTGTATTCCAATTCGCCGCTGTGCTCGAATTCATAATCGGAGGTTGCAAAATAACGATATTTGGATTCTATCGTAACCTTTTCAGTTAACGCATATCCTATCCCGGCTCCTATCTGATAAGCAAATACGGTATATTCATCTTTATCGTTGTCGCTTTTATCCTCTAATCCAATTTTTGTAAATCCGATTCCTGCAGTTACAAACGGAGTAAATTTTGTGCTGTTATAAAAATCGTAATATCCGTTTATAAGCAGAGCAAAACTTGAAACGTCGCCTGAAACCTCATTTTCTTGATTAACAGATTTGATTTTATCAATATCATTTTGTTGGTATGCAAGCTCCCCTTCAATTCTTGCGCTTCCGAAATCATACCCTGCAGCCGCTCCAAGAACTATACCGCTGTCATATTCTAATTCAACATCCTGTGGATTATTTGAATCAAAATAGAAATTTTCTCTTGATTCCATATCTCAGCTAATAGAAAGCCCGATGTTTGCGCCCATATAGAACCCTTCGCCAGCGTAAACATTTAAAGAAAAAGTAAGCAATAAAATAAGTAATGGAATAACAAATATTTTTCTACCGCCGCATTTCTTAACTATCCGATAGAACAAAACTTGTTTATATTGAAAGCCGTTTGCGCAACAAATATAGACTATGCGGATAAATGACTTGGACTTTAAACAGGCTTTTTTTAAACGCTTTCTTTACCCTTAACAATACCGAACTTGCTTTTAACCTCTTCAATATATGAATATAAAACCGGCACTACTATCAAGGTTAAAAAGGTAGCTATTATAAGCCCGAATATTACTACTATTGCTATGGTTCGCCAATACTGGGTAGATTGGCTTGCAAAGGCAAAGGCAAATTTATGAAAATCAAAAGATACGCCCGTAACCATAGGTATAAGCCCTAAAATAGTTGTTACGGCAGTTAATAAAACAGGTCTTAATCTTGTGGCGCCTCCGAAAATAACCGCTTTTTTAAGAGACATGATTTTTCGCAGTTTATTTGTATAGTCTATTAAAACTATAGCGTTATTAACTACTACTCCGGCAAGAGATATAACTCCTACGCTTGTCATTATTATTCCGAAAGGAGAATTTATAACGGTTAATCCTAAAAATACCCCTCCCAAAGACAATACGACGGATGTCATAATGATTAAAGGCTGGATAACGGAATTAAATATGGTAACCAGTATTAAAAATATTAAAAATATTCCTATAACAAAAGCTTTTGATAAGAATTCTTGAGATTCGGCTTGTTCCTCTTCTTCGCCCGTAAATTGTAGTGCATATCCTTTTGGCATTGGAAAATTACGAAGCTCTTTTTCAACCTGTTTTCTTACTACTGCGGCGGGAATTTTATTTGTATCTACATTCCCTTTTATTGTAACCACTCTTTTTTGATCTATTCTATGTATATCGCCGAGCGAGCCTTCGAAGTCTATTTTTGCAATACTGGTCAAAGGAATTAAATCGCCGCTCGGAGAGGGTAAAAGCAGATTATTTAAAACAACCAACCTATCTCTTTCCTCTTTGGAAAATCGAACGGTTATATCGTAATCTTCTCCGTCTTCTCTGTATGTCGATACTTCAAGCCCGTTATACGCAACTTTTAAAGCATATCCTATAGCTCCGGTATTCATACCGATAGCAGCGGCTTTTTCTCTGTCTATTCTTATTTTTAAAGATGGTATGCTGTCTATATAATCGTCTCTTATATCTTCTATAAATGGGTTTTTTTTTAAAATTTCGCGTACCTGTTTTGATATGTTTTTTAATGTTTCCATGTTATTGCCGGAGATTTCTATATTTATGGGGTCGCCCGTAGGAGGTCCGTCCTGCTCCTTTTTTATAAGTATTTCGGCTCCGGTTATGTCTGTAAGTCTTTCTCTTATCCTGTTAATGTCTAACGACGAATTCGTTTTTCTTTTATCGAAATCTATAAATTGTATGCCGAGATGACTCGGGTACGCGCCTCCGAGCATATCTCCGCCGCCGCTTTCAAGGGAAGAGGTTGCATAAATATATTCTATATTGGCAATATCGCTTACTCCCGTATAATTTTCGCCCGAAGCGTCTTTATAAGAATATAAGAAAAACTCTCCTTCGCTGTTTTCCTTTTTATTAATAAAGCCTTCTATTTTATTTACTATATTATCTATATAATCAATATTCGCCCCTTCCGGCGGCTTTACGTTTACGTATAATCTTGTAGGAGACGCCGTAGGAAAAAATTCAACCGGACGTTCAAGCCCTATAAAAAAGAGCCAAATCATGAAAAATAAAATAAGAGATAAAAAGGAAAATATTATTGTTTTTATTCTGTGATTAAGCAGGTAGTTTAATGTGGACGCGTAACCTTCTAATATAAAGCCTTTTATTTCGATCGGCTTTTCGTCTATAAAGGTTTTGTCATCTTTTAAACCGTCTTCTATTTTTAGATGTTTATTTTTCGGTTTTATAAATATCGACGCCAAAGCCGGATTTATTACCAAAGCAACAAATAGGCTGGACGCTAAGGTGATCATAACTGTTTTAGGCAGATAAGACATAAACTCGCCCATTATTCCGGGCCAAAATATCATAGGCAAAAAAACCGCCAAAGTAGTTAAAGTGGAGCCTATAACAGGATACGCCACCTCCGACGCTCCCAGTTTTGCCGCTTTTATTCTGTTAAAACCGAATTCTCTATATCTGTATATATTTTCTATTATTACTATAGCGTTATCTACAAGCATTCCTAACGCTAATGTAAGAGAAAATAAAACCACCATGTTTAACGTTATATCAAGCAGATCTAATACCGTAAAGGATATGAGCATAGAAAAAGGGATTGATAAGGCTACCAAAACGGCGTTTCTAAATCCGAGAACAAAAAATAAAACGGCGACTACCAAAATAAGTCCGGATATGATGTTATTTTCTAAATCCGAAATCATGTTTGCAATATCTTCGGACTGATCCATTAGTTTTGCGACTTTGATCTCCGTAGATAAATTTTCAGTATATTTTTTTACTATTTTATCGGTCGCTTCTATTATTTTGATTATGTTTTCGCCGGCTCTTTTTTTTACGGATATATTAACCGCGGGCATTCCATTTAATCTGGATCTGCTTATTTCATCCTTAAAACCGTCCCTTATTTTTGCAAGCTGGCTTAAATAAACGGGCTTGTTATCAAAAGAATGGACTACGAGATTATAGGCTTCTCGAATATCTTTTATTTCCCCGGGAATTCTGATCTGATATTTTCCGCCTTTAAGGTTTATTAAACCTGCCGTGGTGTTTTTATTTTCGTTTGCTATTATTTTTTGAAAAGCGGTAATCGGTATTTTATAATAAGCAAGCTTAACAGGGTCTACCTCTACTATTATTTCTCTTTCTCTTGCGCCTGTTATGTTTACCTCTAATATCCCTTCAATGCTTTCGATTTCGTCTTGAATATCATCAGCGGTTTTTTTTAAAAATTTAACGTCCTCTGTTCCGGTAAGAGAATATACCACTATTGGCATTTCCGAAAAATTTACTTCAAAAACCTGCGGGTCGTCTTCAAGGTCCGAAGGGAGATCTCTTTTTGCTTCGTCCGTTTTTTCTCTTATTTTATCTAAAGCGTCGTCTATATCTATATCCGAGTTAAATTCTATGTTTATGCTGGATAAGCCTTCGCCGGAGATGGATAAAATTTCTTTTATTCCTTCGACTCCTTTGATTTTTTTTTCTAACGGAATGGTAATGGAGGTTTCTATATCCGGAGCGGAGGCTCCTTTATAAGGGGTAGATACAAAAACGTAAGGAATGGTTATATCCGGCGCGGCTTCTCGCGGCATTTCCTTATAACTCATAATGCCGGTAATAATTATTAACAGACAAAAAACTATTATACTGTTTTTATTATCGATTGATTTATTTGAAATAAGCATTTTATTTAATCTTGTAGTTTTTCGAACTCGGATAAAGTTTCTATATTTTTCATAACTCTTACTTTCTGTCTATCTTCGAAATTTCCTTGCTTTACGGCTATAAGTTTTTCGTCGAAATCAAGACCGCTTTTTATTTCCACATAAAAACCTTCCGAAATTCCAAGATCAACTTTACGTTTTAGGGCGACTCCGTTTTTTTCAACAAAAACAAAATTTCCTTCTTTTGTACTGGCAACTCCGCTTATAGGTATAACAATAGTATTTTTATTCTCCTTTTTTACTACTTCAACTCTTGCAAACATACCGGGGAAGATTAACTTCTTACTATTATCAACTTTTATTTCCAAACGATATACCTTAGCGAGATTATCAGGAACTTTAGATAAAAAATATTTTTTTCCTTTAAATGTTTTGCCTCCCAAAGCGTCAATTGTAAGAATAAATTCATTGATATTTTTTATGTTCGCCACTTCCGATTCCGGAATATTCACTACAATTTTTATCTTATTATAATCTATCAATAACGCTACGGGGCGTCCGTATTCAATAAATTCCCCTTCCTCTACAAAAAAGGAATCTATAAAACCGGAAGCGGGAGCTCTTATTTTACATTTTTTCAAATCTATTTCTGCGTTATTTAAAGCGGCTATTGCTATTTGAAAAGCGGCTTGAGTCTTATCAAGCTCCTCTTTATTGATAGCTTTTTTTTCATACAGTTTTAATATTCTATCGTGAGCTTTTGAGGTAAGTTGAAAGGAAGCCAAAGCGGAATCAACGGTATTTTTATATCTTGTGGAATTTACCGTAGCTATTATATCCCCTTTTTGAACCCAGCCTCCTTTTACGGTATTTTTTTTTAAAATAACTCCGGAAACCTCCGCCGGAATATCATAGTCCGCCCATGCTTCCGCTTGAGCAAGAAGATTCATTTTTTCCTTAATGTCTGTAGGATGCAAACTCATTGTTATTACGTTTGCTAAACTTTCAGTTGTTTTTAAATCGGTTTTTCGCGCCTCTTCTATGCCTGCGGCTTTAATTTTAATCATGGTAAAAAATATAATTAAAACAATAGTAACTAATATTATTCCAACGCCGGGAATAGAAATTTTTTTAATTTTTTTTATCATAAGCCTTTCCTTTTTATTTCAAAATAAAACGAGATGCGAATAATCGTTATATTGTTTGAATTATAGCGGATAGATAAAGAAGAAATTAGGGTTGATTTTTAAATTGCGTTTCATAAAAGATAATTTTAAAACGATAATCATGCTAAAAACTTTTATAATTTCAAAAGTATTGCCGTCTATTTTTTTTTGGCAAAGCTAATATAGCCTCATACAAAATTGGATAATAAGCCGCCTTTGCCCTCTGACCCGAACCGATTTTTCTTCCGAATTACTTTTAATTTTTTATGTTTTTCTCCGGTATATATATCATTTTTACGACAATGTTTTTCGCGTCGTATTCTTTTCTTATTATATAGGAGGGTTAAAAAAAAATTATATAAAGTATAGGTTGATTTATTGCAATTTGTTTTTAATATAAAAATAAATAACTCATATATGTTCTATTCTTTAGAATAGAATACAGTCTCGACTCTCGAGGCGCCGCCTTCTACGGTTACATTTCCGGTCTTTTTATTTAAAACTATTCTGCTTCCTACAATTGAATTTTCATCATCTATAACTTTACATACCTTGCCTTGCAGTATTAATGTTTCCGATTTAACAATATATTCCGCATTATCGGAATATCCCGTATATTTTTCGGTTTTTATCTTAACATTTCCAAAAGCGCTTATTTTTTCTATTCCGCCTTTTCCGGATATTTTCCCCCCAAAAGAAACCTTATTATATGATATGCCAACCTTGTCCGCAGAAACAAACATATTATCATATTGCGCCGTTACATTGCCGATAAACTCCGCATAATTTTTTACATTATTAACCTTTAATTTGTCGGACTTCACATTGATTTTTTTTCTTGTGGAATATACCTTTTCGTCCGCAAAAACAAAAGAGCTTATCCCAAAGATTAAAATTATAATAACTAAATTTGTAAATTTAAAATTAAAAAACCGCATTAATATCTCCGTTTAATTCCGCGCTGCCTTTATCTATATTTAAAATCATAGAGTTAGCGCTAATATTAAAATATGTTCCCAATATCTTAACCGCATCTTTTGAAGCGATAATCTTATTTTTATTATTATAAAAAATATGTTCCGTTTTTAATATATAACTTCCATCCGTTACAATTACATTGCCAAACGCCTCTATATTATTTGTTTCATAATTCAAAACTCCGTTATTTGCCGTAAGATTAGCCTCTACCCCGTTTTGTAAAAAAAAGGTTAAATATAAACTTTTAACCTCCGCCTTTTTTTCGTTTGCCGAAAATATAACCTCGTCGGATTTAAAAGCCCATTCCTTTTTTCCGTCCTTTGTAGCAACATGGTTAATTTTTTTTAAAGAAATATCGGCATTCTTTGCTATATTATATAAAACTTTTTCTTTATTCTTTATAAAGTTATCGGAACGTAAAAAAACCGTAAATATCAGCAATGGAGTTAATATTATAACCGATAATATTAAATATCTTATTTTTTTGAATTTATAATCTTTTCTTACTCTGATTTTCATCTGCTTATAATTAAATCGGAAAATGTCCGCTTTTTTTCCTTTTATAATCATCCTTTTTGATCCTAAATTTTAAACGTACAAGCTTTATCATACTAAATCTAAAATATCGAATAAAAAATATCGGAAGTTGGGCTTCCCTCAAAAAAGCAGACAATAAATAGTCGTTGCCGAAAAACATGCATGATAGGCATAAACTGTTTTGCCAATATCTATTATTTATGGCTTTTTATTAAGGGATTTTTCCTCGCTTTGCTCGTCGAAATGACAGGCAAAGATAAGGTTTGTCCAAATAATATGGTAAAAAAATGTTTGTCCGGAATAATAAGTTTGTCATTTCGACCGAAGCGAGAAATCCCTTAATTAGCGCCTTCTGATTCTATCTTTTGTTCCTTTATACAAATCTTTTTGCGATTAAAAATTTTTTAAATAATGGAGATTTTATCTTAAAATTTAAGCGCAACGTCAAAATCGGGCAAACTGCAAAGTTATCCGCATAGATTTAGACTACCGACTCGCCGCAATGCTTACACATTTGCGCTCTTTTCTTGATTATCTCCGCGCAAAAAGGACATTCTTTGGTAAAATGTCTTTCATGTATTGCCGTAATTGAATCGTTTACCTGAGTTTGTATAGACTTATTGCCGAATTTACAACTTTTCATTGTATCGATTACCTCTATATCGCCTATATCTCCAAGCATCTCGGCGGCTTTTAACCTAACTCTTGCAGGCTGGGCGGCATCTACCAGAATTCTTAAAGTTTCAAGCCAATTTTTTTCTTGATAACAACCTGCAAGTATTAAAAACCCTTTTTTTATATTCTCTTTTAATGCTTCCTCCTGCGCCAAAGTCTGTTCGTCTATTATCTGCCCTTGCCCGCCCGCGCTTGAAAATACCGGAACGCATTCATATTGTTCGGTTCCCGGATAATTTATACACCTATATGAAGCGTTATGGGCATACGTTTCGTTAATATGCTCCCACCCTTTTTTATATAAAGAGCATTCGTCGTTAAAGCATATAAATAAATAAGGAGTCCCCCACCCGAGTCCGTCTCCTACCGGCATCAGAGGAGTTTCCCATACTTTCATCTCCTTGTCGCAATATTTACATTTCGGTTTTTTTAGAGCAAGAATTCTTTCCAAAACCTCTTCTTTTGTTTCCGAATAAAACATATTTTTTTACCTCTTTTTTGAAAATAAAGATATTATGGTTTGCTGAAGCGCTATTTGGGGGTCCGAATAGCCGCTTTTAAAATTAAGGTCTAATTTCCCCAAACATTCAAAGGCATATATAAGCTCTTCCATAGTAAAATTATCCGATTTTATAAATGTTTGATATGCGGGATAAGCGCTGGTTCCGATCGATAAAGATGTTTTTTTTTTATCCTGCGGGTTTGGTTCCAATCGTAAAAAAGCATGATTAGATTTTTTGTCATAATCTGCCGCCGCAGGCATTACCCTTTTTTGAAATTCAGGATAAGTTAAGCCTGTTTTCCAAACGTTTTTATTCTCTTGTATAAAATTTTTTACTACAAGCAGCCTTCTTGCCTGATTTATAATAGCCATAAGTATCTGAAGCGGATGAAAGCCGGAGTTTAAAAGAGAATCCATATAAAAAAGCGCGTTTTTTGCATCTCTTGCGGATATTGCGTTTGTTAATTCGTATATAGGGTCTTCTTTTGTTCTTTTTACAAGCGCTTTAACGTCCGCGGCTGTTATTTCGGTTTTATCTTCCGTAAAATTTATAAGTTTTTTAAGATGATCCGAAAACGTGGCAAGATCAAATCCGGTTAAATCGGATAATTTTTTATACGCGTCTTCGGTTAGTTTTTTGCCTGTGCCGGATATAATATTATTTGCAATATCCAAAAGGGCTTGGTCCTGAATTTTCTTATTCGCAAAGTTCGTCCCTTTTGAAATAAAACAATCTATAATTACTCCGACTTTATTTATTGTTTTATAAAGCTTTTTTCTTTTATCTATTGTTTCCGCCGTAATTATAAGATAATTTCCCTTACAAAAACCTTTTGCTATAAAATCGGTAAGAAGCTGTTCCGTATTCGGATTCTGTTTTATATTATTTTGACTTCCGTCCGCTCCAAGAAGATTTATTTCTCCTAATACTATTATCTTATTTGCGCTAAACATTGAATATGCGGATAACTTTGATATTACTTCGGATATGTCAAACGCGTCCGAGCAGTTTATATGTTCGCAGCTTAATTCTTTGCCGTTTTTCGGAACAATTTTTTCAATAAGTTCATTCAAAACTCGTTTAAACAGTTGATTTTCGCCGTAGATAAGATAAACAGGAGCATAGTTGTCCGTTGTAAGTTTTTTTAAATATTCTTCCGATTTTTTATAATCTATAATCATAAGTATAACATTATGGATAATTCAATAATAAGAGATAAATTCGACTTTGAAGTCGGCTATATTACAAAAAGCCCTTGCGCCAAATGTCTTAAAAAAGAGACGCTCTTTCCGCTATGTATTAACAAATGTAGTATATTAGATAAAATTCAAACAATTCTTGCGGCGGGCGTATCTTGTTCTAAAAATAGTTAGTATATTATAAATATTTTTTGATTTTTAAAATTTCTCCTCGATAGTCGCCTTGATAATGACAAGCAAAACAAAATGCCTCTCGTCATTTCGAGCGAAGCGAAAAACCTCTTAATTATTCTTAATAATCATTTTGTTTTCCGATTAAACATCCCTAATCCTCTTTAACAAAAGCCAAAGAGCCGCTGCGGCAAAAATTTCTTTATTCATAATTCTTTCTTTAAAAGGAAAATTATACATTTTGCCTGTTACGGTTTTTAAATCGGCTATTCCTATACATACCGTTCCTACCGGTTTTTCTTTTGTTCCGCCGGAAGGTCCGGCTATTCCGCTTACCGCGATAGCATAATCGGCGCCGGATATTCTCTTTGCTCCGGCAGCCATTTCTTGTACGGTTTCTACGCTTACCGCTCCGTATTTCTCTATTGTTGCAGGCGAAACTTTCAATACTTTTATTTTGGAATCGTTTGCGTAAGTTACTCCGGAAAACAAAAAATATTCGGAGCTTCCCGCAACGTCTGTTAACCTGCTTGCAATTAATCCGCCGGTGCAGCTTTCCGCAATAGATAGACTCGCCCTTTTTTTTATAAGAATTTCGGCTATAGTCTCCTCTATGCTTTTGCCGTCCGTCGAAAATACATATTCGCCTAACCTCTTGATAACAAATTGTTCCCCTTTTTTTAACTCTCGCTCGATTGTTTCCTTATCATCTCCGCTTCCGTATAATTTAACATGTATTTCAGGCAAAACCGCCCTAAAGCCAAGCTTTATATTTTTAAATTCTTTGCTAAAATCTTTTAAGGCTTCATTTGCAGAAGATTCCGGGACGCCGAGAGTTTTTATATTTATCGTTTTGTTAAATCGACGAGATGCGGAGAGTTCTTTTTGGATATATTCAATTACTTGAGGCATCATCCCTTTCATTTCAAAAGGAACTCCCGGTAAAAAAAAGAAAACCGCTTTATTTATTTTAAGAAGAAAACCGCTTGCGGTTCCTGTAAAATTATTTATAAGTATTGAATTTTGGGGCAGCAAAGCCTGTTTTGCATTTAAAGGAGTTATTTTTTTTTTGCCTAGTTGTTTTAAAAACTCTTCTATACGCTTATAAGCTGTTATATTTAAGGCAAGCTTTACATTCGCGGCTTTTGCGACCGCTTCGGCGGTTATGTCGTCTTCCGTGGGACCCAGCCCGCCCGTTGCGATTACAATATCGGCTCTTTCGGATATTTCTTTTATAATCGCGGCAATATCATTTATATCGTCTCCTATGCAGTTATGCCTTGCGACAAAAATTCCGGCGTCTTGAAGAAGCCGCGCAATATACGCGGAATTTGTATCTGCAACCCCGCCGGTTCTAATTTCGTCTCCGGTTGATAATATTTCGGCTATCATTCTATCTTTTCCATTCAATTAAGCGATATTAAAAACGCAAAATAAAAAAAATGCTTTGCGACTTAATTTTTTTCGCCTTGTTTCTTAACGTTGCGGCAAATAAAATTCTTTATTACTTTGGCGTTCAGATACATTTAAAATATTTATACGTCAAGCTTTATACATTATTATATATCCCGTTTAAGATACGGATAAAAGCCGATTATAGATTGCAATTGTTTTTTCAACCACGCCTTCTATTCTAAAATCAAATTCCGCTATGGCTCTTCCCTCTTTTCCCATTTTAATTCTCATTTTTTCATCATTTATAAGAAGCTCCATAGCTCCGGCAAGCCCGATATAATTTTTTGCGGCAACCAATAAACCGTTTTTGCCATGCTTTACTATCTCTCTGCATCCCGGAACATCCGTAGCTATAATAGGTTTTCCGCATGCCGCCGCCTCTATCAAAACCTTCGGAAGACCTTCGCGATAAGAAGGCAAGCATACTATGTTAGACATTTTAAATATCTTTCGCATATCTTTTTTAAATCCAAGCCATTCCGCTATCTTGTTATCATGCCATTTTTTAAGCTGTTTTTCGGAAACCGACGCCGGATTGCCGGAATCCGTATCTCCTACCAAAAGAAATCTTGCATCAACCCCTTTTTTTTCAAGATGCTTTGCCGCCGCAATAAATTCGCCTGCCCCCTTATCCCATAACATTCGAGACGCCATTGTTATAACTATAGGCTTTGCATCCGGCTCGCAAGAGGGATAAAATTCAGAAGCGTCGACGCCTGATCCGAGAATTAATTCCGCTCGCTCTTTTTTTATAAGCCCTTTTTTAACAAACATATTAAGATCGTCCGAATTTTGAAATATTACCTTTAAATTTTTATGACCTAAAGCAAAACGATATATAAACGTTATTAAAAAACGCCTTATATTTGCAAAAAATCCTTCTGATATAAAAGCAAAGCCAAGCCCTGGTATTGCGCTTACTACGGCTGGAATTTTTGTTATTCTCGCAAGTATTCCGCCGTATAATACCGGTTTTATAGTTACGTTATGAATAATATCGGGGCGAACCCTTTTATAAAGCTTGTATAACTCGACAATAGTTTTTAATTCTTTAAACGGATTCATTCCGCTTCTGCTTAATTTTATCGGATAAAAGGCGATTCCTTTTTCGTTTAAAATTTTTTCCGCTTCCTTATTATAAGAGGCGGCAGCCATAACTATATATCCGCGTTTTTTTGCCTCCAACGCTATCGGAAGCCTGTGAGATATAAAAAAAAGAGGGTCGTTTATGATAAAAAGTAGCTTTTTCATAATTCAACATCCTATTAAATGTTTTACGGTTAAAGTCAATTCCAAATCTTGCCGTTAATAATAATAAGCGGACATTCTCCGAAAAAGCAGATAAAAAAATAAATATACTATTAAAATAAAAAAAGAATGGGTTTGATTATACCCATCCCTTTTTTTGTTCTCATAGTAAAAGCGCTTCTCGTTTTGTTTGACATTACAGGCTTTTTATTTTTGTTTGGCATTTCGACAAGCGAAGCGAGGAGAAATCCCTTAATTAGCCGGCGCTGAAAAAGCATATTATATATTGAAATTATTTCAAATTTCATGAAAAACGAGGTAAGATATTTGCAAGCGTTCAATACTACTCTTAACATTTTCTTGCAAATATTAAGAGGAAATACTCATTACTATCAAAAGCGGTAGTTTTATTTGCGTAGCGGCTCTTGCCGTCTATGAAATAATTTTCGGCTGGTTTTGCGTTAAGACAAAGCCAAAAATCCGAGACGGCAAGCAAAAAGCGGAGTAAACAAACTCGGATACTGCCAAATTGAATTATCGAATAATTAACTGAACGGCTCATTTTTTACGCTTTTTATTAGCTTTTTCAGTATCGACCAATTATTTTATAGCCATATAAAAGCCCTACCTTTCAAAAAAAAGTCTTGTCCGTCCCATCGTATTGTTATAAAATAGCCTTCAAGTCAAACAGCTAATTATATTTCTATTGCTATACGAGCCTTTTTTTTATTACTTCTTCTACTTTTTTTCATTCTATCTTCCTGTGGTTGCTTCACTTACTTCCTATTTGAGCATATCTCCTCTTTACTGTCCGGTTTGTTGGGCGCAGTATGCCAAGTTTTAATTATCAATAATATTTTTATAAGCTTCCAAGCGGGTTATCATTCCCGCGGTTGCGGAATGCTCGTCTAATTCCAGTATAAGGTATGGCTTGTTTTCCATTATGTTTTTATAGAAATGTTCTATAAAGGAATCCGGTCCGCAGCTAAAGTTTGTAAGGTGTATGCCGAAAAGGTTTTGATTTTTTTTTATATATTCCGCAGTTTTTAAAATTTTTACGCCGTGTCCCCAATACATAAAAGAAAAATCAGACTCGTTTGATTCGGAGGTGTTTATAAAATCCATAGGAATTGCATTTATTCCTATTTTAGAGAGGTTTTTGCCTATTTTTAGGTTTAAGGTTTCGTCGTAAAGATTGTAAGGTCTGCCGGTTACTATTACTATAGGCTCGTTTTCGTTTCGGGATTTAATACGGTTTGCGCCTATTTGATGCAATTCTCGGATGAAATTGTTTTGCATTTCTATGGCATGGTCAAGAGCTTTTTTTATGTCGGATTTGCTTTTGCCGAGTTTGTTTCCGATTTGTTTATAAAGTTCGCGGGCAAGTATGTCCGGGCTATATTTAAGATGCACGACAGGATCTAATATTGTAGAGGATTTATCCATTTTTATTATGGTTTTTGCCATGTAAGAATTGCTTTGAACCATAGGGCAGTATAGCCCGCCGTTTGTCTCTTTTGATATGGGCATATCTATCATTGAAGGGACGAATATGTATTTTGTGTTGTTTGCAAGAAGTTTAAGATGCCCGATAGAGTTTTTTACGGGGTAGCAGCTTTCAAACGAGGCTGCGGATACGCCAAGCTTGGATATCTCGGCATTGGTGGGCGGAGTTAATACAAGACGATAGCCCAGTTTGTCGAAAAATTGCGCCCATAATATTGCGGTTTGCAGAGTATATAATGTTCTTTGCATTCCTATAGTAGGGCGTTTTTTTACGTTTATTAAAGGGCTGTTTTTTAATTCTTCGTAAAAGCCCCGCATGTATTTAAGCCATATTTTTTCCCAAATTAAAAAAAAATTTTCGGTTTCGGTTTTATCTGTACAAAAGCGTTCGTAACGTCCGCATTCTCCTCCCCATATGCTTTTGCGCCCGTCGAAATCGTATATCTTAAGTTTACATTTATTATGGCATTGTTTATCCGCCTTGCATACTTTTTCGGTAGGCTTCATGTTATCTTTTATAGCGCTTTCAAGCCCTCTGAAAGTCGATTTTTCTTGAGAGCCCGTTTTTTCAAAAACAGTTAATGCCGCTCCGTAAGCGCCCAGAACTTCTCTGTGTTCGGGGAGTAATATTTTTTGTTTTATTATTTTTTCAAAGGCGGCTACCACTCCTTTGTTGAGAGATGGTCCACCCAAAAACATAACCTTTTTTCCTATTTTTCTTTTCCCTACTACTCTGTTTAAATAATTATGAACTACGGCGTAACATAAACCTGCTATAAGGTCTTTTATGGACGCGGATTTTTGATGATAATATACAAGATCGGATTCCATAAATACGGTGCATCTTTCGGCAAGTTTTACGGGAGCGTTTGATGAAAGAGCTATTTGTTGAAATTGGTTTACGATATTTATGTCGTATTTGTTTGCCAGTTCCTCTAAAAAGCTTCCGGTTCCTGCCGCGCATACTTTATTCATGTCAAAATCCAATGGAGAGGAGTTTGCTATCGAAATATATTTTGAATCTTGCCCGCCTATTTCAAATATTGTGTCTATATCCGGTTCTATTTGAACGGCTCCTTTTGCATGGGCTGTTATTTCATCTATTATAATATCCGCATTTAAAAAATCTCCCACTACGTTTCTGCCGGAGCCTGTGGTAGCTATTCCGGCTATATTTATTTGGTCTTCTATGTTGTCGGCAATATCTTTGAGAAGTTTTTGAGTAACTTCTATGGGGCGTCCGAGCGTTTGGACATAGTTTTTACGGATTATTTTTTTTTGGTTGTCTATAACCGCGTACTTTGTAGTTGTAGAGCCTATGTCTATTCCGATATAGACGTCTGTTTTTTCTTGTAATTCGATTTTTGTATCATTGTTTTCCGGAAACTCGGTATATTCTATCTCTAACTTATCGGTTGTAGCTATGGAAAGATTGCTTTTTTTGTTTAATAGTTTTATGTTTTTTATGTCAAAAGGCTTTTTGTTTTCGGCTTCCAATAAGTATAAAGCCGTTCCTATTGCGCCTATGGAGGTTGAATGCGGAGGTATTATAATTTTATTAAATGTTTGTTCAAAGGCTTTTATTTGCAGGCTGTTATAAGATAAGCCGCCTATAAAAATTATAGGGTAAAGAGCTTTTCTGGTTCCTATTATGGAGCTTATGTAGTTTCTGGCGTTTCCTATATGAAGCCCGTATATTATATTTTTTAGGCTTTCTCCTTTATTTTGCAGGTGTATCATATCGGATTTTGTAAATACGGTGCATCTGCATGCCACGTTTGCCGGTGTTTCGCTTTGAGAGCCGATTTTAATAAAATCGGTTAATACCTGCGAAATACCTATTGCCGAAGCGTCCGTTTTATTGTCGTACAAAGAGCCGGATAGTCTTTGGGCTTGCTGATCTATAAACGAGCCTGTGCCGGAAGCGCATGGTCCGTTTATCTCAAAATGTTCAAGGTCCCATTCTTTATTAAAATGGTTTATCTGAAAAAATGCGGCGTCTTGTCCGCCCATGCTTATTACCGATTTAACGTCCGGGCATATATAACATGCGCCTATTACTTGGCATATTGTGTCTATTTCGTAGAATGCTTCTATTTTTTCGCTTATTTGCCTGCCGTAATTGCCTGTAAAGGCTATTGATTCTATTTTGTCCGAGTTGAATTTATTATATAGGTTGTTTATTATTCCGGTTGTTTTTTCTTCGATTTTGCCGGTATGTCTTGTGTATGGATGTTCATAGATTATTTTTTTATTATTATTTATAATTACGCAATTTATACTTACGGAACCTATGTCTATGCCTATATAATATTTTTCGGGAGTCATTTTAATTTGTTAAATTTTATAATTTATTTAAGGA
>JAFDMD010000003.1 GCA_019306185.1 Deltaproteobacteria bacterium
TTACGTCTTTACCACAAGCGTTTGCGTGATTACCAAAAGCGTAAGCCCTTTTTAGTTTTTTGCGCTGTTTTCTATGCTGCTTTGCGCTAACAAGTGAAAAATATCAAGAAAAAATCTGCGTAATCCTCTATTGTTTCCGCCGCCCTTACAACAACAATAAAAGGCTTGTCATTTAATAAAGGAATTTCTCCTCGCTTCTCCTCGCTTCTCCTCGCTTCGCTTGTTGACAAGACAAGGGAGAATAAAAAGCTACGCTGGTCAAACGGCAATAATAAACGTTAAAAAAGATCTAACGATTAGGGCAATTCAATTAAAAAACCAAGACGCGGTTTATTTTGACAACGGACGCATAATATTCGATATAACAAAAAACATAGGCTCCCAAACCTCGACATATACGAAAAATTATCGATAAAGGTTCATATAGCGATAGGAGCAATAAAAAAAGGAGCAACATTATGAAAAAAACAGATATAGGAGAATGTAAAAGCGTAAAAGTTAAATGCGTATCCGAATTAGGTTGGTTTGATTCCGAAAAACTCATTAAGCAGATAGAAACCGCCGGAGGTTTGGATAAGGATCAATGGACAATACCGTGGGATTATGAAAACGCGGCTGGTTCTTGCAGTTTAATAGACATGGAAACCCTTGACGGCAAACATCATAAATTTTTATTGGATACCGGATGGAACAATCCGTATATGGATCGCGCTTTTAAAAGGGAAGGCATTGATAAAGCGCTTAAAAACGGGGAAATAGAAGCTTTAATAATAAGTCATGAGCATTTGGATCATTTTTGGGGTTTGGAAACAACTTTAAAATATAAGCCTGATATTAAAATCATTATTCCGAATACATTTTCCGCCAAAGGCAAAGCTTTTTTAAAAGGAGCGGAGTTTAAAGAGGCTAACGTTAAAAACGGAATTTCTCATCGGGGCGATACTATTAAAGTAGAGCCGGAAGAGGTTAAAAAATTGTATGACGGCTGCGCTGCGGTCGCGTTTGACCTGCCCATTATAATAGGAATTAGAGGCGAAGTCTCCTTATACTTTAATATAAAGGATAAAGGCATTGTTTGCGTTGCCGGATGTTGTCATCAAGGCATTATAACTTTTGCCGAATTTGCAAAAAAAAATATTGCGGGTTCGGACAAAATGCACGGGGTTTACGGAGGTCTTCATATTGCTCCTTTCGGGGTTTTGGATGACAAGGGGGAGAAGGTTATACAAGATATGGCAAAATATAATTTTAAAAAAATTGCCTGCAACCACTGCACAGGCGTCGAAGCAGTTCGTAAGATGATAGAAACGGAGCTTCCTATTGTTAAAGGAACGGGCAGATACGGTTCCGCAAGCGATTTATATCTTGGCGCCGGCGACGAAGTCTTCTTTTAATCATTAAAGCGATAAGGCAAGTAATTCTTGACATAATTAGGGCGCTGCTATATAGGCGAGTTTGAAATTTTATGTGGCGGGACTGACTAATTAAGGAGCCTTTTTTCAATATGGATCTGATAAATTTTTTAAAAGAGAATAAAGAGAATATTTTAAAAAAATGGTTTAAGCATATATCCGAAACGTATCATAATGATACTTCCCATTTTTTAATTAATAAAAAAGACCCTTTTGCAAACCCCGTAGGCGGCGCCATAATAAAAGGGCTTTCCGCTATATTAGACGTAATTTGCGGCGAAGCGGATAAAAAAGATATTTCGCCTTTTATAGACCCTGTCATAAGAATTAGAGCTATTCAAAACTTTTCCCCTTCCGAATCAACCGCTTTTATACTTTTTTTAAAAGATGTTGTAAGAGAAAGATTTTACAAAGAGAGTTCCAAAGAAAATTTTATCGATCGACTTCTTGAAATTGAAACCCGTATTGATGAAATTGTTTTTATCGCTTTTGACATTTATGCGGAATGCAGAGAAAAGATAAACGATATTAAAGCAAACGAATTAAAAGATAGAACTTATAAAGCTTTTGAACGCGCCGGGTTAGTTGATAAGACGGACAAAGTCTTACAAAAGCCTTAGGCATGCCAATTCAACATGTAATTTAATCTCAACCTGTTAAAAGAGGTTGAAAAGTGAGGTGTTTGCAGATGAATATAAATTATTTGGCTTCGCTAGTAGCAGTTATTGTTTTGTTTCTGCTCGCTTATGTAGGCGTTGAAGCGGCGGGGCTTCGATATTTTTTCGGAGTTTTGCTCCCATATCTTGCAGTGATTATCTTTATTGTAGGTTTTGTAAAAAAGATAGTAGGATGGGCAAAAACTCCCGTGCCGTTTCGCATTCCCACAACCTGCGGGCAACAGGAAACGTTAAGTTGGATTAAACCCGCAAAAATTGATAATCCGACTACCCGTTCCGGCGTTTTTGTAAGAATGCTTTTGGAAGTATTATGCTTTAGGTCATTATTCCGAAACACTACAATGGAATTAAGAGAAGAGAATAAACTGTCTTATGAATGGGAAAAATGGCTTTGGCTTTTTGCTTTGCTTTTCCATTATTCCTTTTTAACGGTTTTATTGCGTCATTTAAGATTCTTTTTAGAGCCTGTTCCCGGATGCGTTAAGTTTTTAGAAAGCATAGACGGTTTTTTACAAATAGGCTTACCCGGCATTATGATATCCGGCATACTTCTTCTTGCCGCCCTTTTATTTCTTCTTGTAAGAAGAATTATTATCCCCAAAATGAGATATATATCGCTTGCGTCCGATTATTTCCCGTTATTTTTAATTATAGGAATCGCTATAACCGGCATTTTAATGCGTTATTTTATTCGAGTTGACATAACCGGCATCAAAGAGCTTACAATAGGTCTTGTAACGTTTCATCCGGTAATTCCGGAGGGCATAGGGGGACTTTTTTATGTTCATTTGTTTTTTGTAAGCGTTCTTATAGCATATTTTCCTTTTAGCAAGCTTATGCACTTGGGCGGAATATTTATGAGCCCCACAAGAAATGTTACTACGGATACGCGGGCTACAAGATATGTTAATCCATGGAATTATGACGTTGAAGTCCATACTTATGAAGAGTATGAAGATGAGTTCAGAGAAAAAATGATAGGAGCCGGGCTGCCGGTCGAAAAGGAGAGTTAAATGTCAGAGCCTAAACCTGATGAATTAATAAGAAAAATGGAGCATAAGCCGCCTCAAAAGGGGTGGATGGATACTCCCGTAAACATTAGAAAAGGAATGTATTGCTACGCTTCTAATCCTAAAAGCGTAGAATATCTTGGGCTTCCTAATGCGCGTCCTTGGAATCCGTTAGATGTTGACTGGAAGCTTCCTCCCGATTGGAAAGAGATTATCCATAAAGGATTTAGAGAACGCCTTGATAAATTCAGGTCTTTTAAAATATTTATGGATGTTTGCGTTAGATGCGGAGCCTGCGCGGATAAATGCCATTTTTTTATAGGAACCGGCGATCCTAAAAATATGCCCGTATTAAGAGCGGAGCTTTTAAGGTCGATTTATAGAAACGATTTTACCGTCGCCGGCAAAATTTTCGGAAAACTTGCGGGCGCAAGAGAGATGACAATAGACGTCTTAAAAGAGTGGTGGTATTATCTGTTTCAATGCACAGAATGCAGACGATGCTCGGTATTTTGTCCTTACGGAATAGATACCGCCGAAATTACTATTATGGGAAGAGAACTTCTTAATCTTTTGGGGCTTAATATAGACTGGATAGCCACTCCGGTTGCCAACTGCTATAGAACAGGAAATCATCTCGGAATTCAGCCGCATGCTTATAAGGATATGATCGACTTTTTTGTAGAGGATATAGAAGAAGTTACAGGAGTAAAGGTTGACCCCTCCTTTAACGAAAAAGGGGCGGACATACTATTTATTACTCCTTCCGGAGACGTTTTTGCGGATCCTGGAACATATACGGCTATGGGCTACCTTATGTTATTCCATTATTTAAAAGATATGGGATTGAACGTTACTTGGAGCACTTACGCTTCCGAAGGCGGAAACTTCGGCTTTTTTACTTCGCACGAAACAATGAAACGTCTTAATAAAAAAATGTATGCGGAAGCAAAAAGGCTCGGAGTAAAATGGATACTCGGCGGAGAATGCGGGCATATGTGGCGAGTAATAAATCAATATATGGATACAATGAACGGTCCCGCAGATTTTCTTGAAGTTCCGGTTTCTCCTATAACAGGCACAAGATTTGAAAATGCAAAGTCAACTAAAATGGTTCATATAGCGGAATTTATGGCGGACCTTATAAAGCATAAGAAACTGAAACTTGATCCTTCCAGAAACGATCATCTTAAGGTTACTTATCATGATTCCTGCAACACAGCGAGAGGCATGGGAATGCTTGAAGAGCCGAGATACGTAATAAATAACGTATGCAATAATTTTTATGAAATGCCGCCCAATACCATAAAAGAACAAACATTTTGCTGCGGAAGCGGCTCCGGTTTAAACGCCGGCGAAAACATGGAACAAAGAATGGCGGGCGGATTTCCAAGAGCAAACGCCGTTAAACATGTTCATGAAAAATACGGAGTTAATATGCTTTCCTGCGTATGCGCCGTAGATAGAGCCGCATTACCGCCGCTTATGGATTATTGGGTTCCCGAAGTAGGCGTTTGCGGTCTTACGGAGTTAGTCGCCAACGCCCTTGTTATACCGGGCGAAGCCGAAAGAAATACGGACTTAAGAGGCGAAGAACTATTGGGTAAGGAGGAGGAGAATAAAAATGTTTAATAACAAGCTGGTTATCGCGGGCTTAATTATTTTCGTAGGCATTATTACTTTTCCGTTTTGGTTTAACCATGCAAAAGTAGTCGCTCCGCCCGAAGTTAAATTAACCGAGAAAGCAAAAGAGGCTAAAGAATGCATTTTGCCGGATAAATTAAAAATGCGCGGCGAGCATATGCAGCTTCTTGACGTTTGGCGAGATACGGTAGTTAGAGAGGGCAATAGAAAGTATGTGGGAACAAACGGAAAAGAGTATGAAATGAGTTTGTCTAATACTTGTTTGGATTGTCATTCCAATAAAGCCGATTTTTGCGATAAATGTCATGAATACGCATCCGTGGATCCCTATTGCTGGGATTGTCATATTGATAATCCGAAGGAGACAAAATAATGAAACGCAATAGAAGAGAATTTTTAAAATTGGCGGGCGTAACCGCCGCATCCGCATCCGTTATGAGCGTTACAAGCGGTTTAATCACGGCGGAAGCTTCCGGCGCCGGCGTGGCAAAACCGACTACTATACTTAAAAAAAATAAAAAAGCGCTTACTGCAAAAAGATGGGGAATGGTTATAGATACCAGAAAGTTAGAAACCGAATCGGATATAGAACATATTGTTTCCGCATGTCATAAAATTCATAATGTTCCTAAAATGGAAAATAAAAACCATGAAATAAAATGGGTATGGGAAGATGAATTTAAGCATGTTTTTGCGGAACAGGAGCATGAATTGGTAAATGAAAGACTTCGTCATCTTCCTTTTTTAGTCTTATGCAATCATTGCAAAAATCCATCCTGCGTTAAGGCATGCCCTACAAACGCTACCTTTCAAACAAAAGAAGGGCTTGTAATGATGGATTTCCATAGATGCATAGGATGTAGATTTTGTATGGCGGCATGTCCTTACGGATCAAGAAGCTTTAATTTCCAAGACCCCCGCCCTTTTATAAAGGAAACAAATAAAGAGTTTCCTACCCGTATGAAAGGGGTTGTGGAGAAATGCAATTTTTGCGCCGAAAGACTTGCGGTAGGCAAACAGCCCGCATGCGTTGAAGCATCTAAAGGCGCTATAATATTCGGCGACCTTGACGATCCGCAGTCCGAAATAAGAGAAGTCTTAAATACAAACTATACAATTCGCAGAAAACCCGCTCTTGGAACGGGTCCTTCGATTTATTACATAGTGTGAGGTGAATATGCTTGAATTGGCGTTAAAAGGAAGTAAAAAATTTTATGTATGGCTTACCGCCCTGTTAGTTATAGCGGGGATAGGATTTGCCTTTTATGTATGGCAGTTTAATTTCGGGCTGGGCATAACCGGTATGAGCCGCGACGTATCTTGGGGATTTTATATCGCCCAGTTTACCTTTTTGGTAGGCGTCGCCGCCGGCGGAGTTATGGTTGTTTTGCCCTATTATCTGCATAATTATAAAGCATTCGGAAAAATTACCATATTGGGAGAATTTCTCGCGGTCGCCGCTCTTACAATGTGTATGCTTTTTATTATAGTCGATTTGGGGCAGCCTACGCGCATACTTAACGTATGGCTTCATCCAACTCCTCATTCGGTTCTTTTTTGGGATACTCTTGTATTAAACGGCTACCTATTATTAAACATAGTAGTAGGTTGGAAAGTTCTTGAAGCCGAAAGAAACGACGTTCATTATAAAAACTGGCTTAAACCGTTAATTTATATATCAATACCTTTTGCAGTCAGCATCCATACGGTTACCGCATTCTTATATTGCGGACTTCCCGGCAGAGGCTTTTGGTTGACCGCAATATTAGCTCCGAGATTTCTTGCATCCGCTTTTGCGGCTGGTCCGGCGCTATTAATACTTTTATGTCTTTTTGTCCGCAAAGCAACCAACTTTGATCCGGGTAAAGAGCAAATACAATCGCTTGCAAAAATAGTTGCATACGCAATATGTTTAAACCTATTTTTCTTTTTATGCGAAGTATTCGTAGCTTTATACAGCGGCATACCGGAACATATAGATCATATAAAATATCTATTCTACGGACTTCACGGACATGGAGCGCTTGTTCCGTGGATGTGGACTTCTATGGGCTTAATGGTCGTTGGAATAATCCTTTTGGTAAACCCCGGCACAAGACGCAACGAAGGCGTTCTTGCCGCGGCATGCGTTGCGGTTTTTGCGGGGACATGGATAGATAAAGGGCTCGGAATGATCTCCGGCGGTTTTATACCCTCTCCGTTGCACCATGTAAACGAATATGCGCCTACATTTCCGGAACTTATGATTACTCTTGGCGTTTATGCGATAGGCGCTACGGTTTTGACTATATTGTTTAAAATAGCCGTATCCGTAAAAGAGGAGACAAACGGTTAAATCTTTTTATCATAAAAATTTTTAATCATTACGGGCAAATTCAATTGAATTTGCCCGTTTTTTTTAATTAATTCATCATATTATTTCCGAATATACTTTGACTTCAAATTAATCCTTCTACATTTTTAAAAATTTACAGTTTAATTATTAACGTTATAATGTTAATAATTTTTTTTAAACGGGCATGTTTTTTTATACTTTTCAATATTTTTAAGGATTAAAATATAATGAATATAATATTAGATGATTTGAAAAGTCATTTATTGAAAAACTACGATAAATCTATAAAAGATATTATATTGTTCGGCTCTCATATATCGGGCAACTCAAAAAAATATTCCGATTACGATATTTTGATAATATTGGATAATTATTATTCCGGAAACGATGAAAATCGAATTTTAGACTTATGTTATGATATCAATTTAAAGCATAATATCTTATTAGACATTCATTTATTATCTAAAAGCGAGTTGGGATCTATTAGAGGGAAGCAACCTGTTTTTATTAATGCTTTAAAACATGGAATTTACGCATGACAATTAATGACGAAGATAAAAAAAGTTTGATTAAGCATCGGTTGGTTCAAGCCGAAGAAACAATAGAGGACGTTCGATTACTTATTAAAAATAATAGATTACGCTCGGCAGTTAATCGGATTTATTATGGAATGTTCTATTCATTATTAGCATTAGGCTTGGATAGTCAATTCAACGCGTCAAAACATACCCGGCTTATCGGATGGTTTAATAAGAATTTTATACATGAAGGGCTTTTGGACGCAAGGTATGGCAGAATAATCAATAAAGCGTTCAATCGAAGAAATAAAGGAGATTATGACGCTTACGTTCGATTTGAGAAAGGTATTGTAATTGAAATGTTTGATGAAATGCAGGAATTTATTGCCGCAATCAAAAAGAGAATAGAAATCAATTAATATTATTATTTATTGGAAATAAAACATAGCGGATGGGCTGTGAAAAAAAATAATAACCGATTGAATATAGACGCGTTGTAACTATCAGTTTTTTTTGTTTGAATGGATTTTTCGCAGCGCTTACAATGACAACAGGGCAATAATTCAGGGATTTCTCCTCGCTTCGTTCGTTCGAAATGACAGGCAGGAATTTTTTCTTGTCATTTCGAGTGCCGCGAGAAATCCCTGAATAAAAAGCGAGGAAGTAATAACAAGCCCAACAGAATAGCAATAAAGGGATTTTTCGCTTTGCTCGAAATAATAGACTTTTTATTTCGGCGGGCATTTTTTAAAGCGTTTGGAGGATTAAAATTTTTATCCAACGCAGAAGTCGGGCAAATCACGCGGTTATCCGTCAATTTTTAATTTTATTTGAAAAGTTTTGCTATGTCGCTATAAAAAAGGTAAACCGTAAGCGCCATAAGAAGCGAAAAGCCTATCTGCTGAGCTCTTCTTTTTATATTTATATTTACGGGACGTCTTATAATCGCTTCTATTAGAAAAATTAAAAGATGTCCGCCGTCTAAAACAGGTATAGGCAAAAGATTTAATACCGCAAGATTTATGCTTAGAAGCGCGGTAAAAAAAAGTAGAGAAACAATTCCTTTTTTTGCCTGCTCCCCCGCCATCTGAGCAATCATAATCGGACCGCCTATCTCCATCTCTTTTGCGGAAAGTCTGCCCGATACCATTTTTACTATGCTTGTTCCTATCAGACTTACTACTTCAAAGGAACGCCGAGTTCCGTGTTGCAGGGCTTGTATGGGATTTAAATCCTTTTTTAAAAAATCGTCTCCGGCTATAATGCCTATTACATACTTTTTTTTTGCATCTCCGAAAATATCTTTGATTTCCCTTTTTTCCGGAATAATATCAAAATTTAAAGTTTCTCCGTTGCGGGATACGGATACTTTTAAAGTTTCTCCATTGCTTGCGTGGATATTTTCCGCCATATCGTTCCATGTTACAATTTTGTTATTATTTATCGCCACAATAAGATCATTTTTTTTTATTCCCGCTTTTTGAGCCGGACCCGCCTCTACAACTTCGCCTACGCTTGCTTTTGGAATGGCAAGTCCGAAAGAATAAAAAATTCCCGAAAATATTATAACCGCAAGCAAAAAATTAAAGGCAGGACCCGCCGCCACTATAAAAGTTTTCTGCCAAAGGGGCTTGTGGGTAAAGGATAAAGGAATATCTTCGGGGGCGACATCGGCTTCGGGGTCTTCTCCTATCATTTTGACGTATCCCCCAAGCGGTATTGCAGATATTCTATAATCCGTTTGTTTGTACTTTTTGCCGAAAAGTCTGGGGCCAAAGCCGAGAGAAAACTTTTCGACCCCTACGCCGAAAAGTTTTGCAAATAAAAAATGCCCGAATTCGTGAAAGAATACAAGGATTCCCAAAACAACTATAAACGCCGCAATATTATTGATCATTAGATTACTCCGATAAAAGAGGACGCTATTTCTCTTGAAAAAACATCTGCTTCTAAAATTTGTTCTATATTTCCGTTCAACGATTTATTATTATATTTTAACATGGTCTTTTCTATAATTTTGGGTATTGATAGAAAATCGGTTTTTTTATTCAAAAAAGCCTCCACTGCAATTTCATTTGCCGCATTTAATACGGTAGGCATAAGCCCGCCCTCTTTTAAGGCTTCGTAAGCGAGCCTTAAACATAAAAATTTATCAAAATTCGGCGTTTCAAAAGAAAGACTGCCTATTTTTGCAAGATCCATTCTTGTCTGCTTAATGGGCAGGCGCTTCGGATAAGAAAGGGCGTATGAAATTGCGGTTTTCATATCAGGGTTTCCAAGCTGCGCTATTACGGAGCCGTCTATAAATTCCACCATAGAATGAATTATACTTTGCGGATGTATTAAAACTTCGATTTTGTCTTCGTTTATACCGAAAAGCCATTTTGCCTCTATTATTTCCAAGCCTTTATTCATAAGGGTTGCGGAATCGATGCTGATTTTTTTCCCCATACTCCAAGTCGGATGATTAAGAGCCTCGTCCGGGGTTATGGAGTTAAATTTTTTTCGGGGAAGTTTTCTGAAAGGTCCGCCCGAAGCGGTTAATATTATTTTGGTTAATTCCTCTTTTTTATGCCCTGCAAGAGACTGGAATATAGCGCTGTGTTCGCTGTCTATAGGAAAAATTTTAATCCTTTTTGCAAAATTCGGCTTTGTTATAATTTCGCCCGCCATAACCAAAGTTTCTTTGTTTGCCAACGCTACGTTTTTACCCGCCTTTATTGCCGCGATAGTAGGAACCAGTCCTGCAGCGCCCACCATTGAGGATATTACAATATCCGATCCGGAATAAGAAGCGGCTTTTTTATACCCTTTTTTTCCGAATATTATTTCCGTTTTTAAGCCTGCGGGAAGAAGCTTTACCAGCATATCCGCATTTTTTTCTTCATATACTACGGCTAATTCCGGCGCAAATTCTATTATTTGATCCGCTAAAAGTTTTATGTTATTTTTCGCGGTAAGCACTTTCACCTTAAACTCTTCCGGAAACATTCTTATTATATTAATTGTATTTACGCCTATCGAGCCGGTAGAGCCTAATATGGAAATATTTTTCATGATTTTATATTGTTTTTCGTAAAGCTTTTTTTCGTTTGGATAAAATTCAACATTTTTTGACGCGAACTATCCTATTTTATAAATTTTATTCTTATCTTGTTTTTCCGAAGGTATGATTTTTTTAAAAAAATTTAATTGTAAAATATGCAAACGGAGACGCAAATAAAAGAGCGTCTATCCTGTCTAAAACTCCTCCGTGCCCGGGCAGTATATTTCCGGAATCCTTCACGCCTGCGGAGCGTTTAAGCGTAGATTCAAATAAATCCCCGATTTGCCCTGCAATTCCTATTACAATGCAAAATATTAAACATCTCTGCCAAGATATATCGGGCAGAAGCAAATATCTTATTAAAAAACCAGCGCAAACGCCGGATATTAAACCCGCTATCGAGCCTTCTATGGTTTTATTAGGGCTTACCAAAGGGGCAAGCTTATTGCGTCCCAAGTAAGAGCCGACATAAAAAGCGCCTGTATCGCCGGCAAAAACAACAGCAAGCAACAAGTATATCCAAGCAGCGCCGTTATCGGCGCTTCTTATAAGAATGGCAAAAGATAAAAACAAAGGAATATATATAAGCCCGAAAACCTGTTTTATAACGGCGTTGTCAAGCTTATTATCCTTATTATATCCGAACAAAGAGGTAAAAGCGGATATAAACAGATTAAAGATTATTATAAAAAGAACCAACTGCATATTCTTTATGTAAATTCCATATATCAAAGCCAAAGCAATCGGATAACTTATAGCGGGCAAAGGCGTAAATTCAGATTCGTTAAACGCTATTGTATTATATTCATAAAGAGCGATAAGCGAGGTTGCCGCTATAAATATGGAAAATACAAAAACCATTCCGCATTCCATTGTAAGAACTATGAATAGAAGCCCCGTCGCTCCGGTAATTATTCTTTTAGCATGCATTATTTTTAAGCCTTTTCATATAACTTTTGTTAGTTAATAAATTTTTAAGCCGTCCTTATATTGCCTACTTTTATCGCTTATAAGGAGTTTGCGTAACTTTATTTTTTATAGTCGCATGAACGCCGTTTAATTTGCGCAAAAGTATCATTTGCCGTTAACAATTACAATAAATAAATTCTCCTCTTTAATGTAGAGGCTTAAAAATTCGGGAACAATAACGGACGTATTGTAAAGGCTACGGCTTAATCGATTATTTTTTTACTTTAAAAATGCGTTAAAAAAACATAGAGAAAAGTTCAAAAAAAATGCAATAAAAATTTACGCCGAAGATAACGCGCTGCGAGTTATTATGATAACAAAATAGAACTTTGCTTTTTTATATCCCAGATTTTTATTGATATAAATTTGAAAAGATATATATAAAGATAAATTGAAGCTCGGATAAAAGATGGTACGCCTGAAGGGATTCGAACCCCTGACCTACGGATTAGAAGTCCGTTGCTCTATCCAGCTGAGCTACAGGCGCACATTTCCGAATAAGGATTAAGCCGTATAGCAGCCTATAAAAAAAAAGTCTATAAAAAAATGAATTCTGACAATACAAAATCAAATAATTCCGAAAAAAAAATAAAAATCGATAACAGAGCAAAGAGCGCTTTGGTAAAATCTACCGGCAAAGCCGTTAAGTTGTATGATCCTTTGGATAAATATATGAAGGAAATGAACAGGTACAGGCTTCTTAACAGAGAAGAAGAGGTTATTCTGGGAAAAAGGATACAAGAGGAAGGGGACCAAGAGGCGGCTTATATTTTGATTACCTCGAATCTTAGACTTGTGGTAAAGATAGCTTTGGAATTTCAACGGGTATGGATGAATAATCTGCTCGATCTTATACAGGAAGGAAATGTCGGTTTGCTGAATGCCGTGCAAAAGTTTGACCCTTATAAAAATGTAAAATTTTCATATTACGCTTCCTTTTGGATTAAAGCTTATATACTTAAATTTATAATGGATAACTGGCGCTTGGTAAAGATAGGAACCACTCAGGGGCAAAGAAAACTTTTTTTTAAACTTAACAAAGAAAAAAAGCGTCTTATGGAACAGGGTTTTGATCCTCAGCCGAAACTTCTTGCCGAAACGCTGGGGGTGGCGGAAAAAGAGGTGATAGATATGGAACAACGTCTTGATAATTGGGATATATCTTTAGACGCTCCCGCAAAAGAGGATTCGAACACTTCGCTTATAGATATTTTTACTGCGGAATCGGAATCGCCTGAAATAAATTTTGCAAAAAAAGAGCTTAAAGATATTTTGCTTTCTAAAATTAAAGAAATAAAAAAAGACTTTAATCCTAAAGAAAAAGATATTTTTGAAGAGCGCATCTTTTCGGATTCCCCTTTAACTCTTCAAGAATTAGGAGATAGATATAATATATCGAGAGAACGAATAAGACAGATTGAAAAAAATGTAATAAATAAAATAACAAACAGATTTAAGAAAGATATTCCGGACTTTGATAAGATTGCATAAACATTTAAAAAAAATAACGCATATCATGCTGTTAGCATCGCTCGTAGCTATTTATTCATGTTCCCTGATAAATACGAAAATCGAAAGAGGCAATATAAATCAACCATATGAAGCGAATATTTCGGGAAAAAATATAAGCTATTATAGTTTTATGGCGTCCCTACTTGAAGTTAACAAATCGAATTATCAAGAGGCGCTTAATAATATTAAAACCGCCATAGAAAATAATCCAGACTCGGATTATTTAAAAAAAGAAAAAATTGACTTACTTATAACGCTTGAAAAGGACGCCGACGCCCTTGAAGAAATAGAAAGCCTGTTAAGAAGAAATCCAAAAGATACATATTTTATTATAACAAGCGGAGATATATATCTGCGCTTAAACAATGTAAAGAAGGCAGCGGAGAGATTTTTAAAGGCTATTGAAATCAATCCGAATTTGCAAGAAATATATTTTATTTTGGCGGATATATATAAGCAGGCAAACGACTTTAACTCCGCAACCCAAATACTTAACGCGTTTATACAGCGGTTTCCGAATTCTTACGAAGGGTATTTGGAGCTCGGTAAATTATTTGTTCAAACAGGTAAAATTCAAGAGGCGGACGAGGCGCTAAAAAAAGCGTTTGCAATAAACCCTAATTCCGAAGATATAAAATTTGAAATAATAAGGCTTTTAAAATTATTACGGGCAAATAGCAGCGAGGCAAATAGCCGAGGAATAAACGAAGTTATTGCCGGAATTTACCTTGACATTTTAGAAAATAATTCCGGCAATACCACTGCCGCTTTGGAACTTGCCTATTTTTATCAAACTGTCGGCGAAGCGGTAAAAAGCAGGAATTTATTTAAACAGCTTGGGGAACAAAGCTACGACAATCCTGAAATAATACAGTATATATTAGCGCTTTCCGAAAACAAACTTTACTTTCCCGCTTTAGTAATGTTAGAAGCGTTAATCCCGAACGCAAACGAAGCGGCTGCGGATTTTCATTATATAGCGGGGCTTATTTACGAAGAATTAGACAATGTTAAGGACGCAAAAAAGCATTACTTACAAATAGCAAAAACCAGCAAAATTATTTATGAAAATTCTATTTTAAGACTTGCTATAATATACAAGGACGAAAATCAAACTGAAAAAACCATTCAAGTTCTTAATAAAGCAATCGAAAAAGGAACGAGTAAAAATTCTTTGTTTTTTTTATATCTCGGACTTTTTTACGAACAGGCAAAGCAGCTTGATAAAGCGGAACAAGCAATATTACAAGGGCTTGAAACTGCGCCTGATAATGTCAACCTTATATTCAGGCTGGGGGTAATATACGATAAAATCGGTAAAAAATCCTCCTGTATAAAAGAGATGAAAAAGGTGATAAAATATGAACCGGATAACGCTCAAGCGCTAAATTATGTAGGCTATACTTATGCGGATATGGGTAAAAACCTTAAAAAAGCGGAGGAACTCATAAGAAAAGCCCTTACAATTAGCCCGCAAGACGGATATATAATAGATAGCTTGGGCTGGATATTATATAAAAAAGGAAAATATAAAAAAGCTATAATTCAGCTTGAAATTGCCAGACAATATGTAAACGACGATCCGATAATATTAGAACATCTCGGAGACGCTTATGTAAAAGATAAAAGACTTAAAGCCGCAATTCAATATTATAAAGAAGCGATAAAATTATCCGAAGAAAAAAATATAGATTTGGAAGATAAAATAAAACGTTTGGAAGATAAAAAATGAAAAAATATATCCCCTTGTTTTTTATAACATTAATGCTGTTCGGCTGCGCCTTAAAAGCCCCCGAACCTTTTCCGCTTAATCCCGAACAGGCCGAAACTATCTATAAATTAAACATAAGAAATAAAAACCTTGTAAACGCAAAAGGTTTCGCAAAGGTAGAACTTCGGGAAACTAAAAAAAAGCCTATGTCGGCGCGTTGCGCATTTGCATATGCGCTGCCGGATAAAATCAGAATTACTCTTATAAATAATGTTAATATGCCGATAGTAAATATAATAAGCGATGGCTACTATCTTTTATATCATGATCTGCAAACGGATAGAAAATATAAAAAAAAGATAAAAGAAAATAATATTGTAGCGGAACTTCCCGTAAGTATATCGAGGCTGATTTCTCTTATGAGCGGACATGCCGGCATAAAATCCGAAAATATAAAAAAATATATATCTAACAATCAACAGGATATAATAATATTAAAAGATAACACAGGCATCACCGTTAATAAAAAGGATATGTCTATAATTAAAATAAAGGAAAACGAAAAAGATGTAGAGATTAAAGATTACAAAAAAATCGGAGATTATCTGCTTCCATATAAAATCGTATCAACCGAGCCTAAAAAAAACGCTTCTATAACAATTGAAAGATATGAAACAAACGCAAATATTAACAATGCAATATTTAACACCGGAGATTAACAACTCCGCGGATGTTAAAACTTTAGCATATTTTGTTTTATAGAACCTCCGGAAGTCAAAACAATGAAATCGAATTATTTGTCGTATGCTCATCGAAATGACAAGCAAAAATAACTTATGTTAAATTTCCCCTTATAATAATTACAATATCTATTATACTTTTTTAGTATCGACTAAATATTTTAAACCATCCCGCTCCTTTCAATCTCGCGCAAAAATCTGCTTTTCGGGTTAAACTGCCCTTTGCGGTAATCCGAGCAGGAAAGATACAAGTTATATTTTGCTCTTGTAGCCGCAACATACATAAGCCTGCGCTCTTCGGCAAGTTCCTTATCCGAATTTGTAGATTTCCAGTGCGGAAGCAAGTTTTCTTCGCATCCTATTATAAATACCGTATGAAACTCAAGCCCTTTTGCCGCATGTATAGTTAACAGATTAACCTTTGCTTCATCTTCGGAATCCTCCTCCTTTTTATCCTCTTTTATTAAGGTGGCTTCTTCCAAAAATTCTTCAATGTCCCCTTTTTGAGCGGCGGAATATATTAGCTGGTCTATATTTTCTATTTTCGCAGTATAATCAGCGTCATTATTTTGAACATACCGCTTAAGATACTTCTTATAGTCCGTTTGCGTCATTACTTCTATTATAGCCTCTTTCGGAGACATTTTTTTAATATTGTCAAGAAGCTTTATTAAGTTCGAAAGCTCCTTTTCCATTTTGGGAGCAAATATTTTTTGTCCGAGAATTTCCTTAACCGTTTCCTGAAGGCTTGCTCCGTCCGGTCTGTTATCTTCTATTTTTTTTAATAAAGCGGGACCTATTCCGCGTCTGGGAGTATTGATTATTCGTAAAAACGACGCGTTATCCTTAATAAAAAACGCGGATTGAAGATATGATAAAATATCTAATATCTCCTTTCTTTCAAAAAAACCCCGAGCGCCCACCATTTTATACGGTATATTAAAAATCCTAAAGGCTTTTTCAAATGCAAGAGAACAGAACCTTGTTCTATAAATAACCGCAAACTTATCATAGGAAATTGTTTGCCCTTTATAATGATGAAATTTTTTAATCTTTTGAGCTACTGTTTCCGCTTCATCCTCTTCGTCGCCATACTCGTATATTTTAACTATGCCCCCCTTTAATTTGGAAAAGCACTTTTTATCTATCTTATTTTCATTTAATTTTATTATGCCGTTGGCAACGTTTACTATCTTATCCGCAGAACGATAATTCTGCTCCAACTTAAATATCTTTGCGTTCTTATATTTTCGGGCAAAATTAAGAAAATGATTTATATTGCTTCCTCTAAATCCATATACCGCTTGCCAGTCGTCTCCTACGCAAAAAAGCCTTCCGTCTTTTAAAAGAAGGGCGGTTAATTCTTCCTGAATATCATTGGAATCCTGATATTCGTCCACGAGTATATATTGAAAAAGTTCTTGATACTTTTTTTGTATTTCCGAAAAATCTCGTAAAAGATTTCTGGTCATAAGAAGGATATTGTCAAAATCCACGCAATTTTGCTCCTTTAACGCTTTTTCGTAAAGTTCGTAAATTTCGGCTATAGGAACCGTAAACTTTTTACGCGCAAAATCAAGATGCTTATCCGGATCGGAAGAATTTTTTGCTTTGGATATTTCGGCAAGCATGCCTTTTGCATATTTTTTATCTATATTCCCTTTTTTAAGTATCTCCTCTATTGTTTTTTGCTGTTGATACAGGTTGATTATTTGAAGCGGTTTTTGATATCCCAACAATTCGCAATGCTGTCTTAAAATAATATATGACGCGGAGTGAAAAGTTCGCACCCAAAAAAAATCTTTCGGGTCCCTTCCGGTTATCTCTATAAGCCTATTTTTCATCTCATCCGCTGCTTTATTGGTAAATGTAATTGCAAGTATTCGTCTCGGGTTTAAGCCGCCGGCTATAAGATAGGCTATTTTTGCGGTTAAAGTCCCTGTTTTGCCCGAGCCAGCGCCCGCAGCCACAAGAGCGGGGCCATCTATATATTTAATCGCTTCTACCTGTTGTTTGGATAGTTTCATAATAATTTTTGCTTACCGGTTTTATTAATTATTGTTTTATATATTTATATTTTACTTTCTTGTGAAACGTCAAAAAATTATATATATAGCCGGACATATAAAATGTCAAAAGAAAGCCCGATTATTAAAAAAGTTAATTGTAAAAAATAATGATAAAATGATAAAATTACGGCGGATAACAAAATGGGAAGTTGTCCGCCGTAATTTAAACGGAGCAAATTATGGTTTCGGCTATTATTACCGCCGGCGGCAAAGGCTTAAGAATGAAAAGCAAAATTTTTAAGCAATATATTAAAATAAAAGGAGAGCCTATTTTAAGCCGTACAATACGGATATTTGAATCTGTCGAGCAAATAAAAGAAATTATTCTTGTAGTTCCAAAAGGGGAAATTGATTTTTGCAAAGCAAAAATTTTAAGCTATGTCCATAAAAAGAATAAGATTAAAATAACGGAAGGCGGGGTTAATCGACAGGATTCCGTATATAACGGGTTAAAAAAGGTAGAGTATAAAAATGGAATCGCCCTTATTCATGACGGCGTCCGACCTTTTGTATCGCCTACAGATATAAAAAAATGTATAAAAAAAGCGAAAGAATGCGGAGCCGCAATTTTGGCGATTCCCGTAACCGATACTTTAAAACAAGTCGGGCCCGATAATTTTATAGAAAAAACCGTCCCGAGTGATACGATATGGATGGCTCAGACGCCGCAGGCTTTTAAATATTCTTTGATATTGTCCGCTTATGAAAAAATTTATAAGAATAAAACGATTGATACGGACGATGCTTCAAAACTTGAAAGAAACGGAGTAAAGGTTGCCGTTGTTAAGGGCGACGGATTAAATATTAAAATTACCCGCCCGGAAGATATAAAACTTGCTAATTTTTTGGCGGAAGCCGATTTTTATGAATGGTAATAAAATAAATAATAATAATGTTTTTAAGTTAGGCGATTTTTTAACCGACGCTCTTGCAAAACATCGCATATCCTACGATACTTTTATGCTTAAAGCCTGGGAAGTATGGGAAGAGGCTCTCGGAGATTTTATGTCTTCTCAGACAAAGCCCGCCGCGTTTAAAGGCGGGCTATTAATAGTAAATGTGGACAACCCCGCTATGATGCAGCAGCTTCATTTTTTAAAAAAGGAGGTCATATCCAAATTAAACAAGGCAATGGGGGAAAATGTAATAAAAGATATAAAATTTAAAGCCGGAAGCGATGGTTAAAAAAGATTTATTAACAAAGGATACCTTTTTTAAGGGGAAACTTAAAGCGTATCAACCTAAAAACGGCTACAGATATTCGATTGATTCGATTATTTTGGCTACCCATGTATCTTCTACAAGTTCGGATAAAGATAAAATTATCGATTTAGGAACAGGCGCCGGCATAATACCGTTAATTCTATCTTTTAAAAAAAAAAATATTAATATTTTGGGAATTGAGTTGCAAAAAAGTCTTGCGGATATTGCAAAATTAAATGTCGCGGCAAATAAAATGACCGAAAAAATTAAAATTTCGGAAGCCGATTTTAAGCTTTTAAAAAAAGATCCCTTTTTTATTCCCGCAGATATTATAGTATCGAACCCTCCGTATAGAAAAACCGATTCCGGCAAAATCAATCCCAATGCTCAAAAAGCGATAGCAAGACACGAAATAAAAGCCTCGCTTAACGACATAATAAAAACTGCAAAAAAAATGCTGAAAGTTTCCGGAAAATTTGCAATTATTTATCCGGCGTCAAGGATAGTCGAGCTTTGTTATGAAATGAAAATAGCCGGAATAGAGCCTAAACTGATTAGAAATATACATTCTAAACAGAATCAAGAGGCTAAACTGATTTTAACTCAAGGCGTAAAAGGGGGAAAAACCGGCGTAAAAATAGCCTCCCCTTTAGTAATTTATAATACAGACGGTTCTTATACTCGAGAAATCGAGAACATGTTTATATAAATCGGAAAAAAAGAAGGATATTATAAAGTGAAATTAATCATAACTTACGAGGCGACATGCAGAATATAAAAAAAAGGTTAGATAAGGTAAGAAAAGAATTATTTGCAAAAAAGATAGAGGCTTTTATAGTCGCGTCCGCCGAAAACCGTAGATATTTATCAGGTTTTACGGCTGTGGATAATCAGCCGGACGAACTTGCAGGCATTATTGTCATAACGCGGGATCAAGCTATTCTTATAACCGATTTTAGATACGAGATACAAGCGGAAGCGGAAATCGATTCCGCTTTTCGGCTTTATATATATAAAAACAATCTTTTGGCTGAAACCGCAGATATTATAAAAAAAATAAATCCTTCGGCAATCGGATTTGAAAGCCGTCGCCTCACCTGTTTTATGCATAAACAACTTACTGCGTATTTTAAAGAAAAGAGAATAAAAGCAGAAACTATTTCCTGCAAAAACATTGTGGCAAATATAAGAGTTATCAAGGAAAAATCGGAAATAAAACTTATTAAACGCTCTCTTGATATAGCCGAAGCCGCTTTTGCCGATTTTATGAAAAAATTCAAGCTTGATATGAGCGAAAAAGAGGCTGCTTGGATGCTTGAACAGATGATGCGGGAAAAAGGAGCGGACGAGTTATCCTTTCCTATAATAGCCGCATCCGGACCTAATGCGGCTATTCCGCATGCAATCTGCTCGGACAGATTATTTAAAAAGGGAGAATCGATCCTATTTGACTGGGGAGCAAAAAAAAACGGTTACTGTTCCGATATATCCAGAACCTTTATAGTCGGCAAACCGGACAATCTTTTAAAAGAGGCTTTTAACGCCGTTCTCGAAGCTCAAAACAGAGCTATCTCCTTAATAAAACCGGGAGCAAACTCTATCAATATAGATAATGAGGCAAGAAAATATATAGACAACGCCGGATTTAAGGGTAAATTCGGGCATGCTTTGGGGCACGGAGTAGGGCTTAACGTTCATGAACCGCCGGGTATAAACCGTATTGATAACACGATTTTAAAACAGGGTATGGTTTTTACGGTAGAGCCGGGAATATATATAAAAAACTACGGCGGCATAAGGTTGGAAAATATGGTTGCGGTAACAAAACAAGGCGTCGAAGTCTTAAATGCTTCCGCTCCCTCCTTATATTTAAAAATATAGCTTAACGCCCTTAAATTTTATTTGTTTTTATAGGCGCGCAAAATTTTGACATTAGAAGGCGGGTAAAGGTATTCTATTATTAAATCGGAGCTACCTGATTATCTTTCCGATTCTATTGAATCTCGGGCGTTTATTTTCTTTATTCCAAGACCAGAATATCATCAGCGCCTTTCCCCTTAATTTTTCAAGCTTAACAAAACCCCAAAACCTGCTGTCGTGGCTATGGTCTCTATTATCCCCCATTACGAATATAGAATTTTTCGGAACCGTTACCGGTCCAAAATAGTCCCTTTCGGAAATCCATGGCAGAATAATATCAGGGTCTTTAAATCTTGCGGCTTTATACTTTGCAGGCTTATCATTAACAAAAAGCCTTTTTTTTATAATCTGAATTTTATCCCCTTCTATGCCTACCACCCTTTTAATAAAATCCTTTTTTTCATCCTGCGGAAATCTAAATACAACCACCTCCCCCCGTTTCGGTTCTGATACAGGAATAAGATTAATATCCGTAAAAGGAAGCTTTACCCCGTAAATAAATTTGCTTACGAATAAATGATCGCCTACCAAAAGAGTATCTTTCATTGAGCCGGACGGTATTTTATAAGATTGAATTATAAAACTGCGTATAAAAAAGGCTATTATTACGGCTATTATTATAGCTTCCATGTTGTCCCTAAAAACGCTTTTAGACGATTGATTTTTATTCATTGCCCAACTGCTCTATTTTTGAAGTAATATTATTTTTTATCCAGCTCGGATCAAACCATTCTCTGGGGTTTACAAAAATATTATGAACAAGCATAGAAAAATGCAGATGATCTCCGCCTGCCATACCGGTCATTCCGCTAAGCCCTATAATATCCCCTTTTTTAACGTTAGCCCCTTTTTCCGCATCTATTCTGTTAAGATGAGCATATAAGCTAAAAAGCCCGAAACCGTGATCTATTATTACGGTATTTCCGTAAATTCCCAAAAACTCCGCAAAGACAACTTTGCCGGAATTTGCCGCCGGTATTGGAGCGTGAGCGGTCGAAGCCAAATCGATTCCCAAATGAACCTGACTATCAATATTTTTTCCGTTATATTTATAAGTTCTTGCGTCTGCAAAACCAGCTCTGTTTGCAGACTGGGGGAATCTTAAAAATGTTCCTTTCCATAATTTTTTATGCTCCGTATTTGAGCATATATCCTGTATTTGCTTAAAATTTGCTTTTCTTATATCTCTGTTAACTTCCAAAAACTGCTCTATCAAAGAAGCCTCTTTTGTTTTTAAATTAACGGCGCTTGAAAATTCAGGCATTTTTTGCTCTAAAAAGCCGTCTGTTATATTAATAACATCCTGTTTAAACAGGGCTTTTTTTAAATATTTATAAAAACCGATTTTTGCTTCGTTGCCAGCGTAATCTACGGCTTTGGCGGCGATTGAAGTATTTGTAGGCTGATCATAATTAAGCCCTATAAATGCAAAAAATATATTTTTATCCTTTGACCCGCTCAAATATCCGGGAAAAAAATTATCTCCCGCTTGTATGCCGGAAATTTCACAAGGCTCCGATAGCTTATATATAACAAGCCCCGCGCCGCCTTGTATAATATTATGAGCGCCGCTTAATATCTCTATTCTCGGAGGCTTTGTATCTATAACAATTTCTTTTTCTATCTGCGTTAAATTTCCGTTTCCGGAATTTCTCCAAGAATAATCTGTCGCCATAGCCTTTAATAAGGCTTTGCCGTCATTAATTTGCAATGCTTTGGGTTTTATGGAGACATTAAAATTATAAGTATAAACCTTGTTTGTTTTCGGGAAACTTTTTTCAAAAATAACCGTTTCGGTTCCGTCTTTTATTAATAATACGGATAAGCTTCTAAGACCGCTTTTAGCGTCCAAAACAATGCCTGCAAGCTGGCTTTCCGAGCCTATTGCCTTGCTTGTATCGCCGGATAAGGCAAATTCCAAATCAGGTTTTTGGCTTTCGGTTTTTTTAATAAAAACAAATACGGCAAAAAAGATAAAAGCCGTTATAAGTATCATCGTAATTCTATTTAATTTAGACTTCAATTTTTATTACTCCTTTAAAATTTTTCATTTTTTTATAGCGCATATAAAAGGCTCATGCAAGCCGTAATTATAAAGCTCTGCGCATAGCTTTTTATTTTTACCGCGTTATTTTGACGAATGTTATTTTTGCTTGTCATTTCGACGAGCGAAGCAAGGAGAAATCCCTTAATTGAATTATAAACACAAGGAAACCCACATTATTGAAAAATTTAACCGAAAAAATGCTATTGAATCTATCTATATAACAAGGCAATTTGTTTAAATTCAAAGCGAAAAAACCTTTTAACAGTAGGAATACTTGTGATTAAAATTTTTATCTAATGCGGAAAATAAGCGTCGGCAATCCTTTCAATTATATTTTACGTCCTTAAAATGTGATTTTCATCACGTTTTACGCCCTTAAAATGTGATTTTCATCACGTTTTACGCCCTTAAAATGTGATTTTCATCACGTTTTACGCCCGAAATATATTGACATTTTCTATTTCATATAGCATTGTTCCCTTTATGAAAAGAGATATTTACAAAAAATTGTCCGAATGGAAAGCGTCAAAAAGACGGAAACCTCTTTTGTTGCAAGGCGCGAGACAAACCGGAAAAACTTATATTATCAAAAAGTTCGGGGGCAATGAATATGAAAAAATTTTTTATTGCAATTTTGAAGAAGATCCGCATCTTAACGATTTTTTCAAGCGAGATCTAAAGCCGAAAAGAATTTTAACGGATATTTCGACATATTACGGGGATACAATAAGGGCTAATAGCGACTTATTGGTTTTTGACGAGATACAACTATCGAACAACGCCTTAACCTCTCTTAAATATTTTCAAGAAGAAAAAAATGATATTCATGTTATAGGGGCAGGCTCGCTGTTGGGCGTAAAGCTTTCGGAGCCGGGGTCGTTTCCCGTAGGAAAAGTAAATCTTTTAAAACTATTTCCTATGACATTTCCGGAATTTCTTAACGCCATAGGAAAAATCGGATACAGGTATATGCTTGAAAATATAAAAAAACCGACTCCGCTGCCCGACGCTATTCATAATGATCTGATTGCTCTGCTTAAAAAATATTATTTTGCCGGAGGTATGCCGGAAGCCGTAAAATGCTTTGTAGAAACGGGCAATTCAAAAAAAACAAGGCAAATTCAGGAAGAGATTATCAAATCTTATGTTATGGATTTTGCAAAACATGCTCCGGTTCCGGACATTCCCAAGCTTACGGCGCTTTGGAATTCTATCCCCAAACATCTTGCTCGGGAAAACAAAAAATTTGTTTTCAGCGCCGTAAAAAAAGGAGCGCGCGCTAGAGGATACGAAAACGGGTTAATGTGGCTTAAAGCTGCGGGACTTATTTACAAGGTAAAATCGGTTGAAACGGCAAAACATCCGCTTGCCCATTATTCGGACGCTTCATGTTTCAAAATATACGCCCTTGACGTAGGTCTTCTCGGAGCGATGGCGCAAGCGCCCGCGGAATTGCAAACGCATGGACAAAGTCTTTTTGAAGAGTATAAAGGAGCGTTTGTAGAAAATTACGCCGCCCAACAATTCGCGGCGCATTTTGAACGCCCTCTTTACTATTGGAGAAGCAAAGGAGGCAAGGCGGAAATCGATTTTTTATCCGAATTTAAAGGAGAAGTTTTTCCGATAGAGGTGAAATCAGGCGTCAACGCGAAAAGCAAAAGCCTCCGTTCCTACGATCTTCAGTTTTCGCCGAATACGCTTATAAGAACTACCTTATTGAATTTTAAACAAGATGGAAAAATCTTAAATCTGCCGCTCTACGCTTTATCTTTGTCTCATAAATTTATAGGAGAATAAATTGTTTTTTTTGCCGGACATAAAAAGTCTGTAAGCTTGACATTGCGGCGCATACCAAATAAAATTAATTAAAAAATAACATATAACCATAATGAAAGTTTATATAAAGCTATATGCAGGGTTGGAAAAATATATGCCGGATAAAAAAAAGGATAATTTATGGGTTGTGAGTATTGAACCAAAAACTACCGTTGATAGCCTGATAAAGAGACTAAATTTGCCGGAAGATAAAATAAAAATAATTTTTTTAAATAATCGTCATGCAAATGGAGAAAAAATTTTAAAAGATAAAGATAGGCTCGGCTTTTTTCCGCTTGTCGCGGGCGGTTAGTTTCTACTAAAACAATGCTCATTTCGGCGTTATGCTAAATACTATTTAGTCGATGCTGAAAAACCTGCATTTTAAGCATAAACGGTTTTGCCAATATCTATTATTGATCGCTTTTTATTAAGGGATTTCTCCTCGCTTTGCTCGTCGAAATGACAAGCAAAAATAACTTATGTTAAATTTCCCCTGTCATTTCGACCCGAAGGGAGAAATTCCTTTATTAGCGCCTTCTGATCTTATCCTTTGTACATATCTTTTTGCGATTAAAAACCTTTTTTTAATAATGAGGATTTTATTTTAATATTTGCAAGCGTTCAATACTCCTCTTAACATTTTCTTGCAAATATTAAGAGGAAATACTCATTACTACCAAAAGCGGTAGTTTTATTTGCGTAGCGGCTCTTGCAGTCGAGAAAAATCCGAGACGACAAGCAAAGCGAGGAGCAAACAAACTATGATACTGCCAAATTGAATTATCGGATAATTAACCGAACGGCTCATTTTTTAAGTTTTTTTTTAACTTTTTCAGCATCGGCTATTTATTATGAAAATGTTGCCTTTAAATTGATAGCTTGCAAATCGGATATTAAATATTTGTTAAAAAAAATCTTTTTATCCTTTTTTTTGCAATCCAAATATATTGACCTTATATGAGGCAAAAGACCCTTTTGATAATTTTTTAAAAAAAGGATTAGCGTCTCATTTTCTATCGATACTCCGCGCTCAAAAATTATATCCGCAAGCTCCTTCGCAGGCATATTAAAAAGTTTTAATATTATCTTACCCTCTTTATTTTTTTTAACGCCTATATTATTCGTATAAGTTATCTGCTTTCGCATAGCCGAATAGCGTCCCCGCTTTCTGAAAAGCGCCCCCGCCGTTCCGGGCATAGCCGCAGACAAAGCAAGAGTCGCTCCGTTTTCAAGCAAGGCGTTATCAATATTGTCTATAGGTTTTGAATTTAAAAAAAGGGTCTGAATTCTATCGGAAATATAGTCTTTCTTTATTTTAATATTTTTTGATAAAAAATTTTTCACGCTTGGATTACCGTAAATTTTTACGGTTACCCCGCAATTAAGAAGAGAGGAAAAAAAAAAGACGCCGGCTTCGGCTGCAATAATATGAATTTTCATGAAATTCTTCTTTATTCTTTATATCCTGCTTCGCTTGTTGCGAAGCAGGATATAAATTAAAATTTTACCAATTAAAAACTTGATCCAATTCCTCGTCGGTTACTGCAAAAGTAACGTTATGAGGCGGTAAGGCTTCATTTTTAAAATATTCCGGAAGTCTGTCATGTTTGGATGTGAAACCGGCTTTTGCATTAAAATCTCTTTCGTTTTTAAGCACCGATTTTCCGAGTTCGGCAACGTCGTCCGCAGTAAAATCTTTTCCCAAAAAGCCGTTTAAAAGCTCTACCATAGCGTTAAAAGTTTCCGGCTGATCCAAAATGGCAAAGGCTATAAAAAGACATAAGCCTGTTGAATCCAAAGCCGCAGTGGCTATTTGAAGATTGCGCGAAAGTTCTACCTGTCCGTCCGGTTTTAAAGGATCTGTTTTTCCGCCTACTCCCATAATATTGGAGCCTACCGCATAACCTGCCGTATGATCCGCCCCCATCGGACTGGTTGCATAAGTAACCGCCACTCCTTGCACTGCGCGCGGGTCGTAAGCCGGCATAGCCTGCCCTTTTACTACCGGAACCCTTTCAACCCCAAAAACTTTGCCTGTAACGGCGGCTCCGTTTCCGAGAATGCGTCCTAACGGGGTTCCTTTTCCCACCTCTTCTTTTAAAAGTCTGATAGCTCCGTTTGCGTCTCCGAATTGTAAAAGCCCTGCTTCCATAGCAACCCCTATGGAAGCGCCCATCTCTATGGTATCAAGCCCTAAATCGTCGTCAATACGGTCCAACATGGCAATTGCATCCATATCGTCAATTCCGCAGTTTCCTCCATGCGCCCATACGGTTTCATATTCCGGCTGTTTAGTAAGATAATTTCCATCTTTATCATTATAAATGCCGGAACATTTAATTACGCATCCTTTATGGCAGCCGTGAGTAGCCAAACCGCCTCTTGCGGTTTCGGTTTCGGCCATAGTTTCGCCGCTAATTTTAGAGGCGCCTTTAAACTGTCCGGAAGAAAAATTATTAGTCGGATATCCGCCGGCTTCATTCAGAATGTTAGTCAAAACATTCGTTCCGAAAGCCGCTAGCCCTTCTCCCGTAACCGGATGTTTTTTAAGACCTTCGGCAAAAAGCTTATTTGCATTTTTAAATCTTTCCTTGTCTTTCGGAGCGCGAATAGCGGTTCCGCTGTCGTCTATAACAATAACCTTTATTCCTTTGGATCCCATAACCGCTCCTACTCCGCCCCGCCCTGCATGGCGGGTAGGTCTTACTCCGGTATCGGTGCAGGCTATTGATGCCGCGGACATTTTCATTTCTCCAGCAGGTCCTATAGACATACATCCGATTTTATCGCCGTAAGCCTCTTTCATTTTATCAATCAAATCGTAATTGCCGAGCATTGAAAGACTCTTATCGGCAGTTATCTGAATCCCGTCTTTATTTATAAATAATTTATACAAATTATTCGTTTGCGGCTTGCCCTCTATAATAATAGCCGCATAACCGAGTTTGCCAAGCATTTGAGAAGGCTGTCCTCCGGCGTTAGCCTCTTTAATGCCGCCGGTAAGCGGACTTTTACATCCTACCGAAAGTCTGCCGGATATAACCGCGGCGGAACCGCTCATAAGTCCGGGCGCTATAACCAACTTATTATCTGAGCTAAGCGGATGAGATAGCGGCGGCACCTCTTTATAAATAACAGCGGAGGTTAATGCCCTTCCTCCAAGCCCTTCATAATCTCCTAATCCTTTGATTGTAAAATCCGGCGACTCGCCGGACATATTTATTCTTAATATTTTATCCATATAAATCTCCTTTCAATATAATTCGATTAACAGGTATAAGAGTAATTACAAATAATTATAATATAAAGTCAAGAAAGATATATTGAACGAACATAAAAAACAAATATTTTACGCATAAAAAGCAATAAAAAAATTGACAATTAACCTTTTAATTGTTAGCCAAACGTTACTTATATAATATTTCAGACTTGGGGCCGTTAGCTCAATTGGCAGAGCAACTGACTCTTAATCAGTAGGTTGAAGGTTCGATTCCTTCACGGCCCATCTTTAAAATTATTTGGAACATAATTCGCTTATACCCGCTTTCTTATCGCTTTTTACCGCTCAATAATTTTTGTCATAGGCGGCGGCGCTTCTGACGTATTCGCAGACTTTTTTATAAAAACCGTCGCAATAAATATATTTGCATTCCGAATTGTTATTAAATGTATATTTATCACAATACCTATCCCCTTCCTTTGCCTCTCTTTGTTAAGCTCCGCAAATTTATTTGACGTTATAGATAGATGACGATGATAATTTTTTCCGATCAAATTAGAATAATTCGGCTATATGTAAAAAAAACAATGAATTTTATTAAATTGACATGCAATCAAACAAACGGATAAAAAGAATAAATGGAAATTCCCTTCTTCTTATATTGAAAAAAGGGGTAAAAATTATAACCGTATTAAAGGAGGCTGTAATGAAAAAATCGATCTTAATGGCGATAATTTTATCCGTTATTTTTTTTACCGGATTTACGTCTGCCGCTCAAGAGAAAAGTCAGGGGCTTTGGGATGTGTATAACAATATATTTAAAGAGGCAAAATATATTGACCTTACTCATGCTTTTGAGCCTGTTCAGGCAGTATGGCACGGCTTTGGCTCCGCTAAATTTAAACCCGCAAAAGCCGGCAAGAGAATCGAAGGATATATTGAAGCGGGCGAAGAGTTTACTTACGAAAAACATGGTTTTGTAGCGACAGCTTACGAACTTCCGACAGATCAATACGGAACGCAACTTGATTCGCCGGCTCATTGGGAGAAACTCGGAGCTACAATAAGCGATATTCCCGCGACCTATGCAATACGTCCGTTGGTTGTAATAGATATTCATAATAAAGTATCAAAAGATAACGGGTATCATCTGCAAGTGGAAGATATAAAAAAATGGGAAGAAAAATATGGCATAATCCCAAAAGGCTCCGTGGTCATGGTAAGATCCGATTGGCATAAAAAATGGAAAGATACGGAGAGATTTAATAAAAAACCTTTCCCGGAGTAGGTCTTGAGGCTTTAAAGTTTTTACACCTTGAAAGAAAAATACTTTTTCATGGACATGAGCCGTTAGATACGGATACTACCCCTAATTTGGAAGGAGAATATTGGCTTATGCACAATCATTTCGCTCAAGCCGAAGGGGTTGCAAATCTTGATAAGGTTCCGGAAACCGGAGCTTTAATTATTATAGGATTTGCAAAGCCAAAAGGAGGCACGGGAGGTTATGCCCGCTATATTGCGGTAGCTCATAAAGACTGGAAACACGGAGTTTCCGTAAATCAGGTTCCCGGCGCGCCTCTTCCAATTCAAAGCGCCCCTCTTAAAAGAGATGAAAACGGAGTTATGAGACCGACGCCATAGAATATATTTTATCCGCTTTTTACAAAAAGAGCTAAAAAAAGGGATATAAGCCTTTTGTACAAAAAGCTTATATCCCTTTTGGATATGGCGTCCCCAAGGGGATTCGAACCCCTGTCGCCGGCGTGAAAGGCCGGTGTCCTGGACCGGGCTAGACGATGGGGACAGATAAATAATATCTAATAAAATGGTGGGCCGTACTGGGCTCGAACCAGTGACTCTCTGCTTAAAAGGCAGATACTCTACCGACTGAGTTAACGGCCCCTCCGTAATCAAAAGTTGCTTAATACATATATAACCCGCCACATGTCAACAAAAAAATATGTTATATTTAATTTTTTTTTACATTTCTCATAACTTAATAAAACGCTTTGTTATATAAGAATTTTTTCTATCGAAAAAACAACGCCATATTATAGATATAAAAAAATATTATATAAAGAAGACCTAAAGCGATCTTTTTACCTTGACTACCAAGACATCAATTTGTATAACTATTTGTAATTACAAAGCAAATGTATTAAATAAGCAATAAAAACTTAATTCCGCCAAAAAGAGGCTGATTTATGGATTACAAATATTTTATGGAAAAGGCTTTAGAAGAGGCAAAAAAATCCTTAGATACCGGAGAATTTCCGGTAGGCTGCGTTATTGTTCATAATAATACGGTTGTTGCCTGCGGACAAAGAATTTCGACCAAATCTTCGATTAATGAGTTGGATCATGCCGAAATAATTGCGCTCCGCAATTTTTCCAAGTTAAAAAAAGGTTGCGATTTAAATAAAGCGACTTTATTCTCTACGTTAGAGCCATGCCTTATGTGTTACGGGGCAATTATTATTTCAGGAATAAAAAAAATAGTCTATGCTTACGAAGATATTATGGGAGGCGTAACGAACTGCAATATATCTTATCTTAAAACTTTATATAAAAAAAGCAGCGTTTCTATTGTATCCGGCATACTGCGTGAAGAAAGCAAAAATATTTTTAAAAATTTTTTTTCCGACCCTAATAATAAATATTTGAAAAACACCCTTTTGGCGCGGCATGCTTTAACTCATAAAGGTTAAAATTTTCTCCGACTAAATATAAAAAAATTCTCTCTTTACTTGAAACGGCGGAATGACATTTTTGCTTTTTATTTTAACTGATAAACGATTTTTTTGTTAGTTTGACGGTTAAAAAAACGGATAATAAAAAAATGAGCGTAGTTTAAAAAAATGGATAAAGAAGGCATAATAAAATTTAAGGTAATATTTACAAAAGAAGCTTCTGTTTTAAAAGAGGATATATCGGCTATAAACAAATGGCGAAATACGCTTTTTAACAAAAAATTAATAGGATGTTCAAACGGAATAGGATACGGCAACGCCTCTATACTGGCAGATAGGCTTTATGATAATAAAAAAGCCTTTATTATTACAGGAAGTCAAACCGGAAGCATCTCCGAACTTGCAAATAAGAATTACTGCGCCGTTATAGGCTATGATTTTAAAAAAAATTTAATTATTGCGAAAGGAGAAACAAAACCTTCTTCGGAATCTTTATCGCACGCCTCTTTTTATGATACGGACAATAAAATAAAATCGGTAATTCATGTTCATTGCGCAAAATTATGGAATCATGCAAACAGTCTTGATATTCCTATGATAGATAAAAATGCCGAATACGGCTCAAAAGAGATGGCTGCGGAAATAATTAAAACTTATAAAAAATATAAAAAGAAAAAAATCAATCTGTTTTGTATGGCGGGTCATAAAGACGGCTTAATATCTTTTGGAAAGGATCCGGATCAAGCCGGACACGCAATCCTAAAAGCTCTTAAAAGATTGGAAAAATGAATAAAATACAAAAAAAAATATTTTCTTCGGAAATAGTAATTTATCTGCTTTATAAAATATTTTTAATATACTGCTTTACATTTAGGATTAAGGATAGAAATACAGATAATCTGTTGGCTCGTTTTAAAAACCGAGAAAAGACGATATGTTGCTTATGGCATCAGCATATTTTCGGACTTGTATTTTACGCCCGAAAGCTTAAAAACTATAATCCGGCATGTATGATCAGCGCAAGCAACGACGGAGATATAGCCTCAAAATTTATGCAAAAAGCAGGATGGAACGTAGTAAGAGGCTCCTCTTCAAAGGGCGGCAAGCAAGCTTTAAAAACTTTAACCGAAAACAAAAATTATTTGTTCATAGCTAACGCCGCGGATGGGCCGCAAGGTCCTATAGGTAAAATTAAGGCGGGTTCCGTAAAAATCGCAAGAGAAACCGGAGCGCCTGTAATTCCTGTATATGTTACGGCGAGCAGATATTGGCGGCTTAATTCATGGGATAAACTTATAATACCGAAACCGTTTGCAAAGGTTAATATAATATTCGGAGATGCAATTTTATTTAACAAAAATAATGACTCGGAATCTTTTGAAAAACAGCTTAAATATCTTGAAGATATTATGCTGCCACATTTAATTTTATAAAATTTCGGCGGATAACTTCGTAGTTTGCCCGTTTTCGGCATTGAGAAAAATTTTTAATCCTCGAAATACTTCGCGTATTCCTGCGGTTAAAAATTTTTCTCGCTTTGAAACCGAACAAACTACTTTGTTATCCGCCGAAATTCAATCATACTTTTGTTATCTTGCCCTTTTGTATCCGTTTTATAATTATCCTTTTTTGGCGTTTAATATTAGTTATCGGTTTTTTGTCGCTTTTTTATATTCGTCCGTCTGTTTTGCAATTATACTTTCCAACTCGGGATTATCGATATTCTTTTCTATGGTTTTTTCAAAAGCGCTTCCTATAACTATGCCGTCCGCAAAGGAGGCTACCGAAGAAACATGCTCCGGCGTAGATATTCCAAACCCAACGCATACCGGAAGATCGGTAATAGAACGAATTATTTTAAATTTATCGGCAGATAACGTCGTATCTATTCCCGCGCTTCCGGTAACTCCGATTTTTGACACAAGATATAAAAATCCGGAAGCGGAATCGGCTATTTTTTTAATTCTATCTTTCGGCGTAGTTAAGGCTATAAGACGGATTAAGGCAAGTTTATTTCCTTCCCATTCGTTAGTCATTTCGTCCGATTCTTCGGGAGGCAGATCAACTATCAACAGCCCGTCCGCTCCGGCGGATACGGCGTCGATATAAAATTTTTTATTTCCGTATAAATGTATAGGATTATAATAGCCGAATAATATTATCGGAATATTTGTAAATTCTCTTATACTTTTTGTTAATTTTAAAACGGCTTTTATATTTACGCCCTGTTTTAAAGCTCTTGCCGAGGCTCTTTGTATTACAGGTCCGTCTGCCGTAGGATCCGAAAACGGTATGCCAAGCTCCAATATATCGACGCCGGCTTTATGCATATTTTTTATAATGCTCAAAGACTTTTTTATATTAGGATCTCCGGCAGTTACAAAAGCTACAAGCGCCTTTTCATTTTTTGCTTTTAATTTTTCAAACGTTTCTTTTATGCGATTCATTTTTATATCCCTTTTATTATTTCAAATTTATTTGCTCCGATACAATACCCAAATCCTTATCTCCTCTGCCGGAAAGATTAACCAATATAATATCCTCTTTTGATCTTTTCGGAGCCTCTTTTATGGCGTAAGCAAGCGCATGAGAACTTTCCAAAGCGGGAATTATGCCTTCGGTTTCGGAAAGCGCTTTAAAAGCGTTTAAAGCCTCCTTATCTTTTATAGATACATATTTTATACGTTTTAAATCTTTAAAATAGGAATGCTCCGGTCCTACTCCCGGATAATCTAATCCCGCGGAAATAGAATGAGCCTCTTTGATTTGTCCGTTATTATCCTGTAATAAATATGATTTTGAGCCGTGTAAAACGCCTATATTTCCGCATTCCAAAGTCGCGGCATGTTTTCCTGTTTCTATGCCTTTGCCTGCGGCTTCAACGCCTGTCATTTCCATGGAATCGTTTATAAAAGGGTAAAAAAGCCCCATTGCATTGCTTCCGCCTCCTACGCAGGCTACAAGCATATCCGGCAATTTTTTCTCCTGTTTTAATATCTGCTCTTTTGCTTCGATTCCTATGATTTTTTGAAAATCCCTAACCATTACGGGATAAGGATGAGGTCCCGCTACCGAGCCTATAACATAAAAAGTATCTTCCACCGCTTCCGTCCAATACCTTATAGCCTCGTTCATCGCATCCTTTAATGTTCCGGTTCCGGAGTCTACCGGTATTACTTTTGCTCCCAAAAGCTTTATTCTGGAAACGTTGGGGGCTTGCCTTTTAATATCTTCGGTTCCCATAAATATTGTGCATTCCATGTTAAAAAGAGCCGATGCAGCCGCTGTTGCCACTCCGTGTTGTCCCGCTCCTGTTTCCGCTATGATTTTGCTTTTTCCCATATGTTTTGCAAGCAGGGTTTGACCTACGGTATTATTGATTTTATGCGCTCCTGTATGGGTAAGGTCCTCCCGTTTTAAATATATTTTTGCTCCGTTACAGCAAGCGCTTAATCTTTTTGCATAAAAAAGAGGGGTTGGTCTGCCTATATAATTTTTTATCAAAAGATTAAATTCGGTTTGAAAATCGGGGTTATTAAAAAATTTATTGTATGCCTTATTAAGCTCTATAAGAGCGGGCATTAATGTTTCGCCTACATATCGTCCGCCGTAAATTCCGAAATGCCCGTTTTGATCCGGCATCTTTTTATTTTTCTTCATTTAAAAAATTCTCCTTAATTGACGTTGTTCGTTTTTTATATCGAAAAGTTTGCCGATAATGTTTTTTACCTTTAAAATATCTTTGTTTCCCGGAAAAGTTTCCGCTCCGGAACTTATATCGACTGCATCCGGCTCGGCGGATATAACCGCGCTTAATATGTTTTCCGCATTTATGCCTCCGGCAAGTATTAACGGGCGAGTTGTTCCGAAATTTTTTGCTTTTTCCCAATTCCATTCCAATGCGTTGCCTCCGGGAAGCGCCCCTTTTCCGCATTCTATAAGATATGCGGACGCGTTATATAAAGGGGCTTCGGATATAAAGGGTTTTTTATTTATAAATAAGGCTTTTATTGCGAATATTTTTTTTTTTATAAGATTATCAATATATTCCGGCGGTTCTGCCCCGTGTAACTGAACTGCTTGCAATCTGCATTTTTCAACTGTTTTTAAGACGGAATCTATTTTTTCATTTACAAATACTCCGGTTGTTACTATTTTTTCGGAAAGCGCCGAAGTTATTTGTTTTGCTTTCTCCGGCTTAATGTATCTGGGGCTTTTATTATAAAAAACAAGCCCTATGGCGTCTACTCCGGCTTTTTCGCATTTTACCGCCTGTTTGACATTTGTTAATCCGCATATTTTAATCTGCGGTTTTATAAGTTTTATATTCATTTTACTCCGTTTATATTTCGGCGGGTAACGTTGTATTTTGCCCGTTTGCGTTGTTATACGCCGAAATATCATCATCCTTTTTTATAATTAAATCTAGTAGCGAGTTTTAACGCCGAACAAACGAATAAATTATTTTATCGAACAATTATCAAGTTTCTCCTCGCAATTTTTTTAAAAAACTAACCGTATTATCTGCGCGAACAAGGCTTTCCCCTATTAAAAAATTATAAAGCCCCGCTTTTCTGCTCTCTTCTATATCCTTTTTATTTTTAATACCGCTTGCCGCGATCGAAATTATTTTTTTATCTATCATAGAAGCGAGCCTTGCGGCATTTGTTATGTCTGTTTTAAAAGTATTTAAGTTTCTGTTGTTAATTCCTATTATTTCGGCGTTTGCAAAATGAGCCTCATTTATGCTTTTTTCCGAATCTACCTCTACAAGCGCGCTCATGCCGAGTTGACCCGCAAGGCTAACGTAATCTTTTAATTGCTCTTTTGATAATATTTTAGCTATTAAAAGTATGGCGTCCGCTTTTAAAAGCGCGGCGGATTGAAATATCTGATAAGAAGATATTATAAAATCTTTTCTTAATACCGGAAGCAAACCGCTTTTTTTTGCGATTTTAAAATCGTTAAAGCTTCCTTTAAAAAAATAGGAGTCCGTTAAAACCGAAATTGCGGCGGCTCCTCCTATTCGGTAAGCTTCGGCAAGTTTTGCGGCGTTAAGATCAATTTTAATTTCCCCTTTTGAAGGGGACGCTCTTTTTATTTCGGCTATTATGCTTATGCCGGAATCGCCTGTTTTTTTTAAGGCGTTATAAAAAAAAATTTTATTGCCCGCAGACTTTTCCGCTATTTCTCTAACGCTTTGTTCCGAATCTGTTTTTTTATGTTCCGCTATTTCTATTTTTTTACGTTCTATTATTTTTTTTAAAAAATTTTTATCCATAATCTTCTCCGGTTAAATTGGTTGTATAGCCTGATTACTATAAATTGATTGTAAAAGTATGCCATAAAGAATGCTTACGATAAGGATATGCCCGAAGTTTATTTGCGTAGCGGCTCTTGTTGTAAAGGAAAATCCGAGCAAACAAGCAAAAAGCGTAGCAAACAAACTCGCACATAGACAAATTGATTTAAATCGGCATACGCTTATTACCCAATCCGGCAAATCTTTTTAAATCATTTTATTGGAATCTATCTATATCTATTACAGGCTGTTTTCCCTTGTAAATTCTATAAGTCTTTCCAATTTGTCTTTTGCCTCGCCGGAATCTATCGATTCTTCCGCCATTTTGATTCCCGCTTGATACGAATCCGCTTTTTCCGCCGCAACAAGAGTCGCCGCCGTATTTATAAGAACAATATTTCGTTTATCCCCTTTTTCTCCGTTAAGTATATCATTTGTTATTTTTGCGTTGAGACGCGCATCTCCGCCTTTAATGCTTTCTATAGGGGCAAGCCTTCCGAAATAATCGGACGGATTTATGTCGTAACTTTTTATTTCCCCTTTTTTAAGTTCGGATATTCTTGTTAAATCGCATACTGTTATTTCATCTAATCCGTCGTGTCCGCAAACTACGGAGGCTTTTTTTGAACCGAGTATTTTTAAAACATTGGCAAAGGTTTCCGTAAGATGTAACGCATATACTCCTATTAACTGGCAATTTGCGCCCGCAGGATTTGTAAGGGGACCAAGCATATTAAATATGCTTCTTATTCCAACCTCTTTTCTTGCCTTTGCCGCATATTTCATTGCTCCGTGATATAAAGGGGCGAATAAAAACCCTATCCCTATTTCATTTATAGCCTCTTCTACTATTTCCGGATGCGTCTCTATTTTTACTCCAAGCGCTTCTAATACGTCCGCGCTTCCGCATTTACTCGATACGGAGCGATTGCCATGTTTTGCTACGGTTACGCCGCATCCTGCGGTAACAAAAGCTGTAGTTGTGGAGATGTTAAAAGTGTTTGAAAAGTCTCCTCCGGTTCCTACGGTATCCGCTACCGTAGCGCCTGCTACTTGTATTCTAAAAGCTTTGCGCCTCATCGCAAGAGCCGCTCCCGCAATTTCTTCAAATGTTTCTCCTTTTGAGGCAAGAGCCGCCATAAAAGCGCCTATCTGAGAGTTCGCGCATTTGTTTGTAAGTATTCGGTCTATCATGTATTCGATTTCTTCCGTAGTAAGATTTTCGCGATTTATGATTTTATTTAAGTATTCTTTAAACATTTTGAATATTTCCTTTTTTTATTCATTTTTATTTGCGGTTAAAATATTATTCCTTATGTTATACCGCTTCTGCGGTTAAATTTAAAAAATTTCTTAAAAGTCTTTTTCCTACGGCGGTCATTATTGATTCCGGATGAAATTGTATCCCTTCTGTTAAGTCTTTTTTATGTCGGATTCCCATTATTTCACCGTCTTCGGTTCTTGCCGTTATGTATAAGCTGTTCGGGAGTTTTTTTTCGGACGCCGCCAAAGAATGATAACGCATTGCGTAAAACGGCTTTTTTATTCCTTTGTATATTTTTTTGCCGTCCGCCGTAATTAAAGATGTTTTTCCATGCATAATTTTTTTCGCCTGTATTATTTCGCCCCCGAATGCCGCGGCAATGCTTTGATGTCCCAAACATACTCCGAGTATCGGTATTTTACCGGTAAATTCTTTTATTGTATTTACGGATATGCCCGCGGATTCCGGTCTTCCGGGTCCGGGCGATATTATTATTCCCGCAGGTTTTAAGGTTTTTATTTCGGAAATTTTAATTGCGTCGTTTCTTACGACCTTTGTCTGCGCGCCGATTTGCTTTACATATTGAACAAGGTTGTATGTAAATGAATCGTAATTGTCTATTATAAGTATCATGTTTTTCCTCTATTGAAATTTTGTAGGATAACTGCGCGGTTTGTCCGTTTGCGGCGTTGTATAAAAATTTTAATCCTCGAAATACTTCATGTATTCCTGCGGTTAAAATTTTTATACGCCTTGCAAACAAACAAACCGCTTTGTTATCCTACAAAATTTATTAATTAATCGATGCTTAACAAACTGTATTTTAAGCTTAAACTGTTTTGCCGATGCCTGAAGTTAAAGTTTAATAAAAGATATAAAAAATAAATCTGTTATTTATCCCTTTATTGTTTTTTATAATCATCTTTTTTTCCGATTAAATATCTTTGCCAATCGCCTTTCCTCTGTTTTTAAGAAGCATAAGCGCTTTTTTTATTGCCTTTGCCTTATTTATACATTCCTTATATTCGGCTTCCGGATCAGAATCTGCAACTATTCCCGCGCCTGCGGTTACGGTTAATTTATTATCCTCTGCTACGGCTGTTCTTATTATAATAGCCATGTCCATGTTCCCGCTAAAAGATATATAGCCTACGGCGCCTCCGTAAGCTCCTCTGTAATTATCTTCGGTTTCCGCTATTATTTCCATTGCTCTTATTTTAGGCGCGCCGGATAATGTTCCCGCGGGAAAGGACGCCTTAATTAAATCCCAAGCGTCTTGATTATCTTCAATATCGCAGGTTATATTGGAAACAAGATGCATTACATGCGAATAACGCTCCACTACCATAAGATCGGTTACCTGAACGGTTCCGGTTTTTGCTATTTTACCCAAATCGTTTCGTCCCAAATCAACAAGCATTAGGTGTTCCGCTTTCTCTTTTTCGTCCGCCAAAAGTTCGTTTGCAAGCTTTACGTCTGCAAGTTCATCTTCTCCTCTCGGTCTTGTGCCCGCTATTGGTCTTAATGTTGCAACCCGATTTTCCAAACGAACCATTGTTTCCGGAGAGGAGCCTATAAGAGCGGTTTCGTCTATGTTTAAAAAGTAAAGATAAGGGGACGGATTTATATATCTTTGCGCTCTATAAAGTTCGGAAATATCCGAAGGCGCTTTTGAAACAAAGGATTGAGATATAACCGCCTGTATTATTTCGCCTGATTTTATATAATTTTTTACTTTTTTTACCTTTTCAATGTAATCCTCTTTTTTGCATTGAGATATTAATTCAAAATCATCCTCCGTAGTCAAAGTTTTTTCGGGAGATTTTTCTCTTATTTTAGTTATTAGTTTGTTAAGTTTTTTTATTGCCTCGTCATATAAGTCGCCGGCCTGTTTCTTATCTTTTATAAAGGCTATTGCGGCTCCGGTTATTGTATGTTTTACATTGTCGAATATTATAAGGCTGTCCGGAATTATAAATTTTGCCATTGGTTTATTATTCGGAAACGATACCGGTATTTTTTCAAAAAAAGATACGGTTTCATACCCGAAATATCCTACTATGCCTCCCCAAAATCTTGGCAATTCCGGCATATTTGCAGGTATGTATTGAGCCATAAACTTTTTTAAAACATTTAAAGGGTCTCCGTTATGATTTATCTTTTTGGTTTTGCCTTGATTTTCTATTTCAACATAATCTTTAAAAACCTTTATGTTGCCGGAAGCCGAAACCATTAAAAAACTATATCTTCCCCATCTTTCCTTGCCTTCAACGCTTTCAAAAAGGGCTATGGGCTTTTGAGGGACGTAAAATTTTTTAAGCATGGTTACCGGAGTTTCCATATCCGCAAGCATTTCAAAGCATACCGGTATTACGTTATATTTTTTTGCCATGTCGCAAAATTTTTTTTTATTCGGAAATTGATTTATAAGCATATATTCTCCTTTTTTCTTTAGTTTTATTTTTGTCTTATAAATTCGCGGCTTGCACGATTTTCGCGTTAAACAAACCGTTTTTTATAAGCCGAAATTTTATTATTATTTTTTAGCGCTTAATATTTAATCAGTCGTATAAAAACAAAAAGGGCGCGAATTGAATCCGCGCCCTTTTTTAAAGTTTATAAAGCATAAAAAAAACCGCGGAGGGTTAAGCCGCCGCGGTCTTTTTTTTAATTATTATATAAAAATATTCATACGCCGTCGGCAAGCTTGGTTTTGTAACCCTGCCAACGCCAATTTTTTAATTTGTTATTATTTGATATGTAAATATTCATAAAAAAATTCCTTATGTAAATTTCAAGAATAAAAATAACCGAAAAAATTAATTTATGTCAAGATGTTTTTATTTTCTACGCTATAGAATTTTGAACGGATTAATAAAAAAGCTAAAAAATATTAGCCGCTTTTTTAATTTTATTAGCCGCGTCCAAAGGCTTTTTTTTTATTTCGCATTCCCAAATTCTTATAACTTTCCAACCTAAATTCGCAAGATGAGAATTTACCTTTTTATCTCTTTTTATATTTCTATCAATTTTTTTATCCCAATAATCTTTGTTGGAAGCGGACTTTGTATTTCTGCAGTCGTGTCCATGCCAAAAACAGCCGTCAACAAAAACCGTAATTTTATATTTATGAAAAACAAAATCCGGCTTGCCGAATACTTTATAATTTCGTCTCCATCCTTCTATCCCGTATTGTCGAAAAATTTCTATTAATTTTAATTCGGTTGACTTATTTTTATTCGATTTAACCGCTCTCATTACTTTTGAGCGTTTCTCTTTTGAAAAAACGTCCATAATTTTTTACCTGTTAATTGCAACCCAATTTTTTTGAAAACCGATTTGTTCTATAATTTTTTCAAAATCTAAAGGTAAAGGTTTTTTTATACGGAATCGAATCGCCGAAGCGGGTATATAAGAATATATAATAGTAAACTATCCTCCGCTCGGCTGCCATGTAAACTTATGCTCTTTATTGACTTTATTAATTCCTTCCAAATTACCGTTTTTATTTTCTCGCCACTCATATTCACCCGGAATGAATTTGTTAGTCTCGGTTTCAAAAAGCGTAAACTCAAGCTTATTTATGTTTCTTATAAGAATTACGGTTCTCATATAATCATATTTATCTAAAGCTATATTAATACGCTCGTTTCATATGTTAATTATTGCTTTTCCGGTTTCTTCCAAGTTCTTGCGAGGCTCGCTAATACCGTAAGAGTAATCCGGAGAATTTCTACCGGAGATTATTCTGATTTTTTTACAAGAATGAGGGTTTTTGTTTTTAACGCTTTTCACAGACCATGCCTGTTTTTTAAAAACCACATCGGCTAGCCCCAAAGGGCGCGCCAAATGTTTGCCGTTTATAGAACTTGCAAAAATATTTCCCCAATCTTCTCCGCTAATATCCGCTTTACCTATAGCAAAATTATATACTAACCTTCGGCTGATTTCGTATATTGCTTCCTTTGGAAATTCTCCGAGAGGATATAATTCGCTTCCTGTTCTCTCTTTTGCATCTCTCAATTTTGGACGTCGCATGTATAACCTCTTTGATTACGGCTTTAATTATCGTTACAGGAACCGCGTTGCCGACTTGCTTTTTGGTTTGGCAATCGGAACAAACAATTTTAAATGTTTCCGGAAAACCTTGCAATCTGAGCATTTCGCGCGGAGTAAGTCTTCTTTTTCCGTTAACGAGAAGATAATTATAAGAGGCGCCGGCGCGCAACGCGCATGAATAAGGATAACTTGTAACGTTGCCTCCTTTATTTTCATGCCAAATAGCCAAGCTGTATTTACTTTTGTGTTTAATGCGTCTTTTTTCGCAAATTTTATCGCTGGCATAATGTTTTTTGTCAACTTTGCTTTCGATTATTTTGGAAAGAGGAATATATTCTTTTTTGGGGTAAGGCCATTTAAACTCTACGGAATTATTAAGAAAACCGACTATAATAACTCTTTCTCTTTTTTGGGGCAACCCGTAATCAAGAGCGTTAAGAACCCGCCAACCAACTTTATATCCAAGCGTTTCCAATGATTCTATAATTCTATTAATAGTCTGTTTTTTATTATGAGCCGCCAGTTGTTTGACATTTTCCAAAATAAAGGTAGAAGGTTGTTTTGCTTTTAATATTCTTATGATTTCAAAAAAAAGAGTCCCTCTAATATCTTCAAACCCTAATCTTTTCCCTATAATGCTGAAGGGCTGGCAAGGGAAACCGGCAAAAAGCATATCGTGGGTAGGAATATCAGACGCCTTTATCTTTGTTATATCTCCGCTTACTTTTATTCCGTAATTCGCTTCATAGGCTTTTTTTGCATAAGCGTCTGTTTCGCTGGCAAAAAGGCATTTTCCGCCGAGCGATTTGGCGGCGAAATGAAAGCCTCCGATTCCGGCAAATAGGTCTATAAAAGTAAATTTGTTCATTTAAACGGTATTTATTCTTTTGGTTTATTTATTGTCTATACGTTTTATTATTTATATTAATAAGATGTTTTTTCAAGTTTTTCATTTGTTTTATAATTATTGTTCGGCAGGCGAAAGATGTATTGCCGGAAAATCTCCGGCGGGGCTTTTCCCTACAAATATTTCGCATTCATAGACTTCTTGAAGAGTTTCTTTTGTAAGGGCGCAAGAAGGATCGCCCACGATTTTTTTTTCTCCGTTTTTCATTAATAATATTTTTTCCGCGTACATTGAAGCAAGATTAAGGTCGTGAGATACCATTATTATGGTTCTGTTTTGTTTGGTTTTTAAATTTTTTAAAAGCTCCATTAATCTGATTTGATGCGCCGGATCAAGAGACGCCGTAGGTTCGTCTAATATTATTATTTTAGGCTGCTGGGCTATTGCTCTCGCTATAAATAACCGTTGTCTTTCTCCGCCGCTTAACTGGTCAAGCCTTCTTTCCGCAAACTTTTCGGTATCCGTAAAACGCATAGCCTCTTTTGCTATTTTTATATCCTCCGCGCTTTCTATTCCAAGTATTCCTGTATGAGGGTATCTTCCCATATAAACGATTTCTTTTGCTTTAAATGGAAATGAAACCGGTATTTGTTGCGGAACAAAGGCTATAAAGCGAGCAAGCTGTTTTGCGGAGAATGAGGATATTGGAGAGTCGCTTATTCGAACCTCTCCTACGCTTGCTTTTATTATGCCCGCTAATATTTTAACCAGAGTTGTTTTGCCGGATCCGTTTGGTCCTGCAATAACAAAAAATTCTCCCTGATTTATATCAAAGGATATGTTTTTTACGGCGTTGAAGCTTTTATAATTATAATTGATCGATAGCGCTTCTATGGCTTTTTTTATGTTTTTATTTGTCATTCAAAATTTATTTGGTTTTATTTTTATTATATTATGGGAAGTCCTATTTCGTTAATAATAGAATTTAGACTACCTCCGAAAGTATGTATATTTAATTATTTGGCAAACAGATTTAATTGAGAGAAGCTTGCTTGATGGTTGATTACTTTTTCAATATAATATTCTTTTTTTATTTGATTGTTATTCATTTGTTTTTGACAAATATAAAAATTAACTTTTAACAAGTCTCCTTCTTTAAAGGATACTTTTCTATTTTTTATTTTTTGTATAAAATCGTTATCTTGTATTTCGGCATAAAAAATATCCTTTTCCTCCTTAAACCGCCATTTATATTTTTCTACAAATGATATACTAACTATCTTTAATATAGCTCTACGTCTCTCTTCATTAATTATCTTTTCTTCTTCTTGAAAAATAAAATAATTACCTTCGCTTTTCTTAATAATAAAAAAATCCGCTTTATTTTTATCTATACTGTTTGTACAAGCAAAAGATTCTATCCCTTCGCTTTTTAAAGGTTTTGCAATAGCTTGTTCTAACGACTTCCTAATTTTAGGATTGTTAAGTAATTCGACTGTTTTGGGTTCGATATTTTCTATATAATCATTATCCTCTGTGATTATTTTTGCGCTATTCTTTTTGATTTCGGTTTTTTTTATCTTTCTATTTTTTAACCGCTTAATAACATGTACAAGACCTTTAACTCCATCTTTAACATTAAAACCCAGCATGGACATTATAGTAGCAATTTCAAATATATTGTCACTATCAGGTATAAAATTCGAGAAAATTTGAAAATTTTGTGCTATAGCTAAATCTATTCCAAAACTTCCTTGTTCAAATGAAGCTTTTACTTTTACAGATATTTCTGTATCCTTTTTATTTAGTATGCGATTTGTCTCTTCAAATACATCTGAAATAGCTAATAACGCAGGAGCGAGCTCTCGTATATCCATTTCATTATTTTTTAACGCGCTGCCATCATATACTACATATAGATTTGCTTCTGTATTTTTCATAGCGCTCCATAATTGTAACTATTTATATAATCAACCGACTTTTTTTAAAAGGCTAATAGCTGTTTAATATTAATCAACTGTTTATGAATTCCCAAAAAGTTTTTTTTTGTTCAGGGTTATATTTTTAACCTGATTATCGCTTAAATATTTTAAATTAAGTTCTGTGTTGTTTCGAGAAATATTAGCCATATCTCCTATTGATAAATCTTCTGTTTTTATTGAATTTATTGAAATAACCTCGTCTCCTATTTTAATTTGCCCGTTATCTGCTGCGGAGCCGCTCCATATTCCCATAACAACGGTTTTATCTTCAAGTTTATTAAATGCTATTCCAAAAGATTCCAAATCGTTTTTCAATGTATTGCTTTTATTACGGGTTAAAAACAGTTTTGAATTGGGATAATCAATAGTTATTTTAAAATTGGATAAAAAACGTTCTCCTATCAGCAGATTATCATCTTTTGCATTCTTGGAGATTAAAGGAGCGTCGGTTATAATAAAACCGCCTATATTTAATTTATCTGCAAGTAGTATAAAGCTTTTTTCATCCGTTCCGAATGCTCCGCCGCTCATTGTTCCTTTTGCTTCTATTACATTGCCATTTTTAAAAGCTTTTATTTTTTTCATTATCGAAAAAGGTATGCCTGCCAAAAAAGGCGCGCCTGTATCTATTATACATTTTGCGGATATTTTGTCGTCTATATAGCAGGCTATAATCGGAGCATATCCATATTTAAGTTTTTGTTGAAAAGGTATTTGCAAGGTATTTTTGTAAATTTTAGTAGGATTATTACTATTTGAAAAAATTATCTTTTGAGTTTGATAATCAATTGTTACTTTAAAAAATCTTAAAAAATTAGAGCCTAAAATTCCGTCCACATTTGAACCGATTTTGGATAAATCAATTACGGCGGCAGCGCATTGGTTTACTTTAATATCTTCAACTGTAATACTATCCAATTGAACCAAAGAAACATCTTTTTTTGTATTGCCCGCGCTATCTTTTACTCCGATTTTAATTCCATTATTTAATCCTATCTCTTTTGCAACTTGCTTACTAATTGCGGTAAGGGCTCCTGTATCGAGTATAAAATTATATTCTTTATCCGATTCGTTTATATGGGTTTTAATTATTAGAGCATGTCCGTTTTTTTCAACAGATATTTTTTGCTCTATGGCACTTGTAAGCTGAATTTCTCCGGCTTTTATTGTATTAACCGCTTTTATTGTTGTGCAGCCAGTTATGGAAAATATTATAAGCGTAAATAAATTGGATATGAATAAAAATCTATATATATACTTTTTTATTTTGTTTGCTCTTTCTCTTGTTTAATATTTAATTTCACAATGATGTTATTGATAATAAAATTAGGCATAATGGAAGTCAAGTTTTTTGTTTTATGAAACCTCGTTTATATTTTTTGTTCGCGTAGAATTTCACTGGCAAGCAAAGCAAAAAATTCTTTGATTATTTTAATAACCAATCTTTTTTATGTTTAAATATATTAAATAATGGTTTATAAAAATAGGTCGAATAAATTTTAATTTTAGGGTCTGTTGACATTTTCGGAATAACAGCTTGAAATACCATCGCAATCTTGTAAGTTATTTTTTTTTACATATAAAAATAATAACGAGATTGCGATGGTTCGACTAATGCT
>JAFDMD010000046.1 GCA_019306185.1 Deltaproteobacteria bacterium
GGTAATAAAGTAGAGACGTAGCATGCTACGTCTCTACCGCTTTTTATATTTTCCAATTAAAAAATTAAAAGCCAATTCCTTTATATCTGCGTCCCTTTGTATCTATGTATCTCTGTTATTCCGAATTATAATCATTATTTTTTATGATTAAGATTTTTTTCATAATGGGGTTTTCCTCTTAATATTTGCAAAAAAATATTAAGATAAATATTAAAATATATTACCTTGTCTTTTTTAAAATTTATAATAATTACAATATCTATTACACTTTTTCATTATTGACTAATTATTTTTAATATAGGGCATTTTTTATATTTTTAATATATTCGGAAGAATCGTAGCCCGCATTTGAAGCGGCGACAAACTCGTCAAGGGCTTTGTCGAACATTTTATTTTTAAAATAAAGTTTTCCGAGTCTATGTCTGTATAATCCGTTTTCCGGCGAATTAACTGCTCCTTCTTTGCAAAACGATATTGCTATTTCTATGTTCTCTCCTTTTTTATCGAATGAATACCCTAAAGCGGATAGGGAGGCGGCGTCGTAAGGGTTGTATTTAATTGCTTTTTTATAAAAATTTATTGCATTGTCAAGGTTTCCCAACTCAAAATGATAATCGCCCGCGAGTCTATGGCAGATTGATTTTTCGGGCTTTAACCCGATTATTTTATCAAGATAAGGCTTTACTTTTTCAAACTCCTTATTTTCCATATATATTTTTGCCATCTGAAATGCGGCTTCAAACAGATAATTTTTATTTTGTTTATAAATGATGCAAAAGCGTTTTAAAGCTTCTTTTTTTTTATTTAACATAAGATCGGTCATTCCTATGTTATAAAGCGCCATTGTATGATTGGGAGATTTTTCTATTACTTTTTCAAAAAGTATAAGCGCTTTCAGATAGTTTTCTTGAATTGCGTAACATACTCCCAAACTATTTAGTATGTTTATATCGGAAGGATTTAATTTCAAAGCCGCTTCAAATTCTTTTTTTGCTTTTTTAATGTTGTTTTGTTCGTAATATTTATCTCCGCTTATATTTAGCGTAACGGAATTGAATAAAGCGATTTTTTGTTCGGATAATGTTGCATGGTCCAACGCTTTTAAGGCGTTTTTTATTATATTCTTTTTTTTGTAATTTAATGCGGGAAAAAATGCGGCGCCCGCAAAAATTTTTTTGTTTCCGTTTTTTTCAAGAGTTCTTTTGATCAGTTTTAAAACGTTTTCAAGATTATCCGTTTTTTTATCTTCAAAAATTATCCCAAATACCGCAGGATCTATAAGCCCCCATAATCCGTTTTTTTCTCGGGATATTTTATCTATTATTTTTGCGATTTCAACGCATTGATAATCATTATCTTTGTTGTCATCATAATCGACTTTAATCGCTATGGCGCAAAATTTTTCGGAATTAAAACGGGAAAGAAAATATTTTATAAGCTCGTCTCCCAAAAGGATGTTTATAAAAGTTTCTTGCAACGCGTTATAGCATGTTATTTTCTGTTTTTCTTTATCTTGCGCAAATCGTATGCAGTCTGTCTTGCAAAGGATAAAGCGCCCCGCGGAATTATGATTTTCAGATATATCCTTTTTTTTCTCGATCATTATTATTCTCTGTATTTTTTTCGCATTAAAAAAGAAGAAACTCTTTTGCTATACAACAAAATTCAATTATTTGTTTTTCAAATCAAATATCTTTGGCGACAAAAGGTTTATCATTTTATACTAAATTATGGCATGGCTAAAGCGGTTTGCTTTGTTCTTTGCTTATAGCCGCTCAAAAAACTTAGAACGTCCCCTGTTTTTTGCGTCTATAATATAGTTATGTTTCTTTTGCTATTTTAACAATAGCCTCTTTTATTATTTTTATTTCCTCGTCCGCTACGGTTCTAAAATCGATCAAAAATGTTTCATTTTCTATTCTGCCTATTACGGGCGGTTTACTTGCCCTCATTTTGTTTTCGATTTGACCTGCGGTTAATTTGTTTATTTTTATCCCGGCGCAAAGGCTGAGGAGTTCTTCGGAGGCTAAAGAGCCGCCTCCGGCTTTTGAATTTGTCTCGATTAATTTCACGGAAATGTCGGAATTTTTTTCGGAATTTATTCCTCTTTTAAATTTTCCCGCCTTTTTTTTAATATATTCAAACGGAGCGGTAAGCATAGCCAAAGTCGGAATTTTTCGGACTGCTTGCGCTTTGTCCGCATACAAACGAAGAACGCCTTCAAGCGCGGCAAGGGTAAGTTTATCTATTCTTAAGGCTCTTGTAAGCGGATTTTTTCTTATCGATTGTATTATATCTTTTTTGCCTATGATTATTCCCGCCTGAGGTCCGCCAAGCAGTTTGTCGCCGCTAAATGTTATTATATCCGCTCCGGCTTTAACCGAGTCTGCAACCGTAGGCTCGTATTTCATTTTAAATTCCGAAAAATCTATAAATGTTCCGCTGCCCAAATCCTCCATTACGCATATGTTATATTGTTTTCCGAGATATACTATCTCTTTTAACGATGCGCTTTTTGTAAAGCCTATTATGTCGTAGTTACTTTTATGAACTTTGAGCAAAAGAGCGGTATTATCATTTATTGCCTGCTCGTAATCTTTTATGCCGGTTCTGTTGGTGGTTCCTACCCCCTTTAAAATTCCCCCGCTTTTTTCGATTATATCCGGTATTCTAAACATTCCGCCTATTTCTACAAGCTCGCCTCTTGAGGTTATAACCTCTTTTTGAGACGCTACGGTTTCAATCGCCAAAAGAACGGCTCCCGCGTTATTATTTACAACCATCGCGGCTTCGGCTCCGGTTATTTCGCATATAAGCTCTTCTACGGCTTGATATCGCAAGCCTCTTTTACCCTCGTCAAGATTAAATTCAAGATTTGAGTAGCCGCCCGCAACATCTAATATGCGTAAAATTGATTCTTTCGATAGAGGGGAGCGTCCCAGATTTGTATGTATTACAACTCCGGTTCCGTTTATTATTCGTTTTAAATTGGGAGTTGTTTTTTCTATTATCAATTCTTTTACTTTTGCTATAACAGCGTTTTGCTCAATATCTTTTTCCGTAATTTTATTATTGTTCTGTTGTTGTTCCGTATTAATTATAGCGGTTCTTATATCTTCGGTTACTTTTCTGATTGCGGATACTATAAGGCTTTTCGGGATATTTTGAAAAAAATCCCGTTTATAAACGGATTGTATAAGCTTGTCTGTTTGCGGAATTTTTTTTAAAAGTTTTTGATTGTCTTTTGTAATCAATCTTTTTGTCCTCTTCTATATTGTAATTAAAAAAAAATTTCGTTTGCATTCGATAAAATAAGGCGTCAAAAATAAAAAACCTGCAATTTCGAGCAAAACGAGAAATTTTTTTATTCTTTTTATAATTATTCTTTTTTGCGCTTAAGTTTATATGGCTTGTAATAGTCTGTTATCAGGCATTTTTTGTCAATAATAATTTTAAATCCTTCAACGTTTTTCTGTTTTGCTTATTTTATACGTTACGCTGAAACTTTACTGCATAGAATATTTATTTTATTTTCGCTTTTAAAATTTTTGAGCGTAAAATAAATAAACGGATTTTTTGGAATTATAATTTATATGTTTGCAAAAGATCGACCGCCGCCGTATTTTCATGCAAAATATAATGAACATAAAGCGATAATTGATCTTTCCACAGGATAAATCATCGAAGGATATTTGCCGAGAAGGACTTAATATTCGGGAAATAATTTTTTGTTTCTATCAATTATAGGGTAATTGCTTATAAAAAGTTCTTTACCGTTTTGGTCCCCGTTTTTTTTTACGTTTCGCATGCCATAGGTTAAATTCCACTCTTTGATATAAGCAAACGAGAATAATTTTTTTATATATTCGCTGTTATCATAAGTTATAAGCCATTTATGAGAAATGTCGCGCAATTTTTTTGCAAATGTTTCATGATCAAAATTTTTATGCAGGTTTCCGTTTTTAAACTCGTCTTTGTATTTTTGTATCAGCTTAATCAATATGCCTGGGTTTTGTTGCGTATGTTTCCAAAAATAGTATAGGTCGGAATAAATATCGTTTATCCGATATTTTTTATTCGGATATTTTTGTTTCATATAAATAAAAATTGATCCGCCGCATAGAAAAGGTTCTCTAAATTCGTCGAATCGCAGAATTAAAGGGGCTATTATTTTAACCGCTCTACTTTTTTCGCCGGGGTATCTTAAAGGGCTTTTTACCATTTTTATTTAATCAGGATTTTTCTATAATTGTCAAAAAGTTGTTGGCTTTTGCCTCTTCAAATAGTTTTTTTATTATTTCTTTTTGATTTTCCGAAAAATTATTTTTTGCAATGAAATTTTCTATTTTATTAAAACTATTTGCCGAAGAAATACTATTTTTTAATTTTGTCGAAGTTAATTTAATAACCGGAAGCGGCGTATATTTTTTGTCGTCAATATAAATATCTTTAAAATTTGTATAAAGCATCATTTTTAACAGCCCGTCTTTAATATCGTTTTTACTTGGTAAAAGCGCGTTTTTAGAATGTTTGCCTTCAATCAAAAAAACTTTATCTTTTTCAATTATTATTTCATCTGTTGTAAAGTAATATTTACCTCCCAAATAATTATCTATGACTATTGTAGCTTTGGTAAGGGTAGATAATGCTTCTTTAGGTTGAATGGCTTGTATTTCTCGATGTCGAGCCTCTTTGGCTTTTTCTCGCGAAGTATTCATAAAATTTTTTACGCCGTTTGTAAATTGGCGTGCAAATTTATCAATACCTTTAACCGAATGAAACTCTACGCCGAATTGTATGCCTATTTCATGATAAGATGATTTTACTTTTTGAATTAATTCGGGAAAAGTTTTTTCTATCTCTTTTAAATTCCAGTGAAGCGCCGAACTATGATAATTTTTAATCTCGTCTATTTTATTTTTAATCAATTCATTATCAAATTTTTGATTTGTAATTTTATTTTCTCTTGTTTTATGTTTTTCCGCTTTTGCGTAATAGGCAAAAATAACAAAAATATCAAGCAGGCTCATTAAAGATACGGTATCCCACTGAATAAAATCTCTATCTCCTTTTTTCCCTTCATCTTTTATTATCGGAATTACCGTAATTCGTTTTGAACCGGCAAGGGTATTATAGACTCGTTCATAAGGATAATAGCGCGTTCTTTTAGGCGAAACCCATTTGGACAAACCGAATGAAAAATTTTCATCTTTTATAATACAAGAAGCGGGCAACTCGTTAATTTCAAAATCGTTAAAAGTAAAAGATTTCAATTTATCGGCAAACTTTATCTTATACTCAAGCCCTGTTATCTTTGCTGTTATTAGCATTTTTTTTACTTTCTATATAGTCAATGGTTACAAATTTATATCTACCTGTTTTTTTTTCAAAAATTTCAAAAAAATTGTTTGTTTTTTCCGATTCAAAGCCTGCTTTTTTTCTGATTATATTTTCCAAATCCCTAATAATCTCATAACCTATTGAATTTTTTTTTAACTGGCGAGCCATCTTCATTGTAGTTCCGCTTCCAAAAAACGGATCAAGAACCGTCTCGCCGGCATAAGAAAATAATTTTATCAGACGGTAAGGCAATTCGTCAGGAAAAGAGGCAATATTTTTTTCTAATTTAGAGCCGGGTAAAACGTTGGTCATCTCCCAAATTGTTTTATACCAACCGTTATTTTGAAATTCTTCTTTATTAATTACGGATTTTTTTTTAATCTCTTGCGGAACAGAACGATAATTAAATTTTTCTTTTTGAAAGATAACAATACGTTCCAATAAATTGTCGGGGTAAAAATACATCGGATAAGGGTGTTGCAGCAATACCCCGCTTCTTTTGCTTATTCTTAAATATCAGTCCGGTTTTTTCCAAACTATTTCATCTCTATATCTAAAACCGACATTTTGAAATATTTTAATTGAATCGGCGATAATAGGATATTTTTGTCCATCTACAAGCATATCATCAATATTTAAGACAAAAATTCTACCGCCTTGTAATACTCGATAAGCCTCTTTTGCCATTTTTTTCAATACGTTGAGATATTGTCCGTAATTTTTAAAAAGTCCTTTATAATCAAACGGAGCGTTAAAATAAGGCGGAGAAGTTACGATTAAATTAACAGCGTTATCTGCCAATTCAATCATACTCATACAATTTCCGAATATTACTTTATGCTTTGTTTCCATTTTTTTACTATGTTCGGATTTTTAATCTAACTGTCTAACTTTATACCCCCGCATTGCTCATCAAAAATTTTTAGGGATTAGAAATTCGATATAACTATGTTTTCGTTTAATATTGTTGTAATTATTTTTTCCCGTTTTATAGCTCGTCGGATTGAAAGCGCTTAAATATATTTATAAGTCCGGCGGTTGAAGAGTTGAGCTTTTGCTTTTCATCTTGTTTGGGTTCGGTTAATGCGGATAATATTTTATCCGCCATCCGTTTTCCGGCTTCTACTCCCCATTGGTCGAAACTAAAGATGTTCCATAAAATTCCCTGAACAAAAATTCTATGCTCGTATGTGGCGATAAGTTTGCCTAAAAGTTTTGGAGTAAGCTTTTTATAGATAAAGGAGATTGAGGGGCGGTTGCCTCGAAGCGTTTTATGCGCCGCTGTTTGTTTTATAAAATTTTTTGACGCGCCGGTTTTATATATTTCGTTGTCCGAAGCTCCGTTCATTAAAACCTCCGCTTGAGCAAAATGGTTTGCCGCAAGAATTTCCGCGTTTTTTTCGCCGTTTTGGGCAAGAGCGGGAGATAATAGGTCTATAGGAGCAAGGTTTGTTCCTTGATGAAGGGATTGAAAGCAGGAATGCTGGGCGTTGGGAGCAGGCATGCCCCATACTATCGGGGCGGAAGCGTAATTTATTTTTTCTCCTTGTCTGTTAACCGATTTGCCGTTGCTTTCCATACAAAGTTGGGCGACGTAAAAAGGAAGATTAGCCAGAGCTTGTTCATAAGGAAATATCGCCCATGTCGCGGTTTTAAAAAAGTTGCGATGCCATATATCTATAAGCCCTAATATTACGGGTAGGTTTTTTTCAAAAGGACTGTGTCTAAAGCTGTTATCGATTTCGTAAGCTCCGGATAAAAAATCGGCGAAAAGATCGGCGCCTAATAAGATGCATGGGCAAAGCCCCGCTCCGGACCAAATTCCGCATCTTCCGTTAATAAATTTTTCGGTTTTAAAGAGGTAATCCGGCAGAATGCCGGAATTTAAAGCTTCTTTTTTGTTTTCGGATACCGCTGCAAAATGTTTGTTTAAATTTTTTTTTTTTATGCCGGAATTAAGCAGCCATTTGCGGGCGGCCTTATAATTTATAAGAGTTTCTTTTGTGGTAAAAGATTTGGATACTATAATAAATAATGTTGCTTCCGGATTAGCCTGTTTTAATATTTCTTTGGTATGGGAAGGATCCGGGCTTGATATGAATTTAATTTTTAAATTTTTATTTCCAAAGGTTTTAAGGGCGGAAACCAAAAGTTTAGGTCCTAATTCGGAGCCTCCTATGCCTATATTTATAATGTGAGTAAAAGCTTTTCCGGTAGAGCCTTTTCTTGTTCCGTTGGTTATCTCTTTTGTAAAAGATGCCATTTTTTCAAAAATTTTACGAAGTCCGGCGGTTATTTCCTCTCCGTCCGATGTTATCGGGTTCTCTTTTGTTAAAACGCTTCTTGCGGCGGTATGCAAAACGGCTCGTTGTTCCGTAACGTTAATTTTTTCGCCGCAAAACATATCTTCTATTGCCTGTTTTAAACCGGATTGATCCGCAAATTGAAGCAATAATTCCAAAGTTTTTTCGGTTATAAGGTTTTTGGAGTAATCTGTAAAAAGGTCTCCGTTTTTTATGGAAAACTTTTCAAATCTTCTATGGTCTTTTTCAAAAAGATCTTTTATTTTGGTATTTTTTATTTTGTTAAAATGTTTTGCAAGTTTTTTTTCCGAAGGCAAGTTGTAAGGGCTAAATGAGTTTGTCATATCCGCTACTCCGCATTTTGAATTTGTTCTCTGATTTTTTCCAATTCCGCTTTAATTTCTATTACTATTGAAGACGCGCCGATTTCGGTTGTTTTGGCGCCTATTGTGTTAAACTCTCTATTAAGTTCTTGTATAAGAAAATTTATTTTTCTTCCTTCCGAAGTCTTAATCTCTATAAAGCGCTCAAACTGTTCCAAATGGCTGCGCGCTCGAACGATTTCTTCTGTAATGTCGCTTTTATCCGCGAACACAGCGACTTCATGGGCTATTCTATTTTCGTCGATATCTATTGTTTTGATAATATCTTTTATTCTTTCCATAAGCTTTTTATGATAAGCTTTTGCCGTTTCTTTTGCATCCGCTTCTATTATATCCAGTTTTTCTTTAATAAATACTATTCTTTTTTTTAAATCCGCGGCTATAAAGTCTCCCTCTTTTTTTCTCATTATATCAAGTTCGGTTAAAGCTTTTTTTATGCAAAAAATAATTGGCTCCAAAAATTTATTACAATCGGTCTCCGTTTCTTCCGGTTTTATAACGTCCGGGCATTTCAAAACAAGTTGCGGCAAAACTGATTCGTCTAAATTTAAGTCTTTGCATATTTCAAGCGCCGCCTTATAATAATTTTTAGCTTTTTGTTTATCCGCTTTAAATTTTGTCGCGTCCGCGGAGTTTTGTTGTATTTTAAGCCTTATTTCAACTCTGCCTCTTACAATATAATTTGTTGCTATTTTTTTTATTTTGTCTTCAAAAATATTGTAAGAATAAGGGGAGGCTTTTAAAACAAGGTCTAAATATCTGCCGTTATACGTTTTAATCTCTACGGTTACGGAAGCCTCTTCAAAGGTTGTTTCGCAAGTCGCATAAGAGGTCATGCTTTTTATCATTATTAATAATTCCTTATAAAAATAGATAAGAATAAAAAAAATTTTATAACCTATAAATCAATTAATAATAAAAATAAAGCTTGCAAGTTCTTTTATTTGTTTTTTTTAAAATAAATCGGAGAAGCCGCTTTATAATTAGTCGGCGCTGAAGAATTTGCATTTTAAACGTAAACGAATTTGCCGCTATCTGTTATTTATCGCTTTTTATTAAGGGATTTCTCACCGCGCTCGAAATGACAGGCAAAAATAAAATTTATCAAAATAACAGAAAGTAATTTTTTCCGCCTCTTCGCCGATCGTTGTTTTTGTTTGTCATTTCGACGAACTAATCGAGGAGAAATCCCTGAATTACTGCCTTCTAATCTTATACTTTGTTCCTTTGTACAAATCTTTTTACGATTTGGAAATTTTATCTTAATATTTGCAAGAAAATATTAAAAAGAGAATTTTTTCGTCGGCTCAACATAACAGGATAAAATATCAACCGCTTTATTCAAATTTATGACAAACTTGCCAGCCCTTTTAAATATGAAATTTTTCCGTCCGAAAAAGGATTTTCCATACAAGGAAATATGGCGTTATTTGCATATATCGGGTCCGCGTTAAGATCGTATCTTGAAGATTTTACGGCGTCCTCCCACATCCTTGTATGAGGTATGGGAGTATAATAAGCTAAAACCGGAGTTACTCCCGCTTTTTTTACAAATTTTATTCCCGCCTCCATCTCTTTTATACTTTGTCGCGGCAAGCCGGTTAAAAGATATGCGCCAATCTGTTGATCCGAAAAACCGGCTTTTTTTAAATTTGTTACGGCGTTAATAAAATCCTTGTTTGTAATTTTGTTATCCATAGCTTTTCGGTTTTCAAAATCTGCGGTTTCAAGCCCAATTCTTATTGAATGAAAACCGGACTTAAACATAAAAGACGCTACTTTTTCCGAAATATTCTTTGCGTGAAGCGCGTTAGGGGTATGAAATCTTATATTATATCCTTTTGATATAATCTTTTCCAACATTGGTATTATATGATTTTTTGCGTCTATTAAAAGAGCGTCGTCATAAAAAACAAAATCTTTTACCTTAAATTTTGTATGCCAAAAAAATACCTCTTTTACAACGGCGTTATAGTCTCTTTTTATAAAATCGGGGTTTAAATATTTTGAGGCGCAATAAGCGCAGGCATAAGGGCATCCTTTTGAAGTCATAATTGGAATATAGGCTATCTTACTTTGAAGATTAAATGTGGGATAAGGATAAGAATTAAAATCTTTCGGATTAAAATCAGATAAAGGTTTTTGACCCATATATTTTTCGGCAAGCTTTAAAACCTCTTTTACTCCTTCCCCTTTTATTACAAAATCGGCTCCGGAATTTTTTAAAGCATGCTCAAAACATAAAGTTGCGTAAATGCCGCCGAGTATTACAGGAACGTCCGGAAAACTGTCCTTTAATAAAGATATTGTTTCGATTACTCCCGGATACTGGTAAGTCATAAATGAAGTAACTAATATAAGGGAAGGTTTTTTTATCGATAAGAGATCTTCTGCAAACCATTCTTTTTTTATTCCGTATCTATAAAAATTTTTCGGAACATCGCCCAAACCTTTTGGTTTATCAATTTTAGTCTTAATGTAAGGTCCCCTGCCGCAGCGAGAGGCAGGCGCGATATTCTTTTTTGCTTTGGGGTGAAATCTGTCGAGGCAGTCGATATAAGATATTTTATAACCGGCTTTTTTAAGTATCGAACCGATATATAATAAACCTATAGGCTTTGCCCAAAAATCATATGCCGCAAAGTCGCATATCCAAGGGTTTACAAGCAATATGTTCGGGGAGGAATTATTCATTATAATGTATTAATATTCTATCTCATTTCATACGTTGCAATCAAAAATGAAGCCAGCGCTCCCGATAGATTTACGGCAAGTTCTGCATAATGTAAATTAGGCTCAACCTTTTTTTCTCCTTGTCCATGCGCGACGCCTATTTTATTCCTTAAACTTCCAAGCCCTTGAACTATAGAAAAAACTCCGCTCAATATTTTTTTCAAATCCTGTTCTGTATCTTGGGAAGGAGAAATATTCAAATTTGTTGCCGTAGCTTTATATAACTTCCGCAAATCTGATTTATTATCATAATCAACGCCTATTTCATCTAAAATATGCTTACAAACAGATTCCAATAGGCTACGAGACGCCGTTATTGCGCCTTCGGGGTCATCGTCTCTTCGTTTTAAAGCTTTTTCCCATTCCTTGAACACAAATTCTTTATCAAACTTTTTAATGGTTTTGTTTATATGAACATCAGACGGGGTAGGAGGTTTTAAATTATTTATCAGTTTATCAAACTCTTTATAAATAAATTTTTGACGACCTTGATAATTACTTGGTATTTTTTGTTTTATATATCTATCAAATACATTTAATGTAGAGCAGGTGCGGACAAATCGGGGTAACAGAGATTTTAACTCGTCATTATGATAAAACGAATCTCTTAACCTCTGATAAGACCAATTAGCCTCCTCCTTGCTCCCACGAGCTTTGGAAACGAGTAAATTTCGTAAGCTTTCAGCGTCTTCCTGATAGTCCGAAAAATCTTCGATAGTCATGTTTATTTAGTCCTAATTGTTAGAATGTCATTCTCCTTCAGCTTTGTAATCATTTCAAACGCTCCAATATCCATTTTAGAGAAGGCGAACCACTTTTTCCCAAGGTCTTTAAGCGATGCCACGATATGATAAACGGTTTTACCGTCAATTATCATAAATCTGTCATGAGCGTCTTTAAATTTTTTTATTAATATGGGCGGATACTGTTCGTTATATTTCTTCACATCCATATACAGTTCTTTTGAGATCGTTTTTGTCAAGATTTCAACTTTTACATTCTTTTTTCTTTTTGCCAGCCGTATTAAAACCGTATCATCAATATAGTTATCTATAATTATTATTGATTTTTTCGCCGAACGGATAAGGTCGGAAACAAATTTATAAGCGTCAAAAATTTGCCCGTTAAAAAAAATACCTTGTTTTGGCTTAAGCTCTTTGCTTTCCAAAGCATTTAATACCTGTTCGACCTTTTGATCCGTTTTAATTTGCTTAATTTCAAGAGTATCAAGCCTCTGGAATATTTGAGCATTGTTATTAATAAAGCGTCTTGTAGCAACAAAAGCATTTATTATTCTAATGCTGACTTTAACTGCCGTATCGCTTTTTAAAACAGTAGAAAGCATAGAAACTCCCTGTTCGGTAAAAGCATAAGGCAAATATCTTCTCCCGCCTCTTTGCCCGTTTGAGATCACAAATTGTGATCTCAAACGGGCAAGCTCTTCATTGTAATTTGAAACATAAACTCTTTTGGAAATCGATCTATATTTCGTTTTACCGCCTGATTTAAAACCCTTGTGCCAACTCCGTAAAGCGATGCCAATTCATCGTCTAACATAACCTTTAAGCCTCGAATGGTATAAATTATGCTTTGTATTTCTTCTTGATTTAAAAACGTTATTTCATTCATTACCTTTTACCAATCCTGCAATTTACTACTCATAGTTTTGAATATATTTTATAGTATTTTATCAACCGTCAAAGCGTATCCTCGCCTATTATCATGATTAAAATACTTGAGCGGATATTTTATAAAGTATAAATAATAAAAACTCCGGCATAATCGCCCATGCGCGCCGGAAAAATATTTATTAAAAATACTGCATAGAGGTTTTTTTAAGCTCCTCTACGCTAAATAACAGAGTATATTCTTTAGCTTCTACGGCTTTAGAAAGCTTTTTTGCTATTGCAATACATCCTTTTTTATCTTTGGAATGAAGCATAGTATAAATATTATAACGCCAATCTTTTTGAGGAGGTCTTAAATAACAATGAGAAACCTCCTTAAAAGAAGCAAATTTTTTGCCCGCTTCCTCGGTTCTATCCTCCGCTATCTTCCAAGCGCACATAGCGTTTTCCGAAAAACCGGATTTCTGATGCCATAAAGTGGCTCCGAAACGTCTTATTATTTTTCTATCTGAAATATCTTTTAATACCTTTAAAAAAATCTCTTCCGAAATGCCCAAACGTTCCGCCATTATTTTATAAGGTCTTGGATCTACAGGCATATCCCCTTGAAGAGCGGAGATGACTTTTTTTTCGGTTTCCGTAAGATTATCCATAATTTTTACTCCTGTCTTTTTCCGGAAACAAAGATAAAACAGATTCTTTATTTGCCTTGCAAATTCCGCGCTCCGTTATAAAACCGGTAACAAGCCTTGCCGGAGTAACGTCAAAAGCATAATTTGCCGCGGGACTTTTTTTCGGCATTATTGCGACCTTTTCAATTTTGCCGGAAAAAAAACCTTCGACATATCTTATTTCGTCCGGCTCCCGTTTTTCTATAGGAATATCCTTTATCCCGTCTTCTATTTCCCAATCGAACGTGCTGGAAGGAAGCGCTACATAAAAAGGTATATTATTATCTTTTGCGGCAAGGGCTTTTAAATATGTCCCTATTTTATTTGCAACGTCTCCTGTATAAGCGGTTCTATCCGTTCCTACTATTACAATATCCACTAAAGAATGCTGCATCAAATGCCCGCCCGCATTATCGGTTATAACCGTATGCTTTACCCCTTTTTCTTCAAGTTCGTAAGCGGTAAGCCTTGCCCCCTGATTAAGAGGTCTGGTTTCGTCAACCCATACATGCAAATCAATCCCTTTATCAAACGCCGCATAAATAGGCGCCGTGGCGGTTCCGTATTCTACGCATGCAAGCCTTCCCGCATTGCAATGGGTTAGTATATTAACCGTTTTCCCATTCCTTTTTTTACTGATTTCCTCTATCAGAGGCAAGCCGTATTCCCCTATTTTTCTACAGTTTTCAACCTCCTCTTCGGCTATGGCATCCGCCTCCTTTTTTGCGACGTCTATGATATCCTTTATATCCGCCGAAAAATTAAGTTTTGTAAAAACCCTTTCAACCGCCCAAATTAAATTTACCGCTGTAGGTCTGGCATCTTGTAATTTTTTACATTCTGCGGATAAGTAAGCTTCCTTGTCTTTACAATCGCTTGAAATATTCTTTGCCGCTATATATACCCCATAAGCGGCGGTTGCGCCGATAAGAGGCGCGCCTCGAACATACATATCTTTTATAGCGGTTATAACTTGGAGGACAGACTCAAGTTTTTCTATTGCCATTATATGCGGAAGCTTTCGTTGATCTATTATCTTTACGCTATTATCCGTTGTATCAAACCATATGGGGCGCATGTTTTTCCTCCGTTTAAATTAATTGTTCTGTTTTACGATTAAATTTAATTGGGTATGGCAAAGTTTGTTGACTTCGCTTTTTTTTGCGGCAAGAGCCAACTTTCGCCACGGCCTGTTTTAATCAGTTTTTTTTGATTAAGTATTATTTAATTTTGGTTTTATTTATAAGATAGAAGTAGTATTGACAATAAAAATTATAAAACAGATTTGCAAAAGTAAAAGATTCGGGTAATAGATAAAACGGTTTTAAATGTATTGATAATTTAGATTTAAAAATAGCAAAATTTATTCAAGACTAAAATAATTATAAAGAATCGAAATGAAATATAACGAATTAGATTTAAAAAATTGGAAAGAACTTGATATAAATGTGAATAGCTTATGGCTTATCGACAAAAGAGATAAAACAGGAAAACATTCCAATATATATCATGGAAACTTTATTCCGCAAATTCCGAACCAGCTTATAAGAAGATTTACTAAAAAGTATGAAACCGTTTTGGATGTTTTTATAGGAAGCGGCACGACATTATTTGAGTGTGAAAAATTGAACCGAAGCTGTATAGGCTTTGATATTAATGAAAATATACTATCCTATGTTAAACAAAATATACCTCAATCTACAGACAACTTAAAATATGGTATAGATATTTGCGACGTAACAAACGAGAAACAGTTTGAGATGAAGATTAGTTCATGGTTGGAAAAGATTAATAAAAAAGGGGTTCAATTTTTAATAATGCACCCGCCTTATTTGGATATAGTTAAATTTACAGATAAAAAAGAGGATTTATCTTTAATTGCGGATTTTAGGATATTTGTTGAAAAATTTTTAACTGTCGTTAAAAACGGTTTAAAATATTTGGAAAAAAGCCGATATTTTGCAATTGTAATAGGAGATGTGTATAAAAACAGTGAAGTTATTCCTTTACCGTTTTATCTTCTTAATGCGATTAAAAAAAATTTCGGCGTAAAATTAAAAGGGATTATAGTTAAAAATATAGAAGGAAACAGAGGAAAATTAGGCAAAGCAGGAATCTGGACATATAGAGCTTTAAAAAGCGATTATTATATTTTTAAACATGAATATATCTTGGTTTTTAAAAAGGAGGAGTAATGTCAACTACTCATGTATTTATTGTAGGCACCACAACATTTAAATATCACTTGGAATATATGTTTGCGGGGACAGGGGCGAAAGATAATATAATAGATTTTAATAATTCTTCGAATAGTCAATTGCACCCCACTACAGAAAACAATTTGGTTGGGATGATAGCAGACAGCCAGAGAGTAAGAAAAGACGACTTTATAATTTTCTATTTACAGCAAAACTATGGAAAGGGCATTTATGAAGGTAAGTTTTACGGGGTTTTTCAAGTGAAGGATTCGCCTTCTTTTTTAGACAATAATGACGACTCTCAATATTTGAAGAACAATTTAGACAAATCGCTTACTTTTAGGACGATTATAAAGCCGTATCAGGTTTATGCAAAAGGAGTTACGGAGTGGGAAGCTTTGGACGAAATAAATAATATCCATTCTCCCAACCAAATGCTTTGGAGTTTGATTTATAGAAAACTAAAAGCCAACCGCGGCAACACGATGATCACCATATACGAAAGCGAAAGATTAATTGATTTAATAAGAAAAAAGAACCGCATGGAAGTTTTGAAAGGAACAAATTTTACTTTTGACGAAAAAAATCAAGAAATAAGGACTAATAATCTCTGCTATACTTATGAAGGCAGAAAAGAGGCAATAAATATTTTGCCAAGACTTATTAATAAACATCATGGCGGTAAACAGTTTGAAACTCATCTTCAAGCATATTTAATTCAAAACATAGATACACTATCTATGTTTGCAAGTGAAAATATGGAATGGATAGGCAACGAAGTCTCATGCGGGGTCGGTATGCAAAGAATCGATATAATGTTGTCGGTTTCAGGAGAAAATAGAAAAGTAATACCTATAGAGCTAAAATCGC
>JAFDMD010000047.1 GCA_019306185.1 Deltaproteobacteria bacterium
ATCCTGCTTATTCTGTTTTACCTTGTTTATATCAAAACGGACTTGAAGCTGTTTTAATTTATCTGCAACAATACTTTTGGCATTTTCATGTTTTTTCTCCAAAACAGCCCGTCTTAATATATCTACGCAAAAATCTTCCACTTCCGCAAAACTATATCCTATAAGTTTGTTAGCGATTTTATTAACATCGTAATTAAAATTAACTTCGGTTCTGCTTTTAAATCTATCTATATATTCTTTAATATTTTTTTTATCCGGCATATCCATGTTTAATCTTACTTGAAATCTGCGCCATACCGCTTTATCAAGAAGTTCGGGATGATTGCTTGCGGTAATTACAACTACATAACTCGGAAGTCTATCTATCTGAAGAAGCAAAGAACTTACCACTCTTTTAATCTCGCCGGTCTCTTTTGTATCTCCTCTTTCTTTTCCTATGGTATCGAATTCATCAAAAAAAAGAACGCAATTTCTGGTTTTAACATAATCAAAGGTTTTTTGAAGTTTTGTAGCGGTTTCGCCGAGAAAGCTGCCGATTATGTTTTCGTATCTAACCACAAAAAAAGGATACATTAAACTGTTTGCAATCGCTTCGGCAAGACTGGTTTTACCGTTTCCCGGAGGTCCGGCAAGTAATATTCTGTTGCGAGGTTCAACGCCGTAAGAACGTAATAAATCGACCCTGTGATGCTCTTCTGTAAATTCATTACATATTTTAAGTATTCTGTGGTCTAATATTAAATCTTCGATCTGTTTTTCCGGAATAACCTCAAATAATAGATCAAACCCTTTTTCGTTTGACCTATAAGCTACTCCGTTTTTACTTCCGTTATTTAAAGCGGCGCTTAGACGATCTGCCAATATATTATGTTTTTTTTCTCTTTCTTCGGCAATCAAAGACTCTGCTCTCCGCCGGAATGTAACCATATCTCCGGAATGCGCCGATTTTATAAGACTAATTAGAATATCTGCTCTTGCCATAATTAACCCGCAATAAATATTTAAAAAAAGGATTTTTATAATTTTTTAAGCCATCGGATATATAACCGATTTTAAACTTATCAGTCAAATCATATTAAAAGATTTTAATGAGTTTAAAAAGGTTAATATCTCTTTTAAAACCTATTTTTTAAATTAAAAAAATGGGCGCATTTTGGGAAAAATCCGCATTAAACGAATAGCTCTCTCTTGAAATTTTTTTGTATATCTAATCTTTAACATAAATTCCCCTTTCTTTTTTAACTTATATTATCTATCATTATCTATGGGCTACTTTTTGGGGGAGTCCAATAGGCATTAGGGCGGATATTGACTTATTAATAAGCGAGAGCCAAAAAATCCAAGCAATAACAAAGCCGGCGTTCTAACCGCAAGCAAAAGCAAACAACCGGCAATGTCAAATAAAGCGAGAAAGTTTTTTATCATTTTTATAATTAAGTTTTAATATAGGAGTTAAGGCATAACTTATGATTGAAGATTTAAAAATAACAATAATTCAGTCCGAAATTATATGGGAAGACATAAAATCCAATATCGAAATATTTGATAAAAAGATTAATTTTATTAAAGAAAAAACAGATCTAATTCTTTTGCCGGAAATGTTTACTACCGGTTTTACAATGAACGCGGCTCGATTTGCCGAAAGTATGGGAGATGAAACGGTTGCTTGGCTTAAAAAAAAATCCGAAGAAAAAGAAGCGGATATAGCCGGAAGTATTATTATTAAAGAAAAAGGAAAATTTTTTAATAGGCTTGTATGGGCGAGATCGGACGGCAAGATTGAAATATACGATAAAAAACACCTGTTTAGCATTGCCGGAGAGGATAAGGTATATTCCGGCGGAACAAAGAAAACGTTTGTTGATTTAAAAGGATGGAGAATAGCTCCGTTTATATGTTATGATTTAAGGTTTCCCATATGGTCTGCAAATTTAAATACGGTTTACGATATTGCAATATATAACGCAAATTGGCCCGCAAAGCGTTCTTATGCGTGGGATGCGCTTCTTTACGCAAGAGCTATTGAAAATCAATCTTATATAGCGGGAATAAACAGGATCGGAACAGATGGAAACGGCGTTTTATATTCCGGCGGCAGTAAGATTATAGACCCTTTGGGCGCGCCTATTTTTAACGCCGAAGCAAAAGAAATTATTTATACTCAAACTCTTAAGTTTGAGCCGTTGGATAAATATAGAAAAAATTTTCCGGTCATTAAAGACGCGTCCGCATAAAAATTTTAACCGCATACTTGTTAACATAGTCAAATTACTATAATTTGAAATAACATGGGACGCGCTTCCGTCATTTTGATCGAAGGAAGAAATCCCCGAGTTATTTTTACTTCCTGGCATTTACCGTTCTTTGTTAAGCTCCGAAAATTTATTTTATGTTATAGCCAAATACCGATGACAATTTCTCCCGCTCAAATTATAATAGTTGATACTGAAAAAGTATAATAGATATTGTAATTATTATAAATTTTAAGATAAAATTTCCATTATTAATCGCAAAAAGATTTGCACAAAAGCTCAAAGGATAAGATCGAAAGGCAATAATAAGGGTATTTATCGCTTCGTTTGACAAGACAGGTCTTTTAATAAAGGGATTTCTCCCTTCGGTTCGAAATGACAGGGGAAATTTAACATAAGTCATTTTTGCTTGTCATTTCGACGAGCGCGGCGAGGAGAAATCCCTTAATAAAAAGCGAAAAAGTTAATAACAAAGCAATAAATAAAAGATATTGGCAAAACCTTTTACGCTACTATAATAATTCGGCTATAACAGGTTGAAAAATAAAAAGTTATAACTTCTAAAAGGGGTAAAAATAGAATGTTATACGCTGTTCTTTTAAATATTTGTTGTAATATGTAAAAAAAAAACCTATAAAAAATTGTTTAAACTGCTTTTAAGAATTGAAAATTATAATTTGCAATATAAAAAAGATTAAGGAGAATACCGAATGGGTTTGGTCGGCAAAATGATAGGCGGCGCTCTCGGGTTTGCAATGGGCGGGCCTCTCGGCGCGATACTCGGAGCTTCGTTAGGGCATCATGTTTACGATAGAAAAGGAGAAGGTGGAAACGGGAGACGCATAACCGCGGGAAACTCGAACAATCCGGACGTTACTTTTTTTGTAGCGGCTTTTTCTATGATTGCAAAAATAGCTAAAGCGGACGGCAGAGTTTCGGAAGCCGAAATGAAATCGATAGAAGATTTTATGACAAACGATCTTGCTCTTAATCAAGCGAGCCGGATGATTGCCGTCAATATATTTAAAACAGCTATAAATTCGCAGGAAACATTTGAAAGCTTTGCAGTTCAGTTTTATAATCAATTTAAAGATCAGCCGCAACTTTTAGAGATGATGATAGATATTTTGGCAAGGGTATCCGCCGCGGACGATAAGATGAGTCCCGAGGAAGAAAGGCTTATCTTAAAAGCCTCTAACATATTTAATTTCGGGCAAGACAGACGCGATGCTATTATTTCAAGGCATGTTAAACAAACGGATAAATATTATGCAATATTAGGATGCGCAAAAACCGATTCTTTAGATGAAATAAAAAAACGGTACAGAAAGCTTATATTGGAATATCATCCGGATAAAATAGTTTCAAAAGGCTTGCCGGAAGATTTTATGAAATTTGCAAACGATAAATTCCGCGAAATTAAAGAGGCTTACGATATAATAAAAAAGGAGAGAGAGAACTCTCCGGCGTAAAATTATAAATAACCGAACTCTAAAAGCGCTTTTGCGTTGTTAGACCAGTTTTTTTCAACATGAACAAAAAGCTTTAAATAAGCCCGCTTGCCCGTCATTTCTTCTATCTCTTTTCTTGCGGCGGTTCCTATTTGAACAAGCTTGCTTCCTTTTTTGCCTATTATAATCCCTTTTTGAGATTTTTTCTCTACATGTATGGTTGCATCTATTTTATCTATTTTTGAAGTTTCTTTAAATGATTCTATGGTAACCGCAACAGCGTAAGGAATTTCTTCTCCTGTATATCTAAAAACTTTTTCTCTTATTATTTCCGCCGCTATAAAACGTTGCGATACATCGGTTACCGCATCTTCCGGAAAAAGCATAGGAGATTCCGGCATAAATTTTTCTATTTCGGAAAACAAAATATCAACCCCTGTTCCATGTTTTGCGGAGATTGGAATTATACTTTTAAAGGAATGATCTTTAGAATGTTTTTCAATAAGGAATAGCAAGGGGGTTTTTTCTATAATATCTATTTTATTTAAAGCGCAAATAACAGGTTTGTTAATATTATTAAGTCTGGTTAAAAGAATGTTTTCCGACCTTAAATCGGAACGAAAAGCGTCCGCTATAAATAATATAACGTCTGCATCTCCTATTGAGGATAATGCCGCATCTACTATTTTAGCGTTTAACGCCCCTTTTACCCGATGGATTCCGGGAGTATCTATAAATATATATTGGCAGTTTGAACGGGTAACCAACCCTAATATGCGGTTTCTTGTGGTTTGAGGCTTTTTAGAGGTAATTGAAATTTTTTGCCCTACCATGTTATTTAATAATGTGGATTTACCGGCGTTCGGAGCGCCGAGTATAGCTATAAATCCGGCTTTCTGTTTATTTGGTGTCTCTTCCAATTAGAGCCTCCCATACCTTGTTTTTTCCGAGTTTTGATTTTGCCGAAAAGAGTATGATTTCATTTTGGTTGATATTCAGCTCTTTTGATATTTTTTTTTTTCTTTCAAGCTGTTTCCCTCTTGAAAGTTTATCCGCTTTTGTAATGACAATAAGCGGATTTAATGAATGAAGATGCAGCCAGTCTATAAAATTAAGCTCCTCGATGCCCGGTTCCCGTCGTATATCTATAATAAAAACAATGCGGATTAAATTTTTTCTTGTAGTAAGGTATTTTTCTATCATTTCGCCCCAGCTTTTGCGAACCGCAATCGGAACCTTTGCGTAACCATACCCTGGCAGATCTACAAAATAGAAGCTTTCGTTTATTTTAAAAAAATTAAGCAGTTGCGTTCGTCCAGGAGTAGAGCTTGTTTTAACGAGACGTTTTCTGTTTAAAAGCGCGTTTATAAGGGAAGACTTGCCCACGTTGGAGCGTCCCGCGAATGCGATTTCCGGCAGCTCGACTTCAGGATAATGCTCCGGTTTTACCGCGCTTTTAATAAATTCTGTAGATTTTATTATCATAATTTATATTCTTAAAACTTTTGCCCCTATAACTTTTTTGTTTTTAAGCTCCGTTAACGCTCTGTTTGCCTCTTCCAATGGAAATTCCTCAATTTCCGGCTTAATCTTAATTTTTGCCGCAATAGATAAAAAATCATTTATATCTTTTCTGCTTACGTTTGCAACGCTTTTGATTTCTTTTTCCATCCAAAGATGGGTTGAATAGTCAAGCTTTAAAAGATAATCTTTATCCGTTTTTTCTTTGCGTATAGCGTTAATAACCAATCTGCCGCCCGGCTTCAAGTTTTTTAAAGCTTCTACTACCGGTTTCCACGCGGGAGTGGTATCTATAATACAATCCGGCGCTTCCGGAGGTTTTTCGGAAAAATCTCCGGACCAGTCCGCCCCGAGTTCCAATGCAAAGGCTCTTTCTTTCGGGTTTCTAGCAAAAACAAAAACCTTTGTTCTACGGTATAAATGTTTAACTAATTTAAGAACAAGATGTCCGGACGCCCCAAACCCTGTTAAACCAAAAGTTTGCTCTTTGCAAAGCCCTGTTAATCTTAACGCTCTGTAGCCGACGGCTCCCGCGCATAATAGAGGCGCGGCGTAAAATTCGTTAAAACCGCTCGGAACGGAGCAGGCAAAATCTTCCGAAATCTTCATATATTCGGCATATCCACCGTTCGCGTCCCTGCCGGTAGCCTTAAAATCTTTGCATAGGTTTTCGTTGCCGGATAAGCAAAATTTGCATTTTCCGCATGCGGAGTATATCCAAGCGACGCCTACTTTATCGCCTATTTTAAAAGCTTTTACCTTATCGCCCTTATCTTCTACCCTTCCTACGACTTGATGTCCCAAAATAACAGGCAAGCTCGGAGGCGGAGTTCTTCCTTCTATTTCGTCTATCTCCGTATGGCAGACCCCGCAAGCCGCAACCTTTATTAAGATTTCTTTTTCGTTTGGAACAGGAATAGGCATTTCCGTAAGTTCCAACGGAGTGGAATTTTGGTTAAGATTGCAGATTTTTTTTAATATCATCGCTTTCATAGGTTTATGCTTATAACCGATTATAAGATGTACAAACGGAAGTCTGTTATTCTTTTATTTTTAGTTCAAATAGCATCTATCAATTATAGCCAGCAATACCCATAAATAAACTAACAAAGCGGAACTATTATCAGATTCCTCATATCTTTCAACTCCGGCAATACTACGAAATTCATTAACAAAAACATTATAGATATCATCTCCAACTAACATTTTAAAATTGCGCTTAAAATCAAGGTCGCTAAAAAGACGGTCAACCTTAATAGTCCACTCTGTTTGAGCTACATACTTGCTTGCATAATTAACGCTGTCTGTAAACACTTCAAAAGCGTCATCAAGATAAATCGGCTTTGTAGAATCTACCCTTTCGGTTAATCTTGCCTGTGATACAACAGGTCTAATCGTCTCATATGTTTCAGCCCTATAGCTTTCCATTGCTTTCGTCGGATAAGAAGGGCGCGCCCTCGGCATTCTAAAGCCGTTTATCATATAAAACGATTCGTCAAGAATATCGTCAAGTTTCTCGTTTATAGATAGAATAGCGTCTCCGACAACTTTTATTTCCTCTGTAACGCCATCATTTAATATCTTGTTAAACCCATCCTCCGAAATTACTCTTGCTATGTTAGACGTTTCAGATTTTTTAAAGCCAATGCCGCCTTTTATTATCGCCTTCCAATTATCAGGGTTTTTACTATGACAATATAAAGATATTAACTCCCCATTCGTTAATTCAATTTCTTTTATTGTCAGTTTAGTAGATAATTCCTTTGTTGTTTTTTTTATGCGCTCCGGCATTAAATTTTTAAACGTATTTTTTAATCCTAAAAAATCATCTAAATACGGGACGTTTTTACCTTTTCCAAACCTGCCGTCTTTTTTTAATGCGTTAAAAAAATCGGTTTTAAACTGATCTTGTATAATTAATTCCGTCCGTAAATTGTTTATAGCCTCTTTTGCAAACAATTCTTCACCTAAAGCGTTCCCTCCGAAAAGCTTGTTTACTAAATATAGATATGTTTGTTGACGCGGACTGGTAGGCGATATCTCTTTTAATAATCCAAATAACCCCATAAATTTTTTATCGCTCTCTTGATTCTCGAATAATATCGGTTATCTCTTTAGATGTTATATTTGCCTTTATTGTTGGTACATCTAAAGGGGAATAAGCGATTTTTTCCGGAGATAGCGCAAAAGTTTTGCCGTCTTTTTTTCTGATTAAAACTTTTCCGGTATTTTCTGCTTGATTAAGTAAGAAAGCAAGCTTTTGACGGGCTTCCGAATATGTGTAAACCTGCATTTTAAACCTCTATAGTTTGAATATTAAAATTTTGAGCCGCAGTTTTTAACTTTTTATCAAGAGTTAATAAAGGGGACTTTTGCCTGATGGCGCAATCTAAAAAATATGCGTCATACGCATAAATATCAGCCTGTTCGGACAATTTTAAAGCGGCAACAAAATTAGTTTCTATATATCTGATAGGAATGCTTTTAAAAATTGCTATTCCTTTTTCAGCTTCTTTAAGCGATAATCTTTTTCGTTTGAACATTGCCGAAAAAGCATTGCCGACTTCCCAAGGAATTGAGCCGGGTCCAATAAGCGTATTGCCTCTTGTAGTCTCAATTATTTTATAGCGTTCCGCTTCCCCGACAATCACCGCGATTAATGCGGATGTATCAATTACAATATTCAAATTTTCTACCATAGTTTTTCATATAAAACAATTGTACAATTGTTTTATAGTTTGGACTTCCCCCGAAAGCATAGTTATATCGGCTTTCTAATTCCTAAAAACTTTGAAAAATAATTTGCAATTTGTTTTTGTGTCCATGCTTTCGGGGGAAGTCCAGTTTATTAATTATCGTTTCTATTTAATGATATAAAAAAAACAACTATTTTTTCAATATCACCTTTTATTTCATCAGAGCATTTTTTCTTTTTACAAAAAATATATATCATAGATAATACACTTAAATCATAATAAAAATCAACAAATGAACTAAAGACTATCATAAATAATGCAAAAATTATAAACCAAGGATAGATTGTAATAAATAAACAAAGTAAATCATTAGGGACTCTTTGTCCAAAAAATAGATATATTATAGGAAGAATAAACGATAACAATGAAATATTTCGGATAAAAATAGTCAAACCTTCTCTAAATTCCAGCGATTCAATTTTATCGGCAGCATGAACCCCCACTATATTACGTAAATAAGCCGAAATATAAGCCCAATTATTTTTTAAAAGACCGAAAAAATCCTTACAGTCTTTGAATTGGAATTCATTTTTTGTGCTTTTTATAAGAAACGATTCATTATTGAACCATATTGCTATTTTTATCCGTATCTGAAGCCATTCCTAATAATAACCAGCTTAAACCGTTTATCATCAATCCTAAAGGCGTGGAAATCATAAACAGCAATAAGCAGAGAAAAGTTTTTATCTCGTTTGAAAAAAAATGCCCTGAATTTTGATATAAATTGTTTGTAATGCCTGCATGATAGTATGTAATTATAGCAATTATAATCAGTATAAAACCTGATGCGCTATCGGATAAAAATCTGTTATATGAAAATTTTATCCCCTGTTTTGAAAATTCTATATTATTAGCGGACATGTCTTACAACCTTCCTTTTTGATAATTAAGGGATTTCTCGCTTTGCTTGACAAAACAGGCTTTTTATTTTTGCCCTGTTATTTCGACAAATATTTTTTTTGCTTGTCATTGTATAAAAAAGTTTTTTATTGATTTTACTGCCGTTCAAGTATGTTGGGTTTCGCTTTGCTTAACCCAACATACTTAATTAGCATAATGCTCCAAGCGGGCAAACTACAAAGTATAATGCTAACTAAAATTTCGGCGCATAACAAACTACAAAGTATAATGCCAACAATTAGGATATATACATACTGATATCCACAAACCGCGCCGAATGTATAAGCGCGCCTGAAGATATAAAGTCTATGCCGTCAATCGCAAATTTTTTTATATTAGCATAATTTATGCCTCCGGACACCTCGATAAGCGCCCGCTTGTTTATAATTTTTACGGCATCTTTGATCATCGCAGGTTTCATGTTATCGAGCATTATAATATCAGCTCCGGCTTCTACCGCTTGCTTAACCTGTATTAAATCCGAGGCTTCGGCTTCTATTTTTAAAAGATGAGAGGTATTTTTGCGTATTGTCTTTATAGCGTCGCTAATGGAACCTGCGGCTTTTATATGGTTGTCTTTTATTAATACTCCGTCAAAAAGCCCGAATCTATGATTTGCCGCGCCGCCTATCCGCGCCGCATATTTTTCCGCCACACGCCAGCCCGGAGTCGTTTTACGGGTATCTAACAGTTTTATATTTTTATCTTTTAAAAGGCTTGTATAAAATTTAACGTTTGTAGCTATGCCGGAAAGTTTTTGTAAAAAGTTAAGCGCTGTTCTTTCTCCTGTTAAAAGGGCTTTAAAATTTGCGTTTATTTTGCAGATGTAATCTCCGGCTTTAACAGCCTCGCCCTCTTTGATTAAAGGAGAAAACACGGCGTTGGAATCAAGTTTTAAAAAAACTTTTTTTGCTATATTAAGCCCCGCTGCAATAACGGGCTCTTTTGCTATTATAACCGCTTCCGCTTTTTTATCGGTTTGTATGAGATTATCGGTAGTTATGTCCCCCGCGCCTATATCTTCGGATAATGCCAGCTCTATAAGATGTTCAATTGATTGATGCATATATAAATTTACTCTTTTAAAGATGTTATTTTATCAAGGCTCGTTTTTAAGGTATTATATTTTTCTTTTGCCTCTTTATATTTTTCTTTTGCTTTTTCTATAATATGTTTGGGAGCTTTATATAAAAAATCGTTGTTTGATAATTTTTTTGTAACCGAAGTCATAACCACGCTTGCTTTTGCCATTTCTTTTTCAAGACGCGCTTGCTCTTTTTCAAACTCTATTACCCCTTTTAAAATAACGTAGGTTAAAAGTCCTTCCGCTGGAACCGATACGGCGGAGGCTTCCGGTTTTTTATCAAAGGGTTTTGCCGTAAGCGATTTTAATCTGCCCAAATTTATTATTAGGTCCTGATTTGCCGATATAATTTCAATTAAGCCGGAATCCGGAGCGGTATGTATTTCTACTTCAAGCTTTTTTCCGGGGGGGATATTCATTTCCCCTCTTACATTTCTGACGCCGGTTATTATGTCAAAACATAGTTTTACCTCTTTTTCCGCTCTATCGTCCGTAAAGGGCTTGCCGTTAATTACATGGGAAGGATAAATAGCGTTCATAATGGATCCCGAAGACGCGGGAAGCTTATGCCATATCTCTTCGGTAATAAAGGGGATAAAGGGATGTAAAAGTATAAGGGTATCTTTTAAAACTTTGTAAAGAACGCTTTTTGCAGCCTTTTGAGCGGCGTCTCCTTTTTTCCCGTATAATGCAGGCTTTGAAGCTTCTATATACCAGTCGCAAAATTCCCGCCATACGAATTTGTAAAGCATGCCCGCTGCTTCGTTGAATTTGTAGGCGTCTAAAGCGTCTGCGGTTTTGGTATAAAGGCGGCTTAACTTGGATAATATCCATTTGTCCGTTATGGAAAAATCTTTTTTGTTTGCAAGATTATTAGAATTTTCGTCAATATGCATAAAGGAGAACCTTGCCGCATTCCATAATTTATTTATAAAGTGTCGATATCCGTCGACTATTTTTTCGGACATTTTTATGTCTCTGCCTTGAGAAGCGGATATTGCCAAAGTGTATCTAAAGGCGTCTGTTCCGTAGTTTTCTATTAATGATACGGGGTCTATGACGTTGCCTTTTGATTTGCTCATTTTTTTGCCTTCTTCGTCTCTAACTAAAGCATGGACATAAACTTTTTTAAAGGGCGCTTGCCCCATAAAGTGTATTCCCATCATCATCATTCGAGCAACCCAGAAGAATAGAATATCAAACGCCGTAACTAAAACTGCGGTAGGATAGTATTTTTTGACAAGTTTTGTTTCTTGGGGCCATCCCATTGTAGAAAAGGGCCATAAAGCGGAGCTAAACCATGTGTCAAGCACGTCCGTATCTTGAGATATATCGGAGGATCCGCATTTTTCGCATTTTTCAGGATCTTTTGTTGTTACGGTAAGATGTCCGCATTCTTTGCATTCCCAAGCCGGTATTCTATGCCCCCACCAAATTTGGCGGGATATGCACCAGTCTTTTATATTATTAAGCCATTCGTAATATGTTTTTGTCCAGTTTTGCGGTATTATTAAGGTCTCTTCTTGCTCTACCGCATTTTTTGCTTTTTCGGCTAATTTTTTAGCGGATACAAACCATTGCTCCGAAAGATTCGGCTCGATAGCGGTAGAGCATCTATAGCAATGCCCTACGCTATGAGGATGTTTTTTTATGTCTATTAATAATCCTTTTTCTTTAAGTCGCGCTATAACTTTTTTTCTGCATTCAAATCTGTCTATTCCGGCAAACTCTCCGGTTTCAGCCGTCATTGTTCCGTCGTCCGATATAACTTTGATTGTTTTTAAGTTGTTGCGCAAACCTATTTCAAAATCGTTAATATCATGGGCAGGAGTTACTTTTAAAGCGCCTGTTCCAAAGGATATGTCAACATATTTGTCTTTTATAACCGGAATATTTCTATTTGTAAGGGGGAGTTGAACTTGGGTTTCTTTTAAATTTAAGTATCTTTCATCTTTCGGGTTGATAGCTACGCCGGTATCGCCTAACATTGTTTCCGGTCTGGTAGTCGCTACTACAAGTCCGTCTTTGCCGTTTAAAAAAGGATAACGAATATAATAGAGTTTGCCCTCTATATCCTGATGTTCAACTTCAATATCCGAAAGGGCTGTATGGCATCTGGGGCACCAATTAATTATGTAGTTGCCTTTATATATTAGTTTTTCGCGATAAAGTTTTACAAAAACTTCTCTTACCGCATTGTAAAGCCCCTCGTCCATAGTAAATCGTTCTTTGGACCAGTCGCATGAAGCGCCGAGTCTTTTCATTTGCCGAGTTATTGCGTCGCCGTATTTTTCGCGCCATTTCCATACGGAATTTATAAATTTTTCTCTTCCTATTTGATGTCTGGTTTTGCCTTCCGCGGCAAGTTGTTTTTCTACGACGTTTTGCGTGGCTATTCCGGCATGATCTGTGCCGGGTATCCAACAAACGTTAAATCCTTTTATTCTTTTATATCTGCATAATATATCTTGTAAGGTTATATTTAAGGCATGCCCCATGTGTAAAACGCCGGTTACATTGGGAGGCGGCATTACTATTGAAAAGCTTTCCCCCTTTTTTTGTGGATCCGCCGTAAAAAGGGATTCTTTTTGCCAAAAATCATACCATTTTTGTTCAACTTCTTTATATTCGTATCCTTTATTTTGTATGTCGGAACTCATAGATTATTTATACTCCGCTTGATCTGTTTTCGTAAAAAAAGGAGAAATCTTTTTTAAAGTCTCTTGCTTTAAAAGAATTTTATTATAAGATTTCCCCTTGGTTGTGATTGTAGGGATAAGATTGGCTTACGGTTGCCCTTTTTTATATCTTAAAAAAGGAATGCTGATATTTTAATCGGTAAGACTCTGCTCTATTACTTTGATCTCTTTTGAAACTACATCTTCTATTACTTTTTCCAATATCGGATCTATTTTATCCGCAAAAAGTTTTTTTACAACTTTTTCCAAAGCATGCTCAAGGTCTTCTTTGCTTACTTTTATATCGTCCGTATTGATTTGTTTATCCGGTTTGGCATCCGGAACCGGCGGTTGAATTGGTTTAGACTTATCTTCATGCTCTTTCATCTTTTTTTCTACCGCTTTTTCTACGGGATTCAAAGCTTTTTCCACTTTTTCGGTTTTAACATCTTGGTCTTCTGAATCGGACATTGTAACAATATCTTTTAATATTATAACGTTTTTATTCATTATTTCCCTCTGCTTATAGTTTTGTTATGAGGTTTCTCCTCGTAGCGTTTTTTGTTTTGTTTATATTGTTATCCGCAGTATATCAAGTAAAAGAAGGCTTTTTTATGCCGGAATATTTAAAAACGGATTGTTTAATACTATTGTCTTATCTCTTTGAGGCCCTATTGATATTATATATACCGGTGTTTCGGATAACTCTTCTATTCTTTTTAGATAATCTTTTGTATTTTGAGGCAAATTTTCATATCTATCTATTAAAGAAATATCTTCGTTCCAACCCGGCATCTCTTCATATATAGGCTCGCATTTTTCCAATATTTTGCAGTCTGCCGGAAAATCTTTTATTATGCTGTTTTTATATTTATACCCTGTGCATATCATAAGGCTTTTTAATTCTCCTAAAACGTCAAGCTTGGTAATTGCAAGACCTGTTAATCCGTTTAATTTAACCGCATTGTTTAAAATTACAAGATCAAGCCAACCGCATCTTCTTTTTCTGCCTGTAGTGGCTCCGAATTCCATCCCTTTTTTTTGAATGAAAGCGCCTGTTTTATCAAATAATTCCGCAGGAAACGGTCCTTCGCCTACTCTTGTGGTATAAGCTTTGACTATTCCTATAACTTCGTCAATTCGTTTGGGTCCTATTCCGGCTCCGGCGCATGCGCCGCCCGCTACGGTATTTGAAGATGTTACATAAGGATATGTGCCATGATCAATATCCAAATGGGTTCCTTGGGCTCCTTCCAAAAGAATTTGCCCTTTGTTTTTAATTAATTTATTTATGGCGGTAGAAGCGTCTGCAACGTAAGGAGCAAGTATTTTTGCGTATTCCTTATATTCGGCAAGTATTTCTTCTAATGTTGACGGATTAAGTTTTAAAAACTTTTCGATATAAAAGTTTTTTTCCACAAGAACCGTTTTTAATTTTTCGGAAAATACGGTTTCCTTTATAAATTCGGCAAAGCGTATTCCTGTTCTTGCGGCTTTATCTTCATAGCATGGTCCTATGCCCCTGCCGGTTGTTCCTATTTTTTTATCCCCTTTTAGTTTTTCGCGTCCGGTATCTATAAGTTTATGATAAGGCATTATAACTTGGGCTCTGTCGCTTATTATAAAATTTTTCGGGGTTATGGTTATATTTTTTTGCTTTAGATAATTTATCTCTTCGATTAAGACTTTGGGATCCACTACAAGTCCGTTTCCGATTATGCAGATTTTTTTTTGAAGGATTCCGGAAGGGATAAGATGGCTGACAAATTGCTCGCCGTTTACAACCATTGTATGCCCCGCGTTATTTCCGCCTTGAAAACGAACTACCGCATCTGCATTTTCAGCCAACAGATCGACAATTTTGCCTTTTCCTTCGTCTCCCCATTGGGTTCCCGCCACTACTATATTAGCCATAATGTATCCTTTTTTTCGGTTTTATACGGTTTTTAATAAAAATATTCCGGCTGTTCTTAAAACCGTTATTTATTCCTTTCAAGCATTTTCGATATATCTTCTTTTGTGTCTTTCCATAATTTAAACAGCATATCCGCCCAATATTCCGCCTGTTCTGCAAGCATTTCGGGAGGTAATATTTTTTTTTAATGTTTCAATATCTTCAAAATTTTCATTTGTATAGTCCCATTTTATAAACCGACCGTCTTCTTCTCCTTCCAGTTCTTTTATGGCTTTTATTTTATCGGCATGTTTACTTATGCTACCTCTATCTAATTTGTCGTTATGGCGATCAACCCATAATCCATAATATGTAAAAAATCTGCGCCTCAATAATTTTTCAAATTTTACCATAATACTATGGTTATCCTTTAATTGTATTGAAAGCGACGACTCTTTGTCGGAAATATCATCTGAAATTTTTACTTCCCATTTCTTATAATCTTCGGGCAAACTTTTTAATTTTTCTTCGATTAAGTCTTTAGCCTTAAACCAGAAATCTTCAACCAATTTTTTTTTAACTTTAGGGAAAATATCCGAAATTTCATAAGCGGCGATAAAATTCTCCTCTTTCGTAAAATATTCAAAAAGCGCTTCTTCATATTGGCTCATAAAATTCTCCTGTTCTTATATTACAACCTTTCTATATTGTTTACATATTGAATAACGGAATATTTTACTTTGTCCGCTTGAATAGAAGGCGTAGTTTTTTGAAGCCAGTTTTTAATATCCTTTTTATAACTTATATTTTTTAAAATTTTTTTATCCGTTAATTCTTGTTTTAATTGCGGATCTATTGAATGTTTATCCGGATTTCCGCCATGAATAGTTAAATAAAAAATCATCATTTGATTGTTCGGCGCGGCAAATTTATTGGTTTTTAAAAATTCATAATATCTTTTTATCTGTTTATGCTGATCTTGCGCATAAAGTTTGTTTTCTATAACAATTCCAAATTTTTTTTCGCTGTCAAGCGAATCAATATAAATATCAATTCTGCCGTAACGCGTAAATTTTTCTTCTTCAATTAGATAATGGCGCGAGTTGGGAAGCGTAAAAAATTCTTTTTTATCTTTCGGAATAAATTCTTCGATAAACGAGGTTAAAAAAGATCGCCTTATCCGTGAGTTCCTTCCGGATTTAAAAGATTGCATAAAAACGGAGTATGGGTTTTTGTTTCCGCTCCTTTAATATTAAGTATATCGAAAATGTTATAATCGGACGCCTCTTTTCGGTTAAATATTTTGATTATGTTTTGTAAAGAGTTATAGCCTAACAATAAACCGGTAAATTTGGTTTCGTAATATATGATTTTTTGCTTTTCTATTCTTTTTGAGAACTCTTTATAATTTTCGGTAAATCTTATTAAACTGTTTGTTTTTAATTCCAAAATTTTAATCCCGTTTTTTCATTTTTTTAAAAATCCGTTTTTATCGTTTTGGTTATCTATATAAAAAAGGCTCTGGTCTATCGGCTATCTGCCGTCTTACTTTCC
>JAFDMD010000048.1 GCA_019306185.1 Deltaproteobacteria bacterium
TTTCCGAGCTATAGCGACAAGATATGACAAATTGAAACGTAATTTCGAGGCTATGCTCGCTTTGGCTTGCGCTTTCCTTTGGCTACCTTTATGAATTGTCAACAGACCCTAATAGAAATAAAATAAAAAAATTAAAAGAAGAATCTCAAAAGCTTTTAGATAAAGATTAACAGAGGGGAGACATGAGAGATAATACAATATTTTTTAGCGATTCAAAAGGGCATGCGCTATTAAGTTATATAGTTAAGGAAGCAGGTAAAAATAAAAAAAGGCTGGGAAGAACCCAGATGCAGAAAATTCCTTATGTTTTAAAAGCAATCGGAATTCCCATTCCTTATTTATTTGAATTATATCTTTATGGTCCTTATTGTCAGGATATAGTTTTTGCCATAGACGATATGATAGCGGACGACGTTATAGAAGATGAGAGTGGTAATTCTAAAAAATATTCTCAATTTATTCAGGGAATTAACGCCGACAAATTGATAAAAAAATATGATGATTACATAGAGCCTATTAAAGAAAACATCAAAAAGGTCGTTAAAATATTCTCTTCTTGGAAGCCCGAAAAGCTTGAGCTATTCACAACGTTGCATTATGTATATCGTAAAGAGAGCGCTACTTTGAAATTTTTGCCCACAAAAAACAGGATAATCGGCGCTTTTAAAAAAGAAAAAGAAGAAAAATTTTTGGATCAAGAGATAAATAAGATGCTTGATATACTTATTGAAATTAATTTTATAAAGGTAAAAAATAAAAAATAGAGGTCGTATTTTTTCAATATAATATTAAATAAAAGAGCAGGGGAAGTTAATGAAACTATCGCAGATGACCGCTTGGCAGTTAAAAGAAAAATTGGCGGATAAAGAAATCTCAAATCGAGATATAATGAAATCGGTTTTGGAACAGATAGATTTAAAAGAGGATAATATAAAAGCTTTTATAACAATAAAAGATAAAAACAAATTGCTTGCGGAAGCGGACGCTATCGATAAAAAACGGATTAAAGGAGATAAAATCGGTATTTTGGCGGGACTTCCGGTAGCGGTGAAAGATAATATATGCACTTCGGATATTCCTACCACATGCGCTTCTAAAATGCTGAAAAATTTTACGCCTCCTTATAATGCAGGAGTAACGGAACGTTTAATAAAGGCGGACGCCATTATAATAGGCAAAACAAATTTAGACGAGTTTGCTATGGGGTCAAGCACGGAAAACTCCGCGATGCAGATTACTCGCAATCCTCATAATACGGAGTATGTTCCCGGAGGCACAAGCGGAGGATCCGCAGCGGCTATAGCGGCGGACGAAACAATATTGGCTATAGGCTCGGATACGGGCGGTTCCATAAGACAGCCTGCAAGTTACTGCGGGACCGTAGGGGTAAAACCAAGCTACGGGCTGGTTTCAAGATACGGACTGGTAGCTCATGGCTCTTCTTTGGATCAGATAGGACCTCTTGCAAAAGACGTAAAGGACGCGGCATTAACGCTATCGGCAATAGCAGGGCATGATCATAGAGATTCCACTAACTTATCCGTTGCCATACCGGACTATTCCTCGCTTTGTAATAATTCGGAATCTTTTACCATAGGAGTTCCGGAAGAATATTTCGGCGAAGGACTTGATAAAGAGGTTTTTAAAAGCGTAAAGCAGGCAATATCTCTTATGGAAAAAAGCGGGTGTAAAATAAAACCGATCAACCTGCCTAATACTCCTTACGGCATAGCGGCTTATTATATAATATCATGCTGCGAGGCAAGCTCCAATCTTGCGAGATATACGGGGGTTCATTACGGATACAGAGATAAAGATTCAAAAGAGCTGCTTGATTTATATTTAAAAAGCCGTTCAAAAGGATTCGGTAAAGAGGTTCAGCGTAGAATAATGCTCGGAACCTATGCTTTAAGCGCCGGATACTATGACGCATATTATTTAAAAGCGTCTCGGATTAGAACCTTAATTATACAAGATTTTAACAAAGCTTTTGAAAGCTGCGATATTATTGCTCATCCCGTAGCTCCGGGACCCGCTTTTAAAATAGGAGATAAAACCGCCGATCCTTTAACAATGTATTTGGTTGACGCTTACACCGTATTTGCAAATATGACCGGATGCCCCGCAATAAGCATTCCTTGCGGCAAAACCGAAAATCAACTGCCTATAGGAATGCAGTTAGTAGCAAATAGATTAGATGAAACAACCCTTTTTAAAGCCGCTTTTGCGGCGGAAAAAATATTAAAAGATAACGGAGTAACGGTAAAATAAAAATATCCGATTAAAAAAATATGAAATTGCGGCAAAAGGTTAATACAAAAAAAATAATACTTATTTTATCCTTTATAATAGCGCTTACGGTAAGCATTTCATTTTTACCTTCTCTTAACAACGGATTCGTAAATTGGGACGACAACGCTTATCTTACCGAAAACCCCGACGTTTTTGGCGTATCCGTTGAAAATATCAAAAAAATATTTACAAAATCGTATAATGCCTCTTATGTTCCGCTTACGCTTCTTTCATTTGCAATAGAATATGAATTTGTAGGGTTAAACCCTTTTTTATATCATCTTAATAATCTTATCTTACAAATTGCAAACGCCTTGCTTATTTTTTTATTCTTTTACATTATATGCCGAAAATATTCATGGAGCGGCTTAAATTTGTCCGGAGCTTTAACGGTTTCCTTTTTAACCGCTCTTTTTTTCGGAATACATCCGACCAGAGTAGATAGCGTGGCATGGGTTACGGAACGAAAAGACCTTTTATATACCTTTTTTTATTTCGCCTCTTTAATCTTGTATCATTATTTTAATTCCAAATCGAAAAAAGAAAGTTTATATATACTATCTTTGTTTTTATTTACCCTTTCGCTATTGGCAAAACCTATGGCGGTAACCCTGCCGGTAATACTTTTACTGCTTGACTTTGTAGAAAAAAATAAAATAACCGCTTCCATGATAATAGAAAAAATACCCTTTTTTATATTATCCCTTGCCTTCGGCATAATAAACATGAAAGTTCATATCGCCGCCGAACAAACCGGAGAAGGACATTTTCTTTTTCTTGACGTAAATATATTCAAATACGTCTTATATACCGCCGAAAATATATTTTTTTATATTAGCAAATGCTTCTTTCCTATAAAGCTTACTCCGATATACGACATAAACCATATAATCTTTGCAAATAAAGTCTCTTTATACCCGTTTATTCTGCTTATATTATGGTTTGCCTTTTTAATACTTTATCGTAAAAAAAATAAAAAAATTCTTTTCGGCTCTCTATTTTTTCTTATAACCATAGCGCCGGTTCTTCAGATAATACCGCAAGGAACGGTTCCCGTGGCGGAACGTTTTGCTTATGTTCCAATGCTCGGAATATTCTTTATGACTGCCTCCGGAATAAATTATATATTGCAAAAATATCAATATAAATTCGTAACATATAGTCTTATAATAACAATTACGGCGGTTATCGCTTGTTTGTCGGTTATGACATGGAAGCAGTGTAAAATATGGAAAAACACCCTTACCCTTTGGAATCATGCGGTTAATATAAATCCGGAATATCCCTCCGGCACCGCTCTTTTCTTTAGAGCCGGGGCATATCATAGAGCCGGAGAATTGGATAAAGCGCTTGCCGATTATAATGTATTAGTAGGCAGAATAAAAAATGCCGCAGGAACCGAAATCGATGAAAACGCAAAATATCATGATCAAAAAAATCTGGTCAGAATTTTGAGCGCCAGAGGTTCTTTATATTATCAAAACGGAAATTTGGGCAAAGCCGCAGAAGATTATACCTCGCTTCTTGAAATTTCAGACGTTAATCCTATAAAAAAAGCGGAGGTTTTTTATAAACGAGCCGTTGTTTATTATAGTATGAAACAAAGCGATAAGGCAGTTTCGGATATTCTTAAAGTTATTGATATAACGCCCTATAATGATAGATTATACGAATTTATCGGAATTATACGGGCAAGCCAAAAAGATTACAAAACCGCTTATAAATATTTTGAAAAAGCGCTTTCTATCAATCCCGCTAACAAAAGTTCCTATTATTATCTTGAACAAATTAATAAAATTAATATTGCAAATTAAAATTATTTTAAGTTTATAGTTAGGCTAATTTAAGAAAATTGACAAAAACTTAAATAAGCATTAGGCTAATTTAAGAAAATCGGCAAAAACTTAAATTAAAGATGAACTGATGAAATATGAAAAAATTTAAAGCAGGCATATATATAAAGCAAGACCGTTATAAAAGCTTTCAACCCGAATTTATTAATAGGCAATGGACGCTTGAAAACATTGAAGAGATCATTGTTCTGTTAAGCAGAGCGGATCAAGAACTCGGCAGACTTGATATGTATTCAAAATATATTCCGAATATTGACATTTTTATCGATATGCATGTTTTAAAAGAAGCTACTCAAAGTAGTAAAATCGAAGGAACTAAAACAGGTATAGAAGAAGCGTTATTAGAAAAAGAAGATGTGCCGCTCGATAGGCGAAACGACTGGGAAGAGGTTCAAAATTATATACAAGCGATGAATGAAGGAATAAAAATGTTAGAGGCTCTCCCTTTTAGCTCCAGATTGATAAAGAAAACACATAAAATTTTAATGCAGGGCGTGCGCGGAGAACAAAAAAATCCGGGAGAATTTCGGAAGAGTCAAAACTGGATTGGCGGAGCTAATATAAATAATGCAACATTTGTCCCTCCTGTTCATACTTCAATAAATGATCTGATAAACGATCTGGAAAAATTCATACATAACGAAAAAATATATCTCCCGGAATTGCTTAAAATAGCTATTATTCATTATCAATTTGAAACCATTCATCCTTTTTTAGACGGCAACGGACGAGTAGGCAGACTGCTTATACCTTTATATTTGGTTTATAAAGGCATTTTAAAAAAACCGATTTTATATTTGTCCGACTATATGGAAAAAAACAGAAAAGATTATTATGATAGCTTGACGAATGTAAGAGAAAAAAATGACGCTGCTCGATGGTTCAAATTTTTTCTATCCGGAATTATAAATATCGCCGAAAAAGGGAAAAATACTTTTGATAACATATTACAATTACAGCAAGAAAATAATTTAAAAACCCAAAGTTTGGGAAGTAGAGCGCCAAATGCGCAGAAAGTTGTCAATTATCTTTATGAAAAACCTAATATAAGCGCAAAAAAAGTAAGCGAACTTACCGAACTTTCTTTGCCGTCCGCGTACAAACTAATAGAAGAACTGGAAAAATTGGATATACTTAAAGAGGTTACCGGAGCGCGACGAAATAGAATCTATTTTTTTGAAAAATATATAAAATTATTTCAATCTTAATTATTTTTTATTTTATAAAAAAGAAACAATTATAAATATGGATAAAAAAATATATCTTACCAATAAAGTCAGAGCCTCCGGCTGAGCTGCAAAACTGGGACCGGGAGTCCTTGAAAATGCGCTTGCAGGATTAAAAATAGGAAAACATCCGGATTTGTTAGTCGATATGTCAACTTCGGACGACGCCGGAGTTTTTAGAATCAATGAAGATACCGCTATAGTTCAAACTCTTGATTTTTTTACTCCTATTGTCAATTCTCCTTACGACTTCGGAAGAATTGCCGCTGCAAATTCTTTAAGCGACATCTATGCTATGGGAGCGATTCCATTGACCGCTATGAATATCGTATGCTTTCCGGAAAAAGATATGGATCAAAATATTTTAAAAGAAACCCTTGAAGGAGGACTTGAAAAAATATATGAAGCCGAAGCTCATCTTGTAGGAGGACACAGCGTTGACGACAATGAATTTAAATACGGCCTTTCGGTTACCGGCAAAGTTCATCCCAAACGCTTTATTGCAAACTTCGGCGCAAATATCGGCGACAAATTAATACTTACCAAACCTATAGGAACCGGAATATTGGCGACGGCAATAAAAGGCAAAATCGACGCGGAGAAATGCGAAAAAACACTTGTAAAAATAGCTTCGGAATTAAATAAAAAACCTGCCGAAATAATGTTAAAATATAATCCAAGCGCTTGCACCGACGTAACCGGTTTCGGGCTTGCGGGGCATCTTCTTGAAATGGCAAAAGGCGGAAAAAAAGAGATCCGACTATTTACAAAAAATATTATATTTATACCGAAAGCTTACGAATATGCCTCAATAGGATTAATACCCGCAGGCGCGTATTCCGTAAAAAATCATTGTGAAAAAGATATAAAAATAGATAAAAAAACGGATAAAACCGTAATAGACCTAATATTTGACCCGCAAACCTCCGGCGGACTTATAACCGCAATAAATCCCCAAAAAGCCGAAACCTGCTTAAAAGAAATGATAGATAACGGAATAGCGGCTTCTTTAATAGGCGAAATAGCGGGCGAGCGCCAATCTGGCAGACTTATAGTAGAAACTTAAAAAAATGCAAAACAGCATAGTAATAGACATTAAAAACCTATCCTTTTCCTATTCAAAAGAGACAGTATTAACGGATGTTAACCTTACCGTTAATCGCGGCGAATTTATCAGCATAGTAGGACCTAACGGAGGCGGAAAAACAGCGCTTCTTAAATTAATGTTAGGACTTTTAAAGCCTAATAAAGGCAAAGTACTTATTTTCGGACAACAGCCGGAAAAAGCGAGGCTTAATATAGGATATATGCCGCAACATGCAAACCTTGATATAAATTTTCCCATAACCGTTATGGAAACGGCGCTTATGGGAAGAATAGGCGCCGGGCTAACCGGAAGGTACAAAAAAAAAGATATTCAAATAGCAAAAGATACCCTTGCGAAGTTAAACCTTCAAGATTTTTACAATCGAAGCTTCGGCGAGCTTTCAGGCGGGCAGAGGCAAAGAGTTCTTATAGCGCGCGCTTTATGCTGCGAGCCCCAAATGCTTCTTCTTGACGAACCAACCGCCAACATAGATCCCGAAGTCGAGGAATCTCTTTTTAAGACCCTTAAAGAACTAAATAAAAAAATGACAATCATTTTAGTTTCCCACGATATAGGCTTCGTATCTCAAATAGTCGAAAGCGTAATTTGCGTTAACCGTAAAGTTGTAGTTCATCCTACCAGCAAATTAAACGGCAATATGATCAAAGATATTTACGGCGGCGATCTGCGTATGGTGCGCCATGATCATAGATGCAATTTTTTTAATCCCGAATAACAGGACTATACGATTAAGATGATAGGCAAAATTAACAATATAATCCGTCGAAAATATAAATAACGGCAAATTAAAATTTTTTATCAGATAGCTATTGCGTTTAATAAGAATATTTTATAAAATTTATTTTTTGCTTTCTGCGGAAAAATATTTTAACCGTAGGAATATAAAAGCCTTTTTATGATTAAAATTATTATTAGACGCAAAAATTGATTAAAATAAAGTTTTTTACGAACGCTTTTTAGAGATGCATATTATGATAAAACCGGACGGCATAGCTTTTGATATAGACGGCGTAGTTGCGGATACTATGTCTTTATTTTTAGATATTGCAAAACAGGAATATAATATAAACAATATTAAATACGAGGATATTACGGATTACGACCTGTCCGTATGCCTTGATATACCGAATAGAATATTAGATGATATAATTGAAAAAATTATAGACGGCGAATATCAGGTAAAACTAAAACCTATAAAAGGAGCGGCGCAAGTATTAAAAAAAGTAGCCGAACATTCCGAAAAACTTCTTTTTATTACCGCAAGACCCCGTATAGGGAAATTAAAAGATTGGTTCGCTTCCGAATTTATGCCGGACATTCCTCAAAATAAGGTGGAAATAATTTCAACAGGCTCGTTTGAAGCAAAAAAAGAGATACTTTTGGAAACAAAAAAAAAATGGTTTATAGAAGACAGAGTTTTGACCTGCTTCGACCTGTATGAAGCCGGAATTACTCCTATCGTTTATACGCAGCCGTGGAATCTTAAACCTCATCCCTTCTTAAAAATGAAAAATTGGCGGGATATTGAACAATTAATAGAATTTTAAAAAATTAAAAAGTAATGAAGCAATTTGCCGCCTCTTATATAACCTCTTTTATCCGATTTTTAACCGCCGAAAAAGGATATTCGGAAAGCACAAGCAGGGCTTATAAAACGGATGTTTCCGAATTTGCCGATTTTCTAAAACAGAACCCGCAATATAATAAAATAGATAATATCGTAGTTAGAAAATACCTTAGCTTTTTGCATGCAAAAAAAAATGAAAAATCAAAAAATAAAACCGCTACAATAAAAAAATCTACAATAGCAAGAAAACTATCTTCGCTTAGAACATTTTATAATTACCTTATAAAAAACTCGATAGTTCAAGAAAACCCGTTTGAAGCCGTAGCGACTCCAAAACAGGCAAAGTATACGCCTTTATACCTTACGGTAGATGAAATATTTGCCATGTTAGATTCCATAGAAGACAATACGCTTCTTACCGCAAGAAACAGAGCGCTATTCGAAACAATATATTCTACGGGAACAAGAGTCGCGGAGATTGCAAACGCAAATATAAACGACATAGATTTTGAAAATCGCTTAATACGGGTTGTAGGCAAAGGGAATAAAGAAAGAATTTTGCCTATAGGAAAAAAAGCGCTTGAAGCCTTAAAAAAATACAGGGCAAAGCTACATTCGGAAGCGAAAATAGCTCCGGATTTGGATACGCCCTTATTTTTAAATAAAAATAAAACGCGTTTGACCTCTCGTTCCATTGCCAGAATTTTGAACAAAATAGTAAAAGAATGCGGTATAGCCGCGCCTATCTCTCCACATAGCCTAAGGCATACCTTTGCCACTCACATGTTAGACGCTGGCGCCGACTTAAGAGCGGTTCAAGAATTACTCGGTCATAAGAGACTCTCTACAACGCAAAAATATACCCATATAAGCATAGACAAGCTTATGGAAACCTATGACAAAGCGCATCCCAGAAAATAAAAGGAGATAATAAATGAAATCGGATAGATACTCTAATAATGTAATGCACGGCACAACAATATTAGCTATAAAGCATAAAAAAAAAATTGTGGTCGCAGGAGACGGGCAGGTTACGCTTGGTTCCGAAATAATAAAGCATAGCGCCAGAAAAGTAAGACGAATATATAATAATAAAATAATCGTAGGTTTTGCCGGCGCAACCGCAGACGCTTTAACCCTTTCCGAAAAACTGGAGGCAAAACTTGAGCGATATAACGGCAATTTAACCAGAGCTTGCGTAGAATTGGCAAGAGAATGGAGAACAGATAAATATTTAAGGCGGCTCGAAGCCCTTATGATAGCGGCGGACGGAGATAAAATGTTTCTTATTTCCGGAAACGGAGACGTTATAGAGCCGGACGAAGGAATAATCGGCATAGGCTCCGGAGGAGTTTCCGCTCATTCCGCCGCTTTGGCGTTAATAAAACATGCCGACATGCAGGCAGACGAAATTGTTAAGGCGGCAATGAATATAGCCGGTTCAATATGTATTTACACTAACAATTCCGTAACAATAGAAGAAATTGTCAAAACCGATTAAATATAAAAAAATTCCGGTCTTATTTAAAACAACATAATAAAAGGAAATATAAAAATTTTCATAAGGAATAAAAACGAATGGAAGATTTAAAACCGATTGAAATTGTAAGAGAACTTGACAAATATATAATAGGGCAAAAAAATGCCAAACGTTCCGTTGCGGTAGCCTTAAGAAACAGATGGCGCAGGCAGCAGGTGGACGAAAACCTAAAAGATGAAATAGCGCCTAAAAACATAATATTAATAGGGCCTACGGGGGTAGGCAAAACCGAAATTTCAAGACGTTTGGCAAAACTTACGGATTCCCCTTTTATTAAAGTGGAAGCGTCTAAATTTACGGAAGTAGGATATGTGGGCAGAGACGTTGAAGCAATGATAAGAGATCTGGTGGAGCTTGCGGTAAACATGATAAAATCGGACGAACAGGATAAAGTAAAGGAAAAAGCTTCGCATATAGCCGAGGAAAGAGTATTAGACCTGCTGCTTCCTCCGGCAGTTAAAAAAGAAGAGGAAAAACCAAAAGAAGACGGAATGCCCCAAATAGAATTGGAAACCGAGCAGAAAAAAAATAATTCTACGGAATCAAACGGCTATTCTAACAAAACAAGAGAAAAACTTCGTAAAATGTTAAAAGAGCATAAATTAGACGAAAGATATATAGATTTAGACGTTTCGGAGCGGTCTATGCCTGTTGTAGAGGTTTTTTCCAATTTGGGCATAGAGGAAATGGGACTTAATATAAAAGACATGCTTGGCGGAGCATTTCCTCAAGGGAAAAAAAGCAGAAAAGTAAAAGTAAAAGAGGCGTTAAAAATCATCGCGGCAGAAGAGGCGCAACGTCTTGTAGATATGGATAAAGTAGTAGATATGGCGGTAGAAAGAGTGGAACAGGCGGGAATAGTATTTATAGACGAAATAGATAAAATAGCCGAAAAAGAATCCGGCGCTTACGGACCAGGCGTATCGAGAGCCGGAGTTCAAAGAGACCTGCTGCCTATAGTGGAAGGAAGCAGCGTTACCACAAAATATGGAGTCGTAAAAACGGATCATATACTTTTTATTGCATCAGGCGCTTTTCATGCCGCAAAGCCTTCGGATCTAATACCGGAACTTCAAGGACGTTTTCCTATTCGAGTAGAGCTTAACGCTTTGGCTGCGGACGAATTTTTCCGCATTCTTACGGAACCTAAAAACGCTTTAATACTTCAATATATTGCTTTGCTTAGAACCGAAGGAATCGACCTTATATTTGAGGATCAGGCAATTAAAAATGTTTCCAAAACAGCCGAAGACGTTAATAACAGAACCGAAAATATAGGGGCAAGAAGGCTTCATACAATAATGGAGAAGCTTCTTGAGGATATACTTTTTGACGCTCCTGATATAAAAAATAGAAAGGTTGTTATTAATGAAGAGTATGTAAATAAAAAATTAAAAGACGTTATAGAAGACGAAGACTTATCAAGATACATTTTATAAGATAAAAAAGCTTCGGGCATTTTTTTTGTCCGAAGCTTTTTTTATCTTAAATTAGTCGATACTAAAAAAGTATAATAGGCGTTTTAATTATTATAAATTTTAAGAAAAACAAAACGAAATTTTGCAAAGAATTAATATTGATTTTAATATTTTCTTGCAAATTTTAAAGCCTCCCGAAGCTTACCCTAATCGCAAGTTGAGTTTTTGCTTTGTTAGTAAAACCAAGCCGAAAATCCGAGACGGCGAGTAAAAAGCGGAGCAAACAAACTCGGATACTGCGAAATTGAATTATCGGATAATTAACCGAACGGGTCATTTTTTACGCTTTTTATTAACTGTTTCAGCATTGACTAATTAAGGGATTTCTCCCTTCGGTCGAAATGACAGGCAAAAATTACTCCCTGTTACCGTTTACGCTTAAAATGCAGATTTTTTAGCCTTTACTAATTTAAGTTTTTTACCCTTTTTCTTAAATAAGCCAAACCTTATTTAAGTTTTTGCCTGTTTTCTTAAATTAGCCTAAACCTTATTTAAGTTTTTACCCTTTTTCTTAAATAAGCCTTATTTTTTTTAATGCCGGTTTTTCTACTTATCTCCGAGAAAAATATCCGGTATCGAGGGCAAAACCATAAACGAAGCGATTTTATTATATACTTTGCCGAATTTTTGAAAACCGTCTTTAATTTTTGCGGCGGATTTAATAGATTTGCTAATATTGGAGTTTTTATCCGAAAGGCTGTTTATAAACCCTTGCATTCTATCCTTTATTCCGGCATCCGCTTTTTTATCTTCCCGCGCGGCTGTTTCTATTTTACTTAAGGTTCTTTCTACCTTTTCAAGCTCCTTTTTCGTCCGCTTTTGCGCCTTTTCATCATCTATTTCTATTTCTATCTCGTCAAAAATATCCTCTTTTAAGTTTTCAAAAAGGCCTTTTGCGTCTATTATATTTTCTTGAATTATTGTTATGTTTACGGTTTGCTCCGCTTTAAGCTCGGCGCGCTGATTGGATATATTTCGGTTATCATTCTTAACAACTATTGAAAGATTATCAGGGTATTTTTCAACTATTTTTTCAATCTCTACTGTTTTTAAACCTACGGCGTCTATTAAGGTTAAAATATTAACGTTTTTAGCGCTTTTTCTGCATTCAATTGTCTTTTTATGCTTTTTTGATAAAAAATCCTTCAAAGTTTGATAATCATAAAATTTAGGCTCTTTTGCGTTTAAGCATTCCTGGCAGTTGCATGGAACCATCTCGTCGTAAGGCAGGTTTGGAAATGAAACTTCTTGTATTTTTTTTATTTCTTCCCGTATAATTGTTAAAAGATCTCGGCGGCTGTTTGGTTCCCCTTTTAATGCAATCTCGATTATTTTTATTCCTTCCTTTGTCGTCTTGTCTTCAACAACTTTGGCTCTTGCTCCGTTTTTATTATTAAATATCGCTCCTTTATTCCATGCCTTGTTATCTTCAATATTTTTATGAAGCCTTACTATAAGTCTGCTTACAATCCCTTTAGGCATAAAACGATACTGAAATCTAAAAATAAGACTATCATTATCCTCCCATTCATAAGCCGGCGCTTTGTGAAGGAGAAGCATAGGGACTATATAAGTGTTTTCTTTATTTTTAAGCTTATAGCAAATGTCAAAATTATCTTTAAGCATAAGCCGTAAAAGCTTTGCTTTCGCGTCGTAATCATATTTTTTTCCCCAAATCTTATCGATCTCTTTTGTTTTAAATACTCCGTTGTTTTTTTCTATTCCTTTATTTATAAGAACCGCATAAATAGCGTCCACAACCCAGTTAGGATCTAAAAAAATCGTTTCCTTTAAATTCTCGTCATTATCAAAATGTAGAACAATTCCTAAAATATGAAAAAATTTTAAAGCGACAAGGGCATTCGCCTGATTAAGACCGTATTTGTAGCAAATTTCAAAATATTCTGTTATTCTTACCTGCTTTTGCTTTTTGCTTTTTAATTTTTCAATATCCTTTCGTATGTTTGCCCATTTTGCAGGAACTACGTTTCCTATATGCTCTAAAGAGGCTATGCTTTTTCCTATTTCATTCTCCAAAACATTAAACCTGCCGTCTTCCATATTTTTAAGGTCTATATCCAATTTTTTAATATTTAAATTCGGAAAAAAATTCTTATATTTTTTTTCGTCATAAATAAAAGAGGAAGCAGATTCAATATTTATCTCATTAAAAAGAACTATAATACGGCTCTGTTTGCCCAAAATATTTATTATGTTAAGCCAATAATCAAAATTTGCTATCTCTTTTCTTTGGTCAACCATTAAAATATAAACGCAGCTTGGAGTTAAAAAAAACTGATGTAGCATATATTGAATCTGCTGCCCGCCAAAATCCCAAATATGAGCTTTGCAGTCTTTTATTTTATTATTTTTTGTTTTAATATTAAAGCTCCGGTTTTGCCTTACGGTTATGCCGGTTGTAGATTTCTGTTTTTTATCCGGCACCTTAAAATCTTTTTTAAAAAGCTTATTCATTAAACTTGTTTTGCCGACTTCCGGGTCTCCTACAATCATCAATTTCGCTTCGTAAATATAGCCTATTCCCTGTTTTTTTATCTGCTCAAAATAATTTTTTACAGCCTCTTTCCCCTGTTTTACAATTTCAACAGGCGGGTATTTTAAGGGGTTGTCGTAAAAAGAAATAGAGCCGGAGTTAAAATCTTTAATCCATTCTATTTCCATATTAAAATTAGTAATCCAAGGGGGCAGAACCTCAATCGGATTATTTTTTAAATCTAATGTTTTTAGATTTATTAATTTTTCCAGCGCCGATATATCCGTAATCCGATTATTAGATAAATTTAAAGAATTAAGAGGGGTTAAACCCGATAAAACCGATATATCCGTAATCCGATTAGAAGATAAATCTAAAAAATTAAGAGAGGTTAAACCTGATAAAAATGATATATCCGTAATCCGATTAGAACGTAAATCTAAAGATTTAAGAGAGGTTAAACCTGATAAAAACGATATATCCGTAATCCGATTAAAAAATAAATCTAAATCATTAAGAGGGGTTAAATCTGATAGAGCCGATATATTAATAATCTGATTAGAACATAAATATAAAGAGTTAAGGCGGGTTAATTTTGTTAAATAGAAAATAATCGGGCTAATATCTTTTATGTTACACTCATATAAGCTTAATTGTAAAAATCGCTCCGAGAAAACCTGCAATAAGAATCTGAAGAATATAACTGCCCGATCCCGGATCAAGATATGCGTAAGACTTTTGCGGAAATACCAAATATAATAAGACAAAAATAAAAAATATAAATTTTGAGGATATAAATTTTCTCATAGGCTTCAATGCTCCTTGTTTTCTAATATTTTTTTATTAATAAGTTGTATAATTAGCTAGTAGTAAGGATAGTAAAAAATGCTTCTTATTACAACTTTTCCAAAAATTTTAAAACCATTTTTGCCGCGTTATCCGCCGCGAGTTGAAAAAATATAGTCAGCTGATTTTTTTCGTCTCCGCCTCCTGCAAGATCGCTTAAAGACCTAAAGGCTATAAACGGTATTTTATTCATGTAAGCTACGGTTGCGGCGGCGCTTGATTCCATATCCAAAGCGTCTATCCTGTTATTTTCCGAATCCGTAAAATTATTCCAAACCCATTCTCTATATTTTTTATTATTTACAAATGTAGGTCCGGAAACCCCAAGCCCGCCTATTTTAATTTTCGGAGCGTTTTTAAGGCATTTCTCTTGATTCGCGCATTGCTCCAAAACTACGGAAGGCGCTATTTGATACGCAATTTTTAACATATCCGGATCCGCGTCAAACCAAAATTTTGCCTCCTCCTTATCCGGAGCGTTTCCTTTTGAAGTAATCATTGTATATTGAGGAAAAATCATATTAAAATTATTAAAATCTTTTGTGTGCCACGGCATAAGTTCCCAACTATTTTTATCTTTGTAAGCAAAGGCTTGCTCCTGATAATTAGCCCATTTTTTCGGAACAACCACATCTCCTATATGCAAGTCCGGATTTACTCCGCCGGCTATGCCGCTGAAAATAATCTTGGAAATATTAAAATTATCTATGGCAATTTGAATATTTACCGATGCGTTTATTATGGATATGCCGGACAAAAATAATACTACATCCTTTCCGACAAGTTTGCCCGTAATAAATGTTTTGCCGTTAATAACCGTTTTTTTCGGTTCCTTCATCTCCCGTAAAAAAATATTTATTTCCGGCTCAAAAGCGGAAGCCAAAGCTATGCGGGGAATATTATCCGGCTCTTTTGCCATAGCAAAACCGGCGTTAAAAATAAGTATAATAAAAATTGTGGCTTTCAATAATTTTTTCATTTTTTTATCCCTCTTTTATTATTCTACGCAATATTATTGCAGACTTTAAAAACATTATTATTCTTTTTGTAAAAATTATCTTTTATATAATCAATATAATTATCGCTTTTTGTGAAAACTTCTTTTATTCCGACAATATCAATTTATTTTTAATAAAATCATTGCGAATATAAAAAATATTGTTTTTATTTTCAAGATAAACATTATTCATAATAATAAAATGAACATTACTTTAACAAAATCATTATTTGTATAAATAATATTATGTTGATTTTAATAAACTCATTCTTGATATAGATAATATTGCTTTTGTTTTTTATAATATCATCTTTGATATGCGATAGATTCGATTTTTTTTCCTATTTAGTTAATACCGAAAAGCCTGCATTTTAAGCTTAAACTGGTTTGGCAATATCTATTATTTGTCGCTTTGTATTAAGGGATTTCTCCTCGCTTCGCTCGTTCGAAATGACAGGCAAAGATAACGTTTGTCCAAATATAGATAGATTCCAATAAAATGTTTGCCGTACCGAGTAATAAGCGTATGTTGATTTAAATCAATTTGGCTATAACAGAGTAAAAAAATGTTTGTCCGGAATAAAAAGTTTGTCATTTCGAGCGCGGCGAGAAATCCCTTAATTATTTCCCCGTTTTCATTTCTATCGCGGATAGAAAACCCTTAATTATTGACTTCTGCCTTTA
>JAFDMD010000156.1 GCA_019306185.1 Deltaproteobacteria bacterium
GTAATAACAAACCCAACAGAACAGCCGTTTTTCAAGGTTATGTCGGGTTGCGCTTCATTCTACCCGATCTGCGAAGCTTCAAGTAGCCCAAAACGGTTTGAGTTTAAAATACAGGTTTTTCGGCATCGACTATTTACCTTTATATTAAAGCTTTTATCGCCCTGTTTTACCCCGCTCCGCCTATCCCGCTTAATTTTAAAAAAACTTTTTTTACTTTATTTATATTTTTTTCAATATCGGCTTGCTATTTTCTTGACAAAATATTTTAACAAAGAATATATTATATCAAAAAATACGGCATTTCATATTCATCATGAATCTGAATTCAACATTCCGCTTAAACCTCATTTTGCTATAAATTTCGATATACCGTAAAAAAAATCACTGCAATTTTAATTTATAGTTACTCCGAACTTCTACCGATCAAAAAAAATTGCTCAATCTTATTGCATGAGGAAATTATGAGAAAATATTTTAATTATGCTTTTACCTTTTTTGTATTCTTTTGTCTAACCGCTTCAATATGTTCCGGCATTGAACCTGAACAGGAAACAATAATAGAAGCTTATGAAAAAATGCAGCGCATGCACGAAAAAGAGCAAAACCTGTTAGATCGGCAAAAAAAAGATCGGGAATTGTTAAAAGAGCTTGATAAGCTTATAGAAGATAAAAAAACCTTCGATAAAAACGCGTCCGAAGGCGACATTTCCGAAAAATCCCCCGATTTTTTTATTACCGAAATAATCTTTGAAAATGCAACAATAATAAACAAAAGGCAAAAAGCAAAACTTATATCCGGCTATATAAATAAAAGACTTACAATATAAGATATAAACGCTTTAACAAAAAAGATCGAAGTTTTTTATTTAAAATCCGGATATCCTGCCGTAAGAGTCAAAATACCGTCCGGGCAAAACCTTAAAAACGGAACGTTAAAACTGTTAATAAGAGAAACCGTTATAGAGGAAATCAAAATAGAGGACAGCGAACAGAGTATTAAAGACAAATTAAAAATTTTTACAGCCTTCCCTTTTTTAAAAGGGAAAAAATTACGCCTTTACGATATAGAACAAGGCGTAGAACAATTCAACAGGCTTGCCTCTAACAATGCGGAAATGAGATTTACTCCCGGCAAAAAATCAGACCATTCCAAAGTCATCATAAAGAATCAGCCGATAGATACATTTAGGGCGGATATAACCTTTGATAACGAAGGGCAGAAATCAACCGGAGAAATAAGAAGAAAAATTGCTTTAAACAAAGATAACCTCATAGGAATAAACGACAATTTTCTGTTCAATTATACCGAAGACAGCCAAAGCGACAACAACAACAAATTTTCCCGCGCCTATTATGCGGGTTTCTCCTTTCCTTTCGGATACTGGACGCTTTCCGGCAACTATGCCTATTCCGAATACATGCAAACAGTAAAAGGGCTTGTAAGATCTTTTAAAACTTCCGGAAACAGCGAAACTGCATCTTTGGAAATAAAAAATGTTATACATAGAAATCAAACTACAAAAACCGCGCTTAATTCTTCTATAACCCTTAAAAGCTCCGAAAGCTACCTTGAAGACGTTAAAACAGATACCTCTTCGAGAAAACTATCCGTTTTAAAAGCCGGAATAAGCCATAACAGAAGAATATTTAACGGCATAGCATACTTTGATCTTAACTATTACAAAGGGCTTAAAAATTTTGCCGCGCAAGAGGATCCTCCGGATATAAACGCGGACGCTCCAAAGGCGCAGTTTCAAAAATACGACTTCGGCATTACATACTCCAAGCCGTTTGCCCTTTTTAATCAAAATACAATCTGGCAAACCAATTTTTTCTCTCAATACAGCCAGGACGTATTATTCGGCGCCGAAAAAATCAACATAGGAGACAGCTCCACAGTTCGAGGCTTTAAAGAAGACTCAATACAAGGAGACAAGGGATTCTACCTTAAAAACGAAATCATATTTAAAAACCCGCAGTCCCCCATATTTAAAGGTTTATTATCCAAATCGGATCTTTTTTTCGGAATAGATACCGGATATGTTCTGGAAACCGCCGGAGTAGATTCTAATTACGGCGAAGGCAAAGGAGGCTTAACAGGCTGGGCGTTCGGTTTAAGATATGACAACGATCCTTTTGCTTTTGATATTACATACTCCGAACCAATCTATTCTCCTCATTTTATAGAAGAAAATGATTATCAGATATATTTTTCGGTTACCGTAGGCTTGGATAATATATTCGATAAGGCTTACAACCATATATTCGATAAAAAACCATAATAAAAAAATTTTATAACCGCTTTAAACTTTAAAAAAGGAGTAGCCCGATGTTAAAAAGCAAAAATCTTATTAAAAACCTATCGGCGATTTTATTATCCGTTATTTTTATTCTATCCGCAGCCTGCATTTCAAACGCGGCGGAGGACAAAAAGGATAATGATAAGCCGAAATTAATAGAAATCAATTATACTTTTCAAGAAGTCGTTTATGCGGTTAGCTTATTAAACAGAATACAATTAGGCGGCGATGAAGTTATTCCCTTTTTAAAAGTATATAATCCGCTTATGGAGAGCGCGGAGCAGGCTCGTAAACAAAATAAAAAACAGGCGGATATAATATCCGTTAAAATGTCTATACCGGCAATAAGCAACCTTATAACATTTACGCAACGGGCAACATTAACCGGAGCCGAAGCCGCTCAATTCGACTCAATTATAAAAAAAGCGGTAGAAAACGCCAAAAAAGCGGAATAGCCGTATTTTGACGGACATCTTTTTGTTTCTAATTTCGATAAGTATTTTTATTTGTCATTTCGACGAGCAAAGCGAGGAGAAATCCCTTGATCAAATGACAAGCCTTTAATTTTTGTTGTAAGGCGGCGGCAATGATTCAGGGATTTTCCCCTTCGGTCGAAATGACAGTCCAAGATTACTTTCTGTTATTTTAACATAAGTTATTTTTGTTTATCATCTTGACAGGCATTTTTTTGTTTCTAATTTCGACAAGTATTTTTGTTTGTCATTTCGACTAGCAAAGCGAGGAGAAATCCCTGAATAAAAAGACGGACAAAATTATTACTTAAAAATATAACCATAGGAAACCTTTTAATTAAAATAATAATAAGCCGTTGCATAACAAAGTAGTTTGTTCGTCGGCAAGGCGAATAATGATTTTTAACCGGAGGAATACGCAAAGTATTTCGAGGATTAAAAATTGTTATCCAACGCAGACAACGGACAAACTACGAAGTTATGCAGCGGCTTACAGGAGGCGGAGCCATGAAAAAATTAATACTCATACTTTTAAGTTTTCAATTAATATTTTTTCCTGCAATAATAAATGCGCAAGATATAAAAGTAGATACCGAAGCGCCGGGCAAAAACCAAGCGGGGTTAGATAAAGCCCCTAACGGCGTTCCTTTAGTCAACATAGTCGCGCCTTCCGCAAAAGGAGTTTCTCACAATAAATTTAAAGAATACAATGTTCAAAAACAGGGCGTTATATTAAACAATAGCGTTCAAGTAGGGCAGTCCCAACTCGGCGGCATGGTTTACGGCAACCCCAATTTACAGCCAAAGAGACGAGCCGCGGATATAGTATTAAACGAAGTTACCGGCGTAACCGAAACAAGCCTTTTGGGATATACCGAAATGTTCGGCAAATCTGCGGAATTTGTATTGGCAAATCCTAACGGCATAATAGTATCCGGCGCTGGCTTTATAAACATACCGCGCGTAACCTTAACAACCGGAACCCCGCAAATGGACGAATTCGGAGATTTGCAAGGGCTTGAAGTTGATCAAGGCATGATACTTATAAACGAGGCAATGTTAAACGGCGAAAATATAGACGCTCTCGAAATTATATCTCGCGCCGCAAAAATAGAACAAGAAATAAGGGCGGGCAAATATCTCGGCATAAAAACAGGCAGAAACTATTACGATTATAAAGATAAAACCTTAACTCCAAAAGCGGACGACGGATCCGACAAACCGATAGTTGCAATAGACGCCTCATTGCTTGGCGGCATGTATGCGGGCAGAATATTTTTAATAGCCACCGAAAAAGGAGTAGGAGTAAATTCGGAAGACGGCATAGGCGCAAACATAGAAGACGTTACCATAACCGCAAACGGAGACGTAGTATTAAAAAAAGATATTGCGGCAAAAACCGATATAAACATTAAATCCGCGGGAGATATAACTCTACAAGATACAAGCTATGCGCAAGGAAACATTAATCTTGAGGCGGAA
>JAFDMD010000157.1 GCA_019306185.1 Deltaproteobacteria bacterium
GCCTCTACATTATGAGACTCCCTTAAATGTATTTCCCCTATGCTGCTTATACAATTCGCCTCTCCAAGTCTATTCCTTATCTCCTTATATATAGACAAAGCCGCCTCATATGCCTTTAATGCCTCTACATTATGAGACTCCCTTAAATGTATTTCCCCTATGCTGCTTATACAATTCGCCTCTCCAAGTCTATTCCTTATCTCCTTATATATAGGCAAGGCTATCTCATACGACTTTAAAGCCTCTTTGTTTTCGGACGTCCTAAATTTAAGCATGCCTGTATAAAGATATGAAAAAGCGATTTTGCTTTTATCCTGTATCTGTTCCGCATCTTTTTTGAATCTTAACAGATATTCCGCCGCCTTTCTATTTTTGGAAGTATAAAAATAAAATTTAAAATTAAGTCTGTTCCATTGCATTATATCCGCTTTTTGAATTTTATCTTCGGCTATATATTTTCTTATCTCTGCGGCTCTTTTCATATCAAAAGCATCTACCGCAAGGTCAAAAGCAGGAAGTAAAAATCTTCTTATAAGGCTTTTCCCCCTTTTTTTCTCCGCCTCTTTAAAGCTTTGCAACAGATTATCTATTTCGGATAAAGCGGTTTTGCCGGATATGCCGTCCGAAGAGTCCGATATAATTTTTTGAGTATCCGTAAAAGATTTTTGATCCGGCTTTTTAAGAAGGTCTATTTTAAGAGGTATCCAGTCCGTAAGATGATGAGCTATTATAAGCATTTTATCATATTCTTCCGGCAGCATAATAAATATTATATAAGCTTTTAAGCTTCCCCAAAGCTCCCGCTGGGCGTTCATTGTTTCCCAAAAATCTATCTGATCCGGTTCCGGAACATTTAAGGAGCCTTTATCTATTATAAATATTATTTCGGTATCCTGTTCTTTGGAAATCAAAGAAAAATCCCGCGCCTTGTTTAATATTTCTACCGCGGCTCTAACGCCGTTAGGCTGAAATTCAATATTATAAAAAGCGGGAAGCTTTAATTGCAAATTTAAGGACTCAATAAGCTCATGCGCCTTGCTTACAGTCTCTATTCTAACCATTGCCATATCCGGCATAATATTTTTTATGGAATTTTTTAATATGTCGTATTCTTCCGCGTAGCTCATGGCTATCCTATCATCCTTTTTTGCGTTTAATTCTATTTAGTTGGCGCTGAAAAAGCATATTATATATTGAAGTTATTGCAAATTTTAAGAGTAAATATTCATTACTCTCAAAGGCGGCGTCCAAAATTTATTTGCGTAGCGGCTCTTGTTGTCGAGGAAATAATTTTCGGTTTGGTTTTGCGTAAAAAAGTCAATACTGAAAAATTATAATATATATTATAATTATTATAAATTTTAAGAAATATAAAATAATATATTTGCAAAGAATTAATATTATATTTAACATTTTCTTGCAAATATTACGAGTAACAAGGCGGCGGCGGAGTTTTTTTGCGTAGCGGCTCTTGCGGTCGAGGAAATAATTTTCGGATGGTTTTACGTTAAGACAAAGCAAGCTGTTTGAAACTTGCGCATAGCGCAAGTTGAGTTCTTGCTTTGTTAGTAAAACCAAGCCGAAAATCCGAGAACGCAAGTAAAAAGCGAAGCAAACAAACTCCGCCGCCGCCGAATTGAATTTAAATGAAAAAATCAAAAAGTCATAACTTTTTATACCTTTTACTATCTTTTTCAGCATCGACTGTTTAATAATCGGAATTTGTTAATAAAGGGATTTCTCCTCGCTGCGCTTGTCGAAATGACAGGCAAAAATAACGCCCGTCAACAGGACATGCAAAAAAAACATCCGGCAAATAATGAGGCAAAGTAAAAAATTTCAATAGACAAGCAAAAGCGAAGCAAACAAACGTAAACCTTGCCGACTTTTATAACCATCTTTTTTTGCGATTAACTATCTTTAATAAAAAAGACCCCTTCTTTATATTTTGCAGTTAAAAATTGTTTCCTATTCTACTATCTCCCTATACCATTTTAACTTTTTTATTCTTTTTTCCAAAATAGGATGAACTACAAATCTTTCTTCTCCGTTTATATATTCTATTAAAGCGGAAGACATAAGCAGTATCTGATTTATTACGTCCGGCGAAGGCGCAATCGCCTCTTTACTCTCCTCTATTTTGTAATAATCGGATAATCTTTTATAAAGCTCCTCTATCTTGACGACTCCGGAAGGCGGCGGGTCGTAAGGCGGCGCAACCTGTCTCCAAAGATTGTCTCCAAGTCTATTAAGCCCGTATTCTATCTGTTTTGCTCCGAGTTTTTTCTCTTGTAGAGCCGAATTTGTTTCGCTTGCTTTTTGAAGCGCTTCAAAGCAGTGTCTTAATACTCCGCCGGTCTTTTCTATAAGCATATTTAACGCGTCATCGTCGATAAGTTTTTCATCCAATCTTGCGTTTATTATTTCTTTTATGATTTTAAAGCTTTCATTATTCTCTTTGCCGTCAATCTCTTTTATCTTTATCATAGGCAAAGATATATCAGAGTCAAAATTGTTTCTACAGGCTTGGGCGTCCGGCGCGTAAAATAAAAATATCGGTATTGTGTATATTACGGACGCGTTTATTTTAAGAAAAGCGCAATTATTGATAAATATATCTCTTGCTACGGCAAGGTTTAATTTATCAAGGTCTTCCACTATAATAAGAAGTTTTTTGCCTTCCGGCAGCCCCGCTTTTATCTTTTCTATTAATTGGTTTATTTTCAACAAAAGCGCGGAGGGTCTTTTAATTAAAACGCTCTCTGTGGTTTGTAAGGCTCTGCTTCCTAATTTTATGTCGGTTTTTATATATGCCAATAAGCCGAGTAGGTTTCCTATTATGCTTTTATCGGCGGCGACTCCTCCGCCCGCCTCAATTCCGGCTTTTATTTCGGATTCTTCAAGCCTGCTTTCCTTTGCAAAATAATCGTATATATCTTGCAAGCTTTTATCATTAATTTTAAGTCCCGCATCTTTTGCGGAAGCTACAAGCCTTTCCGCTATTACAAGAAGCAATTCTTCGGCTTTTAAAGTAAACATATTACATTCCGAATGAACCGAAAAGGATACGCAAAACATTTCCTGTTTAAGCTTTTTTTTAAGATTATTTAATTCGGTTGACTTGCCGCATCCTTTATGCCCGCAAAACAGTATTCTGTTCTCCACTTCTGCGGTTACCCGATTCTTTAATTTATTAAATATATCCTCTTCTAAATTTCTTGCTTTATTTGTATTAATATAAAACTGTTCAAGATCTTCCTCCGCAAGAGGCTTTGGAGTGCAGTATTTTCTTATTTCTTCTATGGTCGTAGCTTTTTTTAATTTTAACATTTTTTTTTACTCCCTGTTCTTTATCAATTCCGTTATCTCTTTAAAATTGCGAAGATAAAAGCCGCTTATCCAAAGGCGGATTTATCTGTAAAGGAACCGATTAAAACCATTACTATTCCTACGGTTATGGCGCTATCCGCTATATTAAAAGCGGGCCAATGGATATTATTAACATAAAAATCCAAAAAATCTATTACAAACCCAAAAACAAACCTATCTATAAGATTAGCTATTGCTCCGCTTATAATAAAGGAAAGCCCAAAGGTTAAAAATTTAGAGGAAGACGGAACCGTTTTATAAAAAAGAAACAAAAAAAAGATTACTATTATAGGAAGTATCTTAAATATAACGCTTCTTAATAAAATCGACTTGTCGGCAAAAAAACTAAAAGCGCCTCCGAGGTTTTGAAGGTAGGTAATATTAAACAAACCGTCTATAACCGGAACAGATTCAAAAACAAAAAAATTATTTATTATCATCTGTTTTGTTATTTGATCTGCGGTTATAATAAGCGCCGCTATTATAATTAGTTTTATATATTTCATTATGTTCAGTTTGAATTTTAGCGGCTAACTTTGTACTTTGTTATCCGCCAAAATTATAGATTATAGTTATATAATTTTGCATTTTGTTTTTGTCCGCTATCGGCATTATGCAAAAATCTCAATCCTCGAAATACTACATGTATTACTCCGGTTAAAACTTTCGCCTTGCCTTACAAACGAACAAACTACTTTGTTATCTAACGAAATTTTATTATTTTTTTATACTTAACTATATTTAATAATTAGCATTCTTAATAAAGGGATTTCTCCTCGCTGCGCTTGTCGAAATGACAGGCAAAAATAACTAACATTATCAATACTCGCCGTCAAAAAATCATAGTATAACGCCCGCAAAGTCCCAATAA
>JAFDMD010000158.1 GCA_019306185.1 Deltaproteobacteria bacterium
GCGGAATAAAGCCGGATGTTACAATTCCGGCGGACACTCCTCCGCAAAATGCAAAAACCCAATCCCATAAAGGTTTTACCCCGGCAATTTCGCCTATATAAAAATCTATAAAAAAAATTAGAAAAAAATTAAGAATTGCAAGCTTTACTCCCGCTTTAATAAAAACCCTTCTTTCTTTAAATTCTCGCGTCCAATAAACGCCGCAAAAGGAGTTGACCAAAAAATATATAAAAATTTCTAATTTTCCTTCAAGCATTATGGCGACGGAACATGCAAGCAAAACAGAAAACATCATCCCCGTGTTTCTTCCGATAAAAATAGATACTAACATTGCGCCCGCGGCTACCGGTATGCCGTAATATAAGGATTGAGGGCTAAAAATATCGGAACCCGTTCCAAGCATATCGACTATGGCGATAGATAACTTTATTATAAGAAAAAAAAGAAGAAATAGGCTTGATACAAAAATAAAATTCTTATTTTCATTAAATTTTTTTTCATCTTTATAGTTAGATACGGTAAAATAGAACGCGAGCAAAACAATTAAAAGAATAAAGGTGTTTGCTATTCCTTTCATAAAATTAATTTTATGTCTTGCCTTTAAAGCCAAAGCTTCTAATTTATCTATGTGAACCTGCGCGACCTTATCGCCTTCTCTTAAAATAATTTCGCCTTGTTTTATCTCTTCGTAAACAGGCGTTATTTCCAAAGCGGCTTTTTTTCTTCGCTCTTCGGTTTCATTTGCGTTTAAGGTAATATTAGCTCTTATCAAATTTTTAGCAATTGCTTCGGCAGCGCTTATTATACCTTTTTTTTCATCCTTTAATATAGCTTCCCTTACAATTCCGCCGACCATTTCCTGCGCCTGATTTATGTCGTAAAACTGTTTTAAAACAGTTTCGGACTTAATAATATCCTCTTCTTTTGTTTCGACGGATCTTAAAATTATGCCTTTATTAATATTTTGCATAAGCCTATATTTATCCGAAATAACCCCGTTATCATAAATAACGGATAAAACTTCTTCTACATACTTTGGCAAATTATCCGGAAATCGATATTTTATAAGAAGATCGTAAATATCATCCTCAAGATATACGCCCAAGGCTTTATAAAAATCCGATTTGTTTGCCTCAAATCGTTTCGCTTCATAATCTTTGCGCTTTTTTTTATCTTCGTCCGAAAAAACTTCGGTATTTTTTATAACCGCTTGCATTTCTAAAAAAGCCTTTTCCGTTCTTTTTACTAACTTATCTGTAATATTATCATAGAAGTCGTAAACGGTAAGCTGATTATATTTTGCCTGCTTTTTTTTATCTTCGGTTGCTTCTCTATCTATTACCAAAAATTCTTCCGTAGCTTTTATATCCTGTTTTGCTATATCTCCGATATTATAGCTATATTTTTTTGTCATCCCTTTCGGATAAAGAGATATTAAAATAACAGCCGCAATTACGGCGAAAATTATTAATTTTAATATATTAGATAGAACTATAAATATTATCTGATAATTTTTTTATTGTTTTAAATTTCATTTTTTTATTGTTTGATAAAATTATAATTAAATAGTCGATGCGGAAAAACCTGCATTTTAAGCTTAAACGCTTTGCCTCTATCTATTATTTATCCATTTGTATTAAGGGTTTTATTAAGGGATTTCTCCTCGCTTTGCTCGTCGAAATGACAGGCAAAAATAAAAAGCTTGTCATTTCGCACCGAAAGGAGAAATCATTTAATTTAAAGCCATATCTTGTCAAAAAAAGCAAAAAATCGCTTAACTATTGCGTTTTACTCTTATCTTTTGTTCCTTTGTACAAATCTTTTGGCGATTGGCGATTAAAAATCTTTATCGGCAACCTCTTTTATTTTATCCGCCTTTCCGTATGCTCCTATTATTTTTTGCACAAGCTTATGACGAACCACATCCCTTTCCGTATGCTCCTATTATTTTTTGCACAAGCTTATGACGAACCACATCTTGATCCGAAAAAAAGGTAAAATTTATTCCACGTATATCCTTTAAAATATCTTTTGCCTCCGCAAGCCCGGATTTGCGATGAGACGGCAAATCTACTTGAGTAATATCGCCGGTAACCACAGTTTTTGAATTTAAGCCGATTCTTGTTAAAAACATTTTCATCTGTTCCGAAGTGGTATTTTGGGCTTCGTCTAATATAATAAAGGCGTCGTTTAAAGTTCTGCCTCTCATAAACGCCAAAGGGGCAACCTCTATTACGTTTTGTTCCGTTAATTCCGAAGCTTTTTCAAAGCTCATCATATCATAAAGAGCGTCGTAAAGAGGGCGTAAATAAGGGTCTATTTTTTCCGAAAGGTCGCCGGGCAAAAAGCCTAATGCTTCCCCCGCTTCAACTGCCGGTCTGGTAAGAATAATGCGATTAACTCGTTTTTTTATAAGATCGGAAACAGCCATAGCCATAGCAAGATAAGTTTTTCCGGTTCCGGCGGGTCCTATTCCGAAAACAATATCAAATGAGCGTATAGCGTCAATATACTTTTTTTGAGAAAGGCTTTTAGGGGTTATAATCTTTTTTTTTCCGGTAATATAAAGATTGTCCGAAAATATATCTTTAAGCTTAACATTATCGTCCGCGCATATTATTTTTACGGCGTATTCTACGTCCGATAAATATAAAGGATAACCGCCTTTAATAATGTCGTAAAGCTGTTCCAATATTTTTTTCGCCAAAGATAAAGACACCGCGTCTCCGCTTCCGGTAACCTTATTGCCTCTGGAGTTTAAATTGATATTTAATTCGGCGCTTATCTTTTTAAGGTTTTCGTTATTTTTGCCGAAAAGCATTTGAGCAAATTTATTATTTGAAAAAATTATTTCCATAATCCCTTTACAGTATTAATCTTTGCGGATCGCATTTGTTTCTTAACGCAAAAAGCTCCTCTTTGCAGGGAGGCTCTATTAAAGAGGCTTTGGAAACGTCTATTTCAAAACCAATATTATCTACAATAGCTTTTTGTTCAATATTCGGATAATATCCTTTTAAATACATCCGCTTGCTTTGTTTATCAAATTCCAAAACCCCCATATCTGTTATTACCGCGGCGACTCCTCCTGTTGCAATGCCGGTTTCGCTTCTTGAATTGTCGCCGTTAAGCCATCCCGGGCTTGTTAAATAATCGAGCTTTTTTACAAATCTTCTTTTTTCATGCTTCATAAATACTATTACCCTATCGGCAAAAGAGGCTACGTCGCAACCGCCGCCGCTTCCCGCAAATCTTGCCGTAGGATTAAAATAATCTCCTATTACCGTAGAATTTAAATTGCCGTATTTATCTATCTGAGCCGCTCCGAGTATGCCGACAACATTTTTGCCGGTAAATTTATTCTGCATAAAAGCAAATGAATCGGCAAGGGTTCCGAAAACGTCGGCGTTATACATAACTCGCGAATCTCCTACCGCAAGAGGCAAATCTTCAAGCGAAGACCCTATGGCGCCGGTTTCAAACATAATAACGCTTTTTTTAGCGTTTATATGTTTTGCCGCCATAGCCGCAAGCATAGAAATTCCGGTGCCGCAAAAAACAATATCGGAATTTGTTATGCGTCTTGCCGCGGCTATAGTCATCATTTCTTTTGAAGTATATTTTTCCATAGTTTACTTGAAATAGCTTAGTTATAATAGTTGATTTATAATTTAATTTTTTTGCTTTGTTTGTCGGGAAAAAAAGCGGCTCAAGTCCCTGTTCAATGGGCAATGTTTAATGGTCAATGGGCAATCTGCTTAAATCTTTACGAGGCTTTAATTGTCAAAACAATTTTTTATTGTCGGATTTTCATGATTATGTTCGATAGCAATATATTTATTCAAATATTTAATGGGTTTTTCTCCAAGCATCATTTTAAAAACAATTACATTATTATGCTTTATTCTCTCCGGATGTTCTCTTATATTATGCGGATCCGAAATAAGCCATAACTTAATATTTCTTATCATTATTTTGTCCGAAGTAAAATATTTTTTAAATTTATCTTCTATAAAATTTTTAAAACAGGAGTCAAACTTTTCTCTAATATTTTCTTTGTTAATATGTTTTGGTCTTTTTACATCTTTGAATTCCGCCATATAAATATTAAATTTTTGTTCCGCGCATCTTTGTATAATTAAACAGTCGGGACCTTTGGGGTTAGGGCTAATTTTTTTATTAAAGTAAAGATCAACTTTAATAATAAAAATATTTTTCGGCTTAATGGTTTTATCCGTTAAAACCTTAAAATTACCATTGGAATCTTCGGCGTCATCACATTTGTCGCTTATATAATCGGATAGTTCTTTATGATCGCGAAGATTATTTATCAGCATCTTCGTTTAATCTTTCGTAAATAGCCGTTCTTTCGTTGTATAATTTTTCTGCGGTATCTACAAAGTTTTCATCTGTAATGCCGTCCGGCGCCGCAATCATATTATTATTTATAACGCTTCCTTTCTCCGTCATATCCATTAGATAAGAGCCTGTTTTTTTATAATCGATCTTTTTTTCTAAAATAAGATTATTTATTTTTCCGAATATATAACTGCTGTGCGTAGAAATAATTATTTTTATTCCGTAATCCGCAAGCTTTGCAAACAGTTCGGTTATTTTAATCTGAACGTCCGGGTGAAGATGAGCTTCCGGCTCTTCTATAAAAATCAAAGCTTTTTTATTTTTACCTATTATATACTTTAAAAAAGCGGCAAGCGGCGCAAGTTCCGAAACCATAGAGGAGGTAAAGGATAAATCAAGCTCTTTGCTCATGTTATTCGGTTTAAAAGAAAGCTTTTTGTTTTGCTCGTTAAATAAAACTTTTCCGTCTAAAATATTTTCTTCCAAAGTCAAAAGTATATCTTTATATTCATTATCTTTAACCTCTGCCTTTATATTGGCAAGATGTAAAAAATAATCCAAAACAGGCGTAGAAAGGGTGGGAAGTTGCAAGCCTTGTTCAAAAAAGTTTCTGCTTTTAGATAACTCCGCAATAGAGGAGGCGTAAGAATTAAAAGCATTATAAAGCCCGGAACGGGAAGCCGGAAGAAAATAGATATTATTTATTTTATCTTTATTGTAACGCAATGTCTCATCATACCATATATAAATTATACTATTCATTATATTTTTAAACAACCGAATTTCAAAGCCTTTCTGTTTTTTATTATAATGTATTGTAAAGCCGTTACTATTTTTTATTATTCTATTTATTTTGCTTTGTTTTATAATTACTTTTTTATTTAATTTAAAATTATCAATACCAAGCTTTGAGTTGATAATTACAATAGAAAAACAAAACCCCTTTAACTCGACCCGAATTGAGAATTTTTCATCATTCATTTCATTTTTTAAGGCATCAATAGATAAAAAAGAGTTTTTAAAAGATTTTTCCAAATCTTCTTTTATATTATACTCAATAAGTTTTTCAAAAACCTTGCCAACATTTTTTGTAATATCAAACTGCTCCTCTTTTTTATTTATATTAGCGATTATACTTTTATTTAATCTATCAACCTCTTCAAACAACGCTGAATTTTCTTCATACTCTTTAAAATGTTTGGTATCGATTAACTCGATAAGATGGGCAACAAAAACATTAACGCGCCAATTTTTATTTATAATATTTTTAACAATAAGATAAATCGCGCTCATTGCATAAGATTTGCCTATATTGTTTTTACCGAATATTAGGTTTAAATCTTTATTAAGATCAAACTCAAACAGGTTAATAGGTCCCAGATTATTTATTGTAATTTTCATTATCTTAATCCTAAATTATGTTCGGCGATAGCGTTTAATGTTATTATATACCTGTTAGCCCTTATTTCAAGTATTGAGAAATAATTGCGTAAGATAAAATAGAAACGCTTTATTTAAACCACTTATGTTTAAAATGCAAATTTTTTATTCGGTTGATTAAGGGATTTCTCCTCGCTTCACTCGTCGAAATGACAGGTAAAGATAAAAAGCTTGTCATTTCGAACCGAAGCGAGAAATCCCTTTATTTAAAAACCCGTCTTATCTATCAAAAGGAGCAGTTTAATTATTTTTAATAGATAGTTAAGAAATTTCTCC
>JAFDMD010000159.1 GCA_019306185.1 Deltaproteobacteria bacterium
ATATAAGTTAACGTTTAAGCATTATTGAAAAAAGGATATAAACTGTCATGCAATATCAATCCTTAACAATAGAAAACTTCAGAGGAATAAAAAAGTTTGAAATAGATGACCTAAAAAGAGTTAATCTTTTGGTAGGGCGGAATAATTGCGGCAAAACCTCGGTTCTTGAAGCGTTTTTTCTACTTTCAGGGATGTCTAATGCCAGAATGCCAATCTATATACAAAATTTTCGCGGGTTAGATATTGCAACCGAAAAAGATATTTTGTCTATATTTAAAGACTTAGACCTTAATAAACGGATATTTTTTAAAGGTAAATTTAATAATAATAAACAACGAAGTTTGACAATCGAACCTTTTTATACCGATAATAATATTCAAGATTTAAAAGAGCAAAAGGTTCATTCTAACTATGCGGCTTCGACTATTTCGGAGCGTTCTATACAGGGTATTAATCTTTACTGCCGCGATAATAAAAATAAATTAATTCGTCAGGAAGGCTTTGATGTCTGGAAGAAACAAATAGTAAACGCTCAAGTATCATCGTCATACAAAGAAACCTTACAATTCGCATTTCTCCATTCTAACGTGTCTATTTCGCAGATAATGCCGGCAGTAAATAACCTTACGGTGCAAAAAAAACTTGATACGATTATTTCGGTTTTAAAAAAAATAGAGCCTAATATTACCGATATAAGAATAGGCACAAACGATATTATTTATATTGACGTAGGCGGAAATAATCTATTGCCTATTAATATAATGGGAGACGGCATAATAAGAACCCTTGGATTCTTAACTTCCTTTGCGGAAACAAAAAACGGAGTTGTTTTAATAGACGAAATAGAAAACGGTTTGCATTATTCATCCTTAAAAACAGCTTGGAACGCTATTTTAACCGCTTGCAAAGCATATAACGTTCAATTAATAGCCACAACCCATTCTTACGAAGCTATCGAAGCCCTTTCAAACGCTTATACCGAAATAGAGCCTAAAGGAGACGATATACGTCTTTACAGATTAGATAAAGACGGCGAAAGCCATAAAGCTTATGCGGCTTCCGCGCGGGAATTAAAAGCCGGTATCGAAAAAAATTTTGAGGCGCGCTAATGGATAAAAGTTTTAAAATAGCAACAAAAAGCCTACTCGCCGTAGAAGGTAAAGATGAATGCAATTTTTTTAAAGCATTATTAAAGCATTTAAATATAAAACATGTTCAGCTTGTAGATATAGGCGGCAAAGATAGATTTAAGGCCGAATTCGGCTATCTTTACGGCAGAGAAGGTTTTAGCTCCATAAAACAAATCGGCTTTGTTAGAGACGCCGAAGAAAAGCCGGCTCAATCCGCATTTCAAAGTATTTGCGGCATATTAAAGAAAAAAGGATTGCCGACGCCGGACAAACCGAATCAAGTTGCGGAAACACAGGGTTTAAAAATAGGCGTTTATATAATGCCGGATAACAAAGGAGCCGGAATGCTCGAAAACCTATGTTTGCAAACTATTAAAGACAAACCTATAAACGATTGCATTCAAAATTATATTCAATGCTTAAAACAATATCAAACAAAGAAGGAAAAACAAAAGTATAATGAAGCAAAATCTCGCGTTCAAACATATTTGGCATCCCGCGTCCCTATAAAAAATTCTCTCGGGCTTGGAGCATTAAAAGGATATTGGAATTTTGAGCATCAATGTTTTCAAAATATAAAACAATTTCTAAAACAACTTTTTATATAATAGCCGTTTATTATAAAAAATAATTAAAAAATTTCTCGCTTTACTCGAAATAACAGAAAGCGCTATTTTTTGCTCCGTAACGTCAACGAATTGTTATTTTTGCTTCTCATTGCGACGAACTGTTATCTTTGTCTGTCATTTCGACGAGCATGGCGAGGAGAAATCCCTTAATTAAAATTATAAACAGAGGAAACCCTCACAACTAAAATTGAATTGCAAAAAAAATAGTCGGGTTGAGCAAAGCAAAACCCAATCTACGAAATTATCCGCCAAAATTTAAATAAAGGATGATCCCACAATGCAGATGATAATAAAAAACCTAAAAGTAGCCTACGATAAAATAACCGCTTTGCATGGAATAGATTTTAACATAAAACAAGGGGAGCGAGTCTGCATAATAGGGGCAAACGGAGCGGGAAAAAGCACAATCTTACGGGCAATATCCCGTATGGTTCCGGCTCTTCCCGGAACAGTTATGGAGTTTGAAGGGCAAAACCTGCTTTTATATCAGCCTGATAAAGTGGTTTCAAAACTCGGCATATCTCATGTGCCGGAAGGAAGACGCTTATTCGGCAACCTTACCGTAACCGAAAACCTAAAACTTGCCGCATTTGCCAGAAAAGATACGAATAACATAAAAAAAGATATAAAAACCGTATTCGGGATATTTCCGAGATTAGAAGAGAGAAAAAAACAAATATCCGGCACATTAAGCGGAGGCGAGCAACAAATGCTCGCGGTAGGCAGAGCCTATATAAGCGGAAAAAAAATAATGCTGTTAGACGAACCCTCTATGGGTTTAGCGCCCATTTTGATGCTTTCTATGTTTGAGGCTTTAAAAGAAATAAATAAAGCCGGAACCACCATACTTTTGGTAGAGCAAAATGCAAGACTCGCCTTAAAATTTGCAACCCGCGGATATGTTATTGAAAACGGCAAATTGGTTTTGGAAGAAAAGTCCGAAGATCTTCTAACCAATCCCGAAGTTAAAAAAGCTTACTTGGGCGGGTAAAATTGACATTATTTTATTCAACAAACAATTTTTTTTAGATATTAATTTCCGAACACAGGGTAAAGCATGACAAATCATCCTTACTACTCAATGAGGAAAGGTTCAAATCCGGCCAAAGACGGTCTAACTTTAAATGATTTAAAAAAATTATTTAAACAAGCATATAATAGTATGGATAAAAACGGCTATTTTGATGAAAGCTTTTATGCTTACGAGGAATGTTATGGCGATCGTAAACCAAAAATTCCCGATGTCGAATCTGACATACTTTTAAAAATTAGAAAAGAGAGTTTATGGCCTATAAATAAATTTATAGAAAATTACAGTGAAGATGACCTTTTCGATATTATAGAATTTTTACATATACATGTTTCAAAGCCAATTAATGCAGTTTGGGACGGTTATCTGGAGATCAACTGTTGTGATGAATTTGATAAAGCAGAAGGTCAAAAGGAATTTCGAGAAAAAATTAATGAAATACTCGGAGCCTATATAGGTAAATTCGAGCTAAGCAAAAACGGAGAAATACTTGAAAAGCCTAAAATCGGTTTTGAAAAAATATTTAAAGCTGATATTCCGTCGAATGACGAGAAGGTAAGGCAACGCATAAATTCGGCAATTCGGCTATATAGAAGACATGGGGCGACAGTAGATGACCGGAGACATGCAGTAAAGGATTTAATAGATGTTTGCGAACGTTTACGTTCTAAAGTAAAAAGCATTTTAACCAAAAAAGACGAGCAAGACCTGTTTAATATAGCAAATAACTTCGGTATTCGTCATTATAATGAAATACAAAAAACAGATTATGACGTTAATCTTTGGATGCGTTGGATGTTTTACTTTTATTTGGCGACAATTCATTTTTGTCTGCGAAAAATAGAGCATACCAAATCTTAAGCAATAAATTCAGCGAGCTTAAAAAGCATTAGGCTTACATCATTGATAATACAAAAAAGGATACTATCTATGCCTGAAATATCAAGATTTTTCGGCATTATCATCAGAATGTTTTATGACGAGCACAATCATCCTCATTTTCATGCCGAATATTTCGGCAATAAAGCGCTCTTTGATTTTCAAGGAAATATAATCAAAGGCAATCTATTATCCAAAACAGCGATTAGACTTGTAAGGGAATGGACGGACGTTTACGAAACAAAACTTGAAGAAGCTTGGGCGCTTGCAAAAGAGAACAAAAAAATAAAAAAAATTGATCCTCTGCCATAAGGAGAATAACATGTGGAATATGAGCGACATAATAGAAATAAATTATAAAGATAAATATATTTATCAAATTACATTTGATAATGGAGTATCCGGCGATGTTGATTTCTATGAATATATTAGGGTCTGTTGACAATTCATAAAGGTAGCCAAAGGAAAGCGCAAGCCAAAGCGAGCATAGCTTCGAAATTACGTTTCAATTTGTCATATCTTGTCGCTATAGCTCGAA
>JAFDMD010000004.1 GCA_019306185.1 Deltaproteobacteria bacterium
GTTTCTAACTTTATCCGCTTCGGTCAAATCAAGTCCGGTTGAATTTAAACTTTCAAAAATAAGTTGAGGGTTATCCTCCCCGTTTTTAAGCTCTATCTCAACAATCACAAGCTTTTTTATTGATAAAAATAAATCGTCAACCGAAATTTCCTCTTTTGCAACCCTGTCGTAAAAATACTGATAATTAATAGTAATATTTGAATTTTCCACATAATCTTCTTCATTTTCAAATAACGCTTCAAACGCTCTATTATCATTTTTAACAGGCTTTAATCTGATTTTTTTGTCTTTTTTGGAATATTTATTAATTAGGTATGCATCTTTAATTTGTTCTTTATTTACGGTAGTCTCTATTATTTTTCCATCTATTAGTTTGTAAATCGCCAGCAATAATAATGATAAAGTCGTTAATCTTTGCTGCCCGTCAATTATTAAATATTCCGTATATTTGCCGTCATCGTAATAGATAGAAACAATAGAACCGAGAAAATGGGTTCTAAAAGAATTTTTTGCAACATCAATTAAATCCTCAAATAACTGTTTGCACTGTTCCTTTTTCCAATCGTAGTTTATCTATAATAGATTATAAGATCAGATTTTAATCCCGCTCTATTTTACCTCTTTCATTAAACTTTTTATACGGCGTTTAAATATAGCCGATTTTTTTTAATATAATCCGCAATTTTTTCGGTTGCTACTCCGGTTATATCTTCTCCTTTTTTTATTGCGGAACGAATATTAGTAGATGAAATATCCGCAAGTAAAATATCCGCAAACAATACTCTTTTTTTTTTCGGATGTATATAAGCGTTTTGGCTTTTGCAAAATTTGTATTCGGAATTTATTTTTTTTTTCAGATAATTACTTATCTCCGTTTTCATAGCTTCGGGGTCCGAACGAGAAGCGCTTGCCCTTGCCATTACTATAAATTGTATAAGGTCTAAAAGTTTTTTATAAGATTTCCAAGTATGTAGTTCTATAAAAGCGTCGAAGCCTGTAATGAAAAAAAGGGCGGCTTTCTGATATTTTGATATAAAATAATTGATAGTGTCTATGGAATAGGATATTCCGTCTCTTTTTATTTCAATATCGGACGCTTCAAAATAAGGATAATTTCCTATGGCAATATGCAGCATATCAAGCCTTTTTTTTGCGTTCGTAATGGTTGAAGGCTGTTTATGAGGAGGTATTGCGGCGGGAATAAATATTATTTTATCAAGAGCAAATTTTTTTTTAACCCGCAGCGCTCCTTTTATATGCCCGAGATGAACAGGATCGAAGGTTCCCCCGAATAATCCTATTTTTTTTTTTTTTTGCATATATTTTATGCCGTTATGCTGCCTTGATTGTTATTTTTATTCTATAGCCTGATTACTATAAATTGATTGTAAAAGTATGCCATAAAGAATGCTTAAGAAAGGATATGTCCGAAGTTTATTTGCGTAGCGGCTCTTGGTTGTCTATGAAACAATTTTCGGCTGGTTTCACACTTTTAGCAAAACAAAGCCGAAAATCCGAGACGGCAAGCAAAAAGCGGAGCAAACAAACTTTTGATACTGCCAAATTAAATTATCGGATAATTAACCGAACGGCTCATTTTTTACGCTTTTTATTAGCTTTTTCAGTATCGACTATTACAATCTCTTTATCATACATAAACGGCTTCCTGTTCTATTCTGCTTTTAAGCAGATAATTCATTCCGTCTCGGAAACGAACAATATCAACTTTTTTCCCGAATTCCTCTTCCAAATCTGTTTTAATACATCCGAGAAGAAAAATATCCGGTTCTTTTTGTTCTACTACAATATCAATATCGCTTTGTTCGCCTGAAATTCCTTTTGCAACCGAACCGAATATCCCAATTTTTGTAAAACGATATTTTTCCTGATTTTTTTCTTTATAATCATGTAATATATTTAATATTTCCGAAAGTTTCATAATATTTCTTGATGGCAAATTATTATATTATTCTATTCTCTTATTTGCCCGTCTCCTATTATAACGAATTTTTCGCAGGTAAGCTCTTCAAGCCCCATTGGTCCGAAAGCATGCAGTTTTGATGTGCTTATTCCTATTTCGGCTCCAAGTCCAAGCTCCCCGCCGTCGTTAAAGCGCGTGGAAGCGTTTACAAATACGCCGGACGAATCAACCTGTTTTACAAAATATCTCGCGCTTTGAATATTTTTGGTAATTATTGCCTCGCTATGATTTGAACCGTATTTTTTTATATGAAGTATTGCCTCGTCTATATTGTTTACGATTTTTACCGATAGAGTAAGATTAAGATATTCCGCATGCCAATCCTCTTCCGTAGCCGATTTTATTTCCGGCAAAATAGAGGCGGTTTTTTTACATCCTCTTATTTCCACTTTTGCTTTTTTAAAAGCGGAATGTAATTTCGGCAAAAATGTATCGGCTATATCCGTATGTATAAGCAAAGTTTCCATAGCGTTGCATACGCCCGGTCTTTGAACTTTGGCGTTTAGACATATTTTTTCCGCTGTTTGATATTCGGCGCTTTTATCTATAAATGTATGGCATACCCCTTTATAATGTTTTAGAACCGGAATTTTGGAATTTTGCACAACATATCTTATTAAGCCTTCGCCTCCGCGCGGTATTATCAGATCGATATGCTCTTCCTGTTTTAAAAGTATGGTTACGGCTTCTCTATCCTTGCTTCCCAACGTCTGAATTGCATCGATAGGAAGATTTGTTTCGGCAAGCCCTTCTTTAAATATTTTTACAAGCGCCTGATTGGAATTAAAGGCTTCGGAGCCTCCTTTTAGTATAACCGCATTGCCGGATTTTAAGCATAACCCCGCGGCGTCTATGGTAACGTTGGGTCTTGATTCATATATTATGCCGATTACTCCTATTGGAATTCTCATTTTAGAAACTTCAAGCCCGTTTGGTCTTTTCCAAGTTTTTGTTATTCCGCCTACGGGATCTTCAAGAGAAGCGGCTTCTCTTAATCCGCCGGACATGCTTTTGATTACCTTATCCGTTACGGCAAGTCTGTCTATCATAGCGTCGGACAAGCCGGATTTTTTTGCGTCTATCAGGTCTTTTTTATTCTCCGCTTTTATGTAATCTGCCTGCTTTTCTATTTTTTCGGCAATTGTTATTAATGCAAGATTTTTAATGCTTGTGTCTGCCGCCGCTATTTTATCGGAAGCCTCTTTTGCCTCTTTAGCCAATAATATAATTTCTTTTTCTAAATTCATGATTTTACTCCTTTTTTAATCTAAAACCAAAGCGTCGGCAAAAACTTCCCAAAGATATTTTACCTGTAAGTTTTCCATTGCATACTCTTTTTTTAAACTGTTTATTTGTCCATGACAGCTATGACAAGGAACTATTACCATTTGAGCGCCCGACGCTTTTATTTGATCTATTTTTTTTCTGCCGTAATATATTCTTTCTTCGTTATATCCGGTTACAAGGGTTCCGCCGCCGCCGCCGCAGCAAAACTGATGATTTTCCGAAGGGTATGTATCTATCCAATTTTCGCAGCAATGATCAAGTATTATGCGAGGCTCTTTATAATATCCGTATCCGAATAGTTTTTCCGATTTTCTGCCGTAATTGCAAGGATCATGATATACCGATGGTATTCGGTTTTTACTTTTATCTAATTTTACTCTTTTTTCTTTTATATATTTTAAAAGCAGATCAAATACCGTATATGTATTGATTTTTTTTAATTCTTCGGGATAATATTTTTCAAGACCTAACCTGGTCGATAAATAGGCGTGTCCTCATTCGGGCCACAAAAGATTTTTTATCTCCAGACGTTTTATATTCTCCATTATTTTTGCCGTCATTTTTTTCATAGCGTCGTCGTCGCCAGTAAAAAGCCCCCAATTTGTTCCTTCCCAATTATCCGCCGGTATTGTCCAATCCTCTTTTGCGGCATAGAATATTTTCCATAGATGTTTTAGATCTTCGGTATGGGTATTTACAAGTTTGTTATGAACCGTCATCATCAGGTTTGCCCCCTTTTTATCCAAAAAGGCTTTAAAGTCGGCAAAACCGTCCTCTTCGGCAAGCTCTTCCCCTACGTCTTGAATTATAAATTCAAAATCCTCTTTTGGAAGTCTGAGGTTATTGCCTGTTTTTAATGCCGCGGAAAGCCCTTGATGAAGTATGCCCGGAACTTTGTCTCTGTCTCTCATTCCTCTGATTGTTCGGACTATTTTGGTTATAGGTATCTCCATAGGGCATAATTCTTCGCACTTGCCGCACATTGTGCATATCCAGCTCCATTTTGTTTCTACGGCTTCATTGTTTTGCCCTAACGACGCTATCCTTATAAGCTTTCTCGGATCAAACCCGTCAATTCCGGCTACCGGACATGCCGAAGAGCATATTCCGCAGGTAATACATTTATCTTGAGATAGGTTGTAATTATTAAAATATTGATGATTAAATTCGGATAAAATGATTCTTTCATTTTTTGCTGCTGATTCCATAGCTTTCCTCTGTTTAAATTTCGCCGTTTAACTTTGCAATTTGTTAACCGGCAAACTTTTTGCGGTTAAATATTTTTTATAATTTATTTTTTTTTATGATCGTTAAAATATAGCCGTATTACTATAGTCGATGCTTAAAAACCTGTATTTTAAGCGTAAACGATTTTGCCGTTTCCTTAAATTAAAGTTTAATAAAAGATATAAAAAATCAATCTGTTATTTATCGCTTTGTTATTGCTTCCTCGCTTTTTATTAAGGAATTTTTCCCTTTCGGGTCGACGAGACAGGAAAAAATTCCTGCCCGTCATTCCAAACGAAGCGAGAAATCCCTTAACTATTTTCTTTGCTTCGTTTAAAAAAAAATTACGCTTCTATTTTTTCTATAAATTTGTTTATATTTTCGATTAATGCGCCGGACATGTTGGAAGTCGATGCAAAAATAGCGATCTTCTCTTTTCCTATTCCGGTTTTATCAAAAAATTTCGATATGTATTCGACTCTGTTTTTAGCGTGGATATTTCCTGTTTCCGAATAACAATTATCTTCGCAACAGGTAAGAAGCATTACCCCTAACGCCCCTTTTTTGAATTCCGAATATATCTTATCTACCGATACGCTTCCCGCGCATGGAACTTCTATGATTTTTAATTGTTTCGGAAGTTTTATTCCTTCGGCATAAATACTTTTGATAGCCGGGACTGCGGAGCGAGAGCAGCAAAACGCCGTAATAAAAAATTGTTTTTCAGGCTCTTTTATAACGGAGATTGTTTTATTAAGGTTGGCAAATTGTATCGCTTGTTTCGGGCATTCCGCAATACATAATCCGCATGCTTCGCATGCTTCTTTTACTATTTGAGGTCTTGGTTCGGTTATTATCGCTTTATGATTGCATAAGCGATAGCAGGTAAGGCAGTATATACATTTATCCGTATCAATTTCCGCTTTTTCGTTTATATTTATATCAAGATTTCGGAGATTTAAAATTTCCAAAATAACCAAATCTATATCTTGGTTTTTGATTTCTTTGTCCGCAATTTTTCTTGAAGTTCCTATAACAAAAATCCCTTTGCGATTTGTAAATATCGGGAAACGCCAAACATTATTTGCCTGCGCAAAACCGTTTTCGTCCATATCAAGCCGTAATATCGAGGTTATCTTTTTAAGATTTGGATCCGGCAAAATTTTTTCGTCCGTTATAATAATATCCGGAATTATTCTAATGTCTTGCATTGATATTTCATCAGCGCAGTCTATTACGCTTTTTTTATTGTCGGCTCGAACTATTTCCGGATTTGTCTCCGTAAATTTAAAATATATAACCCCCGCCTTTTTTGTTTCGCTATATAAAGCTTCAAGGTTATTTGCGCCGACCTTTAAATTGTTGACAAGTATATATATATTTTCAACCTTTTCTTTTGCCATTAATAATGAAGCCTGCATTATTTCTTTTAAAATAATGGGGTTGGAATCCTTTTTTATGCCTGCAAGCAAAACTGCGGTTTTGATTTTTTCAAAAGAATTGCAGTTTTTTAATTCGGATAAGGATATAATATCGGAGCTTCTCGATAGTCCGTAATCTTCAAAATTCGGTTTTCGGATAGCGTCTTCGGCAATAATGATTTCGGAAGCGTCAATTTTTGTTTCTTTATTCTTTATTTTTACAGATAGCCGAAAATTTCCGGCCGTTCCTTTGCAAGAAAGGATTTTGGCTTCCGATATTATTTTGATATGTTCGGATTCAATAGTTTTATTAGTTTTTTTTGAAGATATTATAACTGTTTTGATATTTTCCGCCGCAAGGCTTTCCGCAGCATGAGCCGCATATTTTCCGCTTCCTATTATCAGCGCGTTTGATTCGTTCATAATAATAAAATTTCCTATATTAAAATTTTGGCGGATAACTTTGCAACTTGCTTGATTTCTGCTTTGCTATCCAACTAAATTCAATCGTCCTTTTTTATGATTAAACATTTTTATGTTTCTATATTTATACTATGGGGTTATTCTATCCGATCGAAATATTTTATAACGCCTCGAGCGGCGGATGCTCCGCTTACGGACGCCTCTTCTATATTCATAGGACATAACGCCGCTCCCGCGGCAAAAATTCCGCTTTTTATAGCCTCGTTTATTTTCGGCTTGCTTATAAAGCCGGTATTTTCGGTTTTAAGATTAAGCATTCGGACTATTTTCGGCTTATTAGGCGTAATTCCTACGGATAAAATAGCCATATCAACCGCCTCATCTATGGATTTATCCGTTTTTTTATCAAAATATGTAATAAGCAAATCTTTCTCCGCTTCAAAAATATCCGCTGGAATAGCTCTTATCATTTTTATCTTATCTTTTATTTTTTTATAATAAGAGTTAAAATCTTTGCCGAAGTTTTGAATATCTATATAAAAAAATAGTATTTCCGTATCAGGGCTTTTATCCTTTATAAGAGACGCCATTCTAATAGCCGAACCGCAACATGTTTTTGAACACCATAAATGATTAAGCGAGGCGTCTCTGCTGCCTACGCACTGAATAAAAGCTATTTTATTCGGATTTTTTTTGTCCGAGGGCTTTTGAATTCGGTTCTTTTCCCTAATCATATTTTCAAGTTCAAAATTGGTTATTACATTATCAAATCTTTTATATCCGTAAGGTTTTAACGCCGGATTAAAAAGGGTAAAGCCCGTAGCCGTTATAACCGCGTCGCAGGATATATTAAATTGTTTTGCTTTATTTTCCGCTATTGCCTTAAAAGGAGCGGCGGCGGATATTTTTTTTATAACGGAGTTTGTAAAAATCTCTATATTGCCGTCCGTTTTTGCCTTTTGCAATTTGTCTTCGGCTATACAAGCGCCGCATTTTACGCATTTTCCCGCGGCTTTGCAGGTAAAAGAGGCGGCATGTCCTCCGGGGTAAGAGGCTTTTTCTATAACTATTGTTTTGACGCCGTTTTTTGAAAGCAAAAGAGCGGCGGAAAGCCCCGCTACGCCGGCGCCTACTATAAGAACTTTTTTATCGGTCATTATATTATAACTCTCCGGTTTTTCTATTATATGTAAAAAATTCTGTTTTTATCCGGTTTTAAGCGTCGGATAAAAATGACAAAGGAATTCCTCGCTTTGCTCAAGATGACAAAAAGCGTTTTTTGGGTTGCAATCTCAATAAACCCAATATATGAAAAATCTTATAATTAAAATATCAAGAAATATATATATACCGATAAAAAATTGCAAGAAATAATCAAGGGGTTTCCCCCTTCGGTCGAAATGACAAGCTTTTAATTTTTGTTGCATTATTTTGACGGGTGTTATTTTTGCTTGTCATTTCGACGAACAAAGCAAGGAGAAATCCCTTAATAAAAAGCGATAAATAACAGATATTGGCAAAACCGTTTACGCTTAAAATACAGGTTTTACAGCATCGACTAAAAAAAACGGCTTTTATAAAAAAATAATGTCGGTTTGACAAACGTAACCTTGAAGTTTAATATAAGACAAACAACAAAATGCTTTTGCTTAACTACAATTATATACTAACCTATAAAATTAGAAAGTTCGATTCATAATGAGTATTTTAAAAACGCCGGCTTCGGCAAAACTTATTATAGGTTTTTTTTTAAATGATAAAAGTATTGCGGAACATATTATTAACCGTCTTCAAAATTTGTTCGGAGATATAGATATAATAAGTTCTTGGTTTAATTTTGATAGAACAAATTATTATGAAACGGAAATGGGTTCCCCTTTATTTAGAAGAATAGCGGTATTTAAAAAGCTGATAAAACAAACTGATCTTGCAGATATTAAACTTGCTACAAACAACTTGGAAAAGGAGGAGACAGACAGCGATAAGCGAAGAGTAAACATAGACCCGGGATATATGCTTGCCGAGCGTTTTGTGCTTGCTACCGGAAAAAATTTTTCTCACAGAATTTATATCGGCAAAAAAGTCTATGCGGATCTTACCCTTATTTATAAAAAAAATAACTTCTCTTTTTTGCCTTGGACATACCCGGACTATAAATCTCGGCAATTAGTTGATTTTTTGAGTATAGTCAGAAAAAAATATATGCTTGATTTAAAAAAACATAATGAAAAGGCGGGTTATTTTATATCTTAATCTTTTTTAAACGATTTTTTCAATTGTCTGTTTCTCAAAAAAGCTTTTCATAGGTTTGAAACGCATAAAAGCAGACTTTTAATTATATTTTTATTGTAATCAGGAGGAAATATGAAAAAAATTATCGGCGGTTTAACGTTGTTATTTTTTATTTTTTCCGCGCCGGCGTTTGCGGCGGAACTTAAAGTCGTAACCGAAAACTGGAAGCCTTATAATTATGAAGAAAACGGCGTAATAAAAGGGAATTCCACAAAAATTGTGAAAGCTGTTCTTGATAACGCTCAAATTCCTTACGACATAAAAGTTTATCAATGGACAGAGGCTTATGAGATAGCTCAAAAAGAGGCGGATACTTTAATTTATACTATAAACAGAACTCCTCAACGAGAAAATCTTTTTAAATGGGCAAGCTCTCTTGGCAGAGATATTCAATATTCTTTATATCGATTGAAAAAAAATGACCATATTATTCCCACCTCATTAAACGAGGCAAAAAAGTATAAAATAGGCTCTCAAAAAGACGCTTCCGGGGATATATGGCTTAAAAGCCAAAGCGTTCCAAATGTAGTAGCATCCGTAAAATTGGAAGAAACCGTAAAAAAACTTTTTAACGGCAAGGTCGATCTTATAATAGCGGCAAGCAATATTATAACCGCAATTAAAAAAGCCGGTTTTAATCCGGACGAAGCGGTTGCGGTTTTGCCTGTTTTCCAGACTACTCCCTATATGGCGTTAAGCCTTTCAACTTCCGATGAGGTTTTGAACAAAATTCAGGAATCTTATGACGCTCTTTTAAAAGATAATAAGATTAAAATAGACAAATAATTTATCTCGTCTATATTTCGATTAAAGGGGGAAAAGCGCTTTTGCTTTTTCCCCTTTTTTTATGCTAAATCCTTATATGCGTTACAATCTAATCGATACTGAAAAATCTGCATTTTAAGCGTAAACGGTTTTACCGAGGATTTTATATTAAAACTTGCAAGAAAATATTAAGATAAAGTCCTCATTATTAAAAAAAGGTTTTTAATCGCAAAAAAATTTGTACAAAGGAACAAAGGATAAGATCAGAAGGCAATAATAAAGGGATTTCTCCCTGCGGTCGAAATGACAAACTTCTTATTCCGGACGAACATTTTTTCACCCTGTCATTTGGACAAACGTTATCTTTGCCTGTCATTTCGACGAGCAAAGCGAGGAGAAATCCCTTAATAACAAGCTATAAATAATAGATATTGGCAAAACCGTTTACGTTTCAATGCAAATTTTTCAGCGCCGACTAAAAAACGCTATGTTTTTTGCAAAAAATTGATACTGTTTCTCTTATTACTTTGCAAATATACATCCTATTTTTAATATTTTTTCAATGTCTTTTCAGTATGTTATATGCTTTTTAAGCGCCGACTATCTATAAAGCTTATCAGATAACAAAGCGGTTTGTTTGTTTGCAAGGCGAAAAAAATTTTTAATCGGAGGAATACATGGAGTATTTCGAGAATTAAATTTTTTTTTCAACGCCGCAAACGGGCAAACCGCGAAGTTATCCGCAAGCTTTATTTTTTGTGATAAAAACGGGTGGTAGGATATGCAAAATCTATATCGGAATGCTTGGCAAAATCCGATATTATATCTTCGCATATTTGATGTTCGGTAATTCTTCGCATTCTCGGTTTTACTATATAACGCATGGTTAAACAAACCCCGCTTTCTTGAATCGAGGTGTAAACCGTAGGGGTAAGAACATTAAAAAATATCATATATTGCCTTGCGGCTTTTATAATCTGGCGCTCCGCGTCTTTGGTAAGATGTTCCGCTCTTGCCAAAGCTATTTTAAGAAGCATTTTTTTTGCTTTTTTCCAGTCGCTTTCAAAAGTTATAAGCATAGGAATTTCATTCCATATATAGTTAAAACCGGTATGATAATTTGTAAGGGTTTCTCGTATAGCTAAATTATTGGGGATATGAACAATTCTGCCTGTGCTTTGCTCCCCGTCAACCCATTCGCCCACCTCCACCACGCTGAATTTAAAAAAACCGATTCTTATTACGTCTCCGGTAATATCTTTTAGCTGGATACGGTCTCCGAGAACAAAGGGTTTATTCCACATAATAAATAGCCAGCCCATAACGTCAGTTACGGTGTCTTTCATTGCAATGGCTAATCCCGCGCTTGTAAGCCCTAAAAATGTAGCGAGGGAATCAATGCCTTTTATCCAAATTCTGCCGAGTAGTATTATTATTAAAAAGGTATATATATATGATGTTGATCTACGCCATATATAAGCCTTTTTGACCTCTTTTATTCTTTTTTTTACTACTTTGCACGCTATATGTTTTAAAAGAAATAAAATTATAAACATAACCGCCGAGGTTATTAGCTTTTCTAAAATATTAGACGATACGCCTGTATATTCGAATATATTTATAAAGTAATCCAAACTTTATCTCCGAAATTCTATTTATAAGCGGCGGTATTAAAAGAGCTTCTTTGGGCAAACTCCGATCTTTTTCCGTCGTTCCATTGATTTAAGGGCCTTAAATAGCCTACTATTCTGGAATATACCTCTGTTTCTTCGCCGCATTCCGCACATTTTTCCGCTTTTCCGCTTATATATCCGTGAGTAGGGCATACGCTGAATGTTGGCGTAAGGGTAAAGTAAGGAAGTTTGAAATTGTCGGTAACCTTTTTTATTACCTTTTTTATTACCTTTATATCCGTAGTTTCCTCTCCCAAAAATATATGTAAAACAGTTCCGCCTGTATATTTTGTTTGAAGATCGTCTTGATGTTTTAATGCGGTAAATATATCTTCCGTATATGACACGGGTAGCTGGGAAGAATTTGTATAATACGGTTCCGCGCCTGTTTTAAGTTCCTCTTCGTTTGCGCATATTATATCGGAATACAGCTCTTTATCTGTTTTAGCGAATCTGTATGTAGCTCCTTCCGCCGGAGTCGCTTCAAGATTAAAAAGAGTGTCTGCCTTTTCTTGTATAGCGGCTATCTTATCTCTTATAAAATTCATTGTTTTTAACGCAAATTCTTTTCCTTTTTGGCTTGCTATATCCTCTTTTACAAAATTCAAACAGGCTTCGTTCATTCCTATTATGCCTATTGTGGAAAAATGATTTTTCCAATAAAAACCTGTTTTTGCTTTTATATCTCTGAGGTAAAATTTTGCGTACGGATATAATGTTTTTCCGGTAAACATTTCCAAAACTTTTCTTTTGATTTCAAGGCTTTTTTGTCCGATTAATACAAGGCGTTCGAGCCTGTTTAAAAAGTCTTGTTCATCTTTCGCCAAATAGCCTATTCTAGGCAGGTTGACGGTTACTACTCCTATGGAGCCTGTTAAAGGATTTGCTCCGAATAATCCGCCGCCTCTTTTTTGAAGTTCTCGGTTATCGAGACGAAGACGACAACACATTGATCTGGCGTCTTCCGGCGACATGTCCGAATTTACAAAATTGGAAAAATAGGGTATTCCGTATTTGCCTGTCATTTTCCAGATCATTTCAAGATTAGGATTATCCCAGTCAAAATTTTTTGTTATATTATATGTAGGTATGGGAAACGTGAACACCCTCCCTTTTGCGTCTCCTTCCATCATAACGCTTGCAAAGGCTTTATTGAATATGTTCATCTCCTCCTGATAATCTCCGTAAACGCTGTCTTGTTCTTTTCCGCCTATTATAATAGGCATATTTTTTAAGGTTTCCGGCGGATACAGATCCATAGTAATATTTGTAAAAGGAGTTTGAAAGCCTACGCGCGTAGGTATGTTTATGTTAAATACAAATTCCTGAAGCGCCTGTTTTACCTCTTTATAATCAAGGTTGTCGCGTTTTATAAAAGGGGCGAGAAAGGTGTCGAAATTTGATAAAGCCTGCGCTCCTGCGGCTTCTCCCTGAAGAGTATAAAAAAAGTTGACTATTTGCCCTAAAGCGGAACGAAGATGTTTGGGCGGCGCGCTTTCAATTTTTCCGGCGACTCCTTTAAAGCCTTGTTTTAACAGATCGTAGATGTCCCATCCTACGCAATATACGGAAAGCAGGCTAAGGTCATGTATATGAATGTCTCCGCTTGTATGGGCTTTTCTTATTTCCGGCGGATATATTTTGTTAAGCCAATATTCCGTGGTTATATTAGAAGATATGTAATTGTTTAAGCCTTGTAAAGAGTAGCACATATTGCTGTTCTCTTTTATTTTCCAATCCATTTTTTTTATATAGTTTTCTATAAGGCTTACATTGGCGGCGGCGGTTATGTTTCTGAGTTGCGCATGCTGCTCTCTGTAAAGTATGTATGCTTTTGCGCTTTTATGATAAGGAGAATCAAGAAAAACGCGCTCCACAATATCTTGTATCTCTTCAACTTCGGCGGCATCTCCCTGATTTAGCTGTTGCGCAAGATCAAGAACATGTATGGTAAGTTTTTTTGCCTCTTTCTCGTCAAATTCTTTAGCGGCTTTTCCCGCCTCTTTTATAGCGTTTGTAATTTTTTTGGAATCAAACTCGACTATTCTTCCGTCTCTTTTTTTTATCTTTTTAAACAATTTGTTTTCTCCTATGTTTAAATTTCGGCGGGCAACAAAGTAATTTGTCCGATTTTTGCGTTTTAAAATTTTTTTTCGACTTAAACTCGAACGAAGCGCTTCATTATTCGCTGAAATCAATAATTCTTTTTTTCGATTAAATTTTTTTAATTTTTCTGCTTATATTTGAATTAAGGGGTTTCTCCTCGCCGCTCTCTTTGAAATAACAGGCAAGATAAAGCTTGCATAGATGACAAGTAAAAAAATCACTTCCTGTTATTTCAAGCGTCGAAAGAAACCGCTTTGATTAGAAAACCCTTTAACAAGAGTTTCAAGGTAAAGGCGGGTATAATCCTATATATTGTGTGTGTCAATATATTTTATACAATATATTGTGTTAATCAGCGTATCTATTAATAAATACGGGATAATTTTTTTTTCAATAAAAAATGTTTTTTACCATCCGCCGGATGCGCCTCCGCCTCCAAAGCCGCCGCCGCCTCCGGAAAATCCGCCGCCAAATCCGCCGGAACTTCCTCTTCCGCCTCCCAACATGCTTCCTACTACAAGCCATGGAAGTATTCCGCTGCCTTTTCCGCCTTTTCCGCCTCTTCTTCCGAATCCTCCGAACAAAAACATAATTATCAACACTAATACGGCGCCGGGGATATGAGACGTCTCTTTTGGTTTTTTGGCTTTTGCATACTTCGCCAACTCTTCATCCGATATCTGATATTCTTTTGACGCAAAGCCATATATTGCAGATAATCCTTTTTTTATTCCGGTATAAAAATCTCCTTTTTTAAAATAGGGCGCAATAATATTTCTTATTATAAACCCGCTTTTAGCGTCCGTTAAAACCGATTCTAAACCGTAGCCTACCTCTATGCGAATTTTTTTCTCTTTTAAAACTATAAGCAACAATGCCCCGTTATCCTTATTTTTTTGTCCGATTTTCCAAGCTTCCGCCGTCTTTAGCGAGAAATCTTCTATGTTTTCTTTTTCCAAGCTTGTAATTGTAAGCAGGGCAATTTGAGAAGATGAGCGAGTTTCGGCGTTTTTTAAAAAATTTTCCAGTTCGGCTTCCTGATTCGGGGCGAGTATTTCGGCATAATCGTTTATTCTGCCTTTAAGTTTCGGTATATCCAAAGCAAACGCCGCTTCGGACAATAAAAGCAATATAAGCGCAAAAGTTATTTTTTTATACATTTTATTTCTCCAAAATTTTTATATCGTCTGCAAGCTCGTTTATATCATCTTTTTTTATAGGAAAATGTTTCGCCAGCAGTTCGCCGCATTCTGATACGGCGTTAGACAGATGTTCGGCTATTTTATCCTTTTTAATTCCTTCGATAATATAAGCGACCATTCCGTTCCACTTATCATCATTGATCTTTTCGGATATTCCCTTGTCCGCTATCAGTTCCACCCTATGTTCTAACAGGGATATAAATATAAGAATGCCTGTTTGTTCCTTTGTATAACATACGCCGGATTCTATAAAATAGCGCAAAGCTCTTTGACGCGTTTTTTGTTCCATAATCTTTTTTGGCGTTATCAATCTATCTATATAAGATATATTTGCTATAAAATATGCGACTGAAATAAATATAAAAGTGGAAAAGCCGTAAAAGGAAAGCAGATAAACCGTATTATAATCCCAAAATTTGTTTTGAAGCCAGCTTTCTACATTATGAACAAAAAAGGTTATTGTTACAAAATATATAAAACCGACAATAACCGCAAAAATAAGTTCGTAAAGCGCATAGCTTGAACTTTCCTTTATAAAGGCTACCGCAATTTCGCCTGATGTTTTACTCTCCGCCTCGGTTACGGCGTTTTTAATTATATCTTTTTCTCTATCTGTTATTTTAAGTTTCGGCATAATTTCCTCTGTTTCTAATTTAATTAGTCAACGTTGAAAGGCGTAAGCGCTGAACCTGTCGGCAATACTTCCCTTTATTGTTTCCTTTATCTTTTTATAATCATTCTTTTTTGCGTCTAATTATAAATCCGCCTCCAAAAATAAACGTTTAAATTCGGAATTTCAACAGGCTGTTTTTTAATAATTTCATCTCGGATTTCTATATGCAGCTCGGAAGAATTTTTTAATATTTTGATTATGGGCGCAGACGGTATTCCTTCGCCTATTATTTCGGATACGGAACGCGACTCTTGCTTCGTAGAATATTCGACGGCAGTCCCGTTTTTATAATTAAGGGTATAAAGCCTCGCTTCGCCGTAGCTCTGTAAATTCGGAGTATATGTAGTAAAATATAAGCTGCCTCCGTAAAGTATCGGAGAACCGGCAAGTTTTTCTCCTTTTTCGGAAAGTTTTATATACCATCCTTTTTTACTTTCAATCTGTTTGAGTATTTCGGCTTTATCTTGGGATAAAATAAGCTTATCCGTAAGATTTACAAGGTCATCTTCGGTTAAATTGACGCAATCTTCGTTTTGATTATCTTTTATCGCATAAAAACGGTTTACGATCTCGCGATTATAAGGTTTAGTCATATCTCCGGTTCCGAAAAAAATATATCCGCCCCAACTTGCGGCGACGGATTTAGGGGCGTAAAATATTTTTTTTTCAAATCCGTCTTTTACGGGGGCGAAAAAAAGTTTTTTTATTTCCCAATTTCCATCCTGATTTTTATCATTTATCGCAAAAAGATTTCCCCCGTAATCTCCGACGTAAATTACATCCTCTATTCCGTCTCCGTCTTGATCAAAGCAGGAAGCTTCGATTATGGAACGATTCATTTTAGAATAATTATTATAATTAAAATTAAAACCGGTCAATGTTCCGTCCGATACTTTTACGGTAAAAAGAGACCTGCCTGCCGAGTTGTTAGCGTCGTATCCGCCCTGTATAAGAAATACATCTTCCGCGTCGCCGGATATTTTGATTTTACATATATCAGGGGTTCCGCGAGATTCGCCCTGTCTTTCTTTTGTATAAGCGGTATGTTCTTCGTTTATCTCGTAAAGGAATACGGGACTAAACCGAGAAGTTATATCAAGCGCATAATATTTTTTTCCTTTATCGCCTTCTCCGAATAGAATTATTTTACGAGCATTATTTTTAAATATATTATAACCAGGACTTGTAATATAAGTATTCTGTCGATCAATTATCAAAGATAAACGGCTTAATTGATTCGGCGGAATAAAAGCCCATAATTCTTCCGAAGTATCGCGATCAAAACATCTAAGTATTCCGTCCTCGCCCGGTTTAAAAATCATTTCCTTATCTTCATACTTAACTATATTTTTCAAATCTACAATAGATTCCCGCAATATAACTTTTTTTACCGAAACCTTTTTTATTATATTTTCTTTTTCCTCTTCCGTATCGACTCCCAGCATAGCCGGAGTAATAAAAGTATTGGAAATTTCAAACCGGTTGGAAGGGTTAGTAAGATCGGTTGTTTGTTTAGTATAGGTATATATATTTTTCTCGGCGCATACGGTTTTATATCCGAATATTATTAAAGCCATAGCTACTAATAGCTTTTTATATAATCCGCTTTGAATGTTTATCATATTTTTATTATATTTGAGATGCAAGGTTGAAAAGATATAACCCGTTAAGCCGAAAAAACAAAGGGGCGGCAAGCCGAATAATAAGCAAATATTGATTTTTACCGCCTCTGTCAAGCTAATAAAAAACAGACGAAAGTAGATTTTAAAGAGTTTAGACTTGACAAGAAATAAAGTTATGTCTTATCAATAAGAACTTGACATATTTTAAAGACAATTATTATGTTTCAATCATATTAAAAATTATGAATTTTAATAAAAAAATATATCCCAAAAATTTTAATGCTTTCAAAACAATAACAAAAAAAAATCGCATACTTCCCTTCTTTTTTTATATCATTTCATCATTCATTATAATACAGTCATTTTACTTCTAAAACAGAGCGTAATTAGCATAAAAAATTGCCGCTTTTTTTTAACTTTATTAATTTTTTATAAGGAGAACTCATCATGGAAACCCAAGCGACTGAGATAACTTACGGGGCTTTGGCGTTGCTGCCCGCGATATTAGCCATTGCTTTGGCTATATGGAAAAGACAGGTCATTGTTTCCCTGCTCTTCGGAGTATTTGTAGGGGCTACAATTATTAACGGCTATAATCCGCTCAAAGGGCTTACCGAGACTTTTTCAACCTTTATAGTTGAAAAATCTCTTGCGGACTCATGGAATATCGGCATATTAACCTTTTGTATGGCGATAGGAGGCATGATAGGGATTATAGGAAAAATGGGCGGCACCCGCGCTATTGCAGACGCTTTAATAAAAAAAGCCACAGACGTTAAATCTACAATGCTTGCCACAGCGCTGATGGGGGTTGCAATATTTTTTGACGATTACGCAAACTCTATGATCGTCGGAAATACTATGAGACCTATAACCGATAAGCAAAAAATATCGAGAGAAAAACTTGCTTACGTTATAGATTCTACAGCCGCCCCGGTATCTTCTATGGCGCCCTTGTCAACATGGATTGCTATGGAACTGGGGCTTATAGCCTCCGGTCTTGAAACCGCAAATATAGAAGGCAACTCAATGCTTGTATTCTTCCAGACAATCCCTTTTAGATTCTATTCGATTTTTGCGGTGCTATTAGTATTTTTTCTTATTTTTCAAAAAAAAGATTACGGCGCTATGTTAAAAGCCGAAATAAGAGCGAGAAAAACAGGCGCAGTATATGCCTCGGATTCCGAGCCTCTTGTAGCGGACGATCCGGATCTGGAACCTGTAAAAGGTATATCCTACTCAATATCAGACGCTGTAATTCCTATTCTGAGCTTTGTTCTGATTACAATTATAGGGCTATGGTATAACGGCGGCGGCTTGGAAGAGGGCAAATCCATAAAAGACGCCTACGGCGATGCAGACGCTTCGGTTGTTTTAACCTGGGCTGCATTTATCGGTTCCATAATAGCCGGCTCAATGGCTCTTTTAAAAGGAAAGCTAACCCTTAAAGCCAGCGTGGATTCATGGGTTGCCGGAGTAAAAACCATGATGACCGCAGTTATTATATTAGCTTTGGCTTTTGCATTAAAAGCGGTTATAGGCGAAATGAAACTTGCGGAATGGCTTATAAGTTCAACGGAGGGAGTTCTTACCGGAAAATGGCTGCCTTTGCTTACCTTTGTAATAGCTTGCATTATAGCGTTTGCCACAGGAACCTCTTGGGGAACAAATTCCATTTTAATGCCTATAGTTATTCCCATAGCCGCGGCGTTATCAACCTCTCCGGGAGAAGTTAGCATGTTGATGACCGCCACTATGGGAGCGGTATTAACCGGAGCGGTATTCGGAGATCATTGTTCGCCTATTTCCGATACCACAATTTTATCCTCTATGGCGGCAGGTTCGGATCATACCGACCATGTAAGAACCCAAATACCTTACGCCGCAACAGCCGCGTTTCTTGCAATTGTATTGGGATTTATACCGGCGGGCTTCGGAATATCCGCTTGGATAAGCTTAATAGTCGGCTGCGTATTGCTTTGGTTTATAGTAATGAAATTCGGAAAACAAATAGACGCGCAAGGCAATATAATGGAATAAAAATTATAGGCTGCGGGCGACATTTGTATTGCCCGTAGAATTTATAAAAAAACTTAAACCAAAAGCCCCCCTCGTTTGAGGGGGGCTTTTTTGCCTTCATAGCGCAGGATGCTTTTCAAATCGGTTTATTTTATAAAACCCTTACCCGCTTTACCGATTTAAAGCATTAAGCTAAAAATTCAATCCGAACAACGCTTAATCCCTACCTCCCGCCCAAAGCGGGCAAACAAAATACTTTATTGTATAAAACGCTTATACTATGATAAATAAAAACCGGCTCAAAAAAAGACTGTATGCGGCGTTTAATAAAGCAAAGTAAATGACAGGGAGCAACAAAAAATCGAGGATTTCTTCCTTCCTTCATTCGAAATGACAGAAGAAATCCCTTATGTCATTTCAAATTATATTAACTTGGCTATATAGCCTGATTACTATAAATTGTTTGTAAAAGTATGCCATAAAGAATGCTTAAAAAAGGATATGTCCGAAGTCTATTTGCGTAGCGCCTCTTGTTGTCGAGGAAGTAATTTTTGGCAAGTTTTGCGTAAAAAAGTGTGAACTGTTTGAGAGCTGCGCATAGCGCAGCTTGAGTTTTCACACTTTTAGAAAAACGAAGTCGAAAATCCGAGACAACAAGCAAAAAGCGGAGCAAACAAACTCGGACATAGCCGAATTGATTTAAATCAGCATACCCTTATTACTCAGGCCGGCAACCATTTTGTTGGAATTTAGCTATAATTATAATTATAAACGGATAAAAAATAAAATTGAAAGAGTTTGATTTATTAAAAAGCCCCTTTTACGGAACAAACCTTATAGAAGCAAATGCAGGAACAGGCAAAACTTATACTATAACCGCGCTTTTTTTAAGGCTTCTGTTAGAACGCAGACTTGACCCGGACAATATACTTGCCGTTACCTTTACTCATGCGGCGGCTTATGAGCTTAAAGAAAGAATACGCCAAAAAATATATGAAGCTACAAAAATATTTTCTTATAATATAAAACTTCCGGACAACATAAAAAAAGAACTACATATAAACGACCCTTTTTTATTAGGATTGTATGAAAAACATACGGATAAAAAAAGAGCTTTCAAGCTTCTAAATGCGGCTTTAACAGATTTTGATACCGCTTCCGTATTTACAATACACGGTTTTTGCCGTCGGATATTAGATGAAAACAGCTTTGAAAGCGGAGCGTCATTCGATACCGCATTAGTTGCGGATGCAGACTCTTTTTTAATCGAGATAGCCGAAGATTTTTGGAGAAAAAATACATATAAGCTTACCCCCTTATATGCAAGTTATTTAAAAAATAGCATATCGATTAAAGATTTATATAAACTAATAAAAAATATTAAAACCGCCGGACTTGTAAAAATTTTACCCGATTATAAAGATATTGAAGAAATAAAGGCAAAAGAAGAAAAATTAATCGAAGAAGATTATAATAAAATCATAAAAAGTATTAAGAGATTATGGGAACAGGAAAAGAATAATATAACAAATATTTTAGAAAACGAAAAAGGCTTAAATAGAAACAAGTACCGAAAAACAAGCATACCTTATTGGCTATCGGATATGGAAGATTTTCTTGAAATGCCTAATAATCCTTTTTTATTTGATAATTTTTTCAAATTCACCTCCGAAGAGATTGAAAAATCCACAAAAAAGAACTCTACGCCCGTATCTCATCCTTTTTTTATATTATGCGATACGCTTGCTTTGCAAAATAAAAAACTTTTACGTTTTTTTGACGCCAAGCTTATCAGGCTAAAACTTAATTTTATATCTTATTTTAAGCATGAGCATAAAAAACGTAAAAAAAATCTTAATATTCGTTTTTTCGACGATCTGATTACCGAACTTTACAACGCTTTACAAGGCAAGTCCGGCGAAAAACTTATCGCCGAAATAAAAAAACGATTTAAAGCCGCTATGATAGACGAGTTTCAGGATACGGACAGATACCAATACGAAATTTTTTCTAAAATATTCGGCAAAAACAAAAATTATCCGCTATTTTTAATAGGAGACCCAAAACAGGCTATTTACGGGTTTAGAGGGGCTGATATTTTTACCTATATAAAAGCCGCAAAAAAAACAGATAAAAAATATACCTTAAAACAAAACAGGCGCAGCTCCTTTTTATTAATAGAAGCGATAAATTCAATATTTAAAAATAATCCAAATCCGTTTTTATATAAGGATATATCCTTTATCCCTTCCTCTTATAATAACGATAATGTTGAAGATAAAAGTTTTACCATAAATAATATAGAAAAATCAGGAATAAAAATATGCCTTTTAAAAACCGACGACAAAAAGCCGAATAAGGATACCATACAAAAAACCGTAAGCCTATATTGCGCAAACGAAATTGCGAATTTAATAAAACTCGGAAAAGACAAAAAGGCGTTGATAGACAATATTCCGCTTGAACCGAAGGATATAGCGGTATTAACAAGAACAAACAAAGAAGCGCTTCTAATCCAAAAGACTCTTATGTCATTTAATATAAAAAGCATATTATATAATACCGGCAACATTTTTGAAACAGAAGAGGCTTACGAAACCGCAATCCTTCTTGCCGGAATTATAAACCATACAAACTCTGCCGCGATAAAATCCGCGCTTACATGCAAAATGTTCGGGTTGACGGTTCAAGATATTTATAATCTTAAGGAAGACGATATTTTATGGGGGCAAAAAAAAGAAAGCTTTAGGGAATATAATAACATATGGAAAAACCAAGGCTTTATAAAAATGTTTAATTACATGGCTCAAAAAGAAAATTTTTTTCCTAACCTAATAACAAGAGAAAACGGAGAAAGAAGAATAACAAATTTAATTCATGTTACGGAGCTGTTAAATAATATTTATATGGAAAAAAAAACGGACATGTTTGAATTGACAAAACTGTTAGAGGATAAAATAGCAAGCGCAAAAGAAAACTCCGCCGAAGAGGAAGCGCTCTTACGCTTGGAAAGCGACGAAAACGCGGTTGTAATAGTTACTATCCATAAAAGCAAAGGGCTTGAATACCCTATTGTTTTTGCTCCTTTTATATCCGCAAAAGCTAAATTTAAAGCCGAAAAAAATAAATATTTAAAATTTCATGATCAAAACGGCGAGTTATACCTTGATATAGGTTCTAACGACTTTAAACAAAATAAAATAATCGCCGAAAAAGAAATTCTCGCCGAAAATATAAGGTTGCTATATGTCGCGGCTACGCGCGCAAAATATCTTTGCTATTTGGGATGGCAGTCTTCGGAAATCTCGCCGGATTCGGCTACGGCTTATTTATTACAAGACAAGCATCCAGAGGCGTCGGATGACAAGGATCCGCCTGATAAAACCGATCCGGATTATACATATAGCCAATTAAAAAAACTTGAAAAAACATCTGAAAAAAGCGTTAAAATATTAGAAATAAAAGAGGACGATAAGCTCGAAAAACTTCAACCAGTTGAAAATACCAGCGATTTTACCATAACGCAAAAAAAATTTTCCGGCAAAATAAACAGAGATTGGGAAATAAACAGTTTTAGTTCTATTGCTTCAAGCATAGACGAACAGCCTGATTTTTTTACTTCTCATAAGAACAATGAAAAACATGATAATGATGAAAAAACCGCCTTTTTTGAATCCGAAAGAGGAGCCGGTTTTGGAATATTTATACATGATATTCTTGAACATACCGATTTTTCAAATAAAAAGGTATCCCCGTCCATTGCCGAAAAACTTTCCGAGTATGGATATCCCGCTTCCATGGAATCTGCCGTATCGGATATGATAAAACATCTAACCGATGCCCCGCTTGATTTGCAAAACAAAGAATTTATTTTATCAAATATTGATAATCAAAAAATAATAAAAGAATTTGAGTTTTATTTTCCTATAAAGCCGATTTTATGGAGCAAGCTTTCGGCATTATTTAAAAACGTAGCCGGATATGATAAAAAAATAAAACAAATAAATAAAAATACCATAAAAGGATTTATGCGAGGCTTTATAGACATGGTATTTATGTATAAGGATAAATTTTATATAATAGATTGGAAATCAAATTGGCTTGGAGATAACATAACCGATTACAATCAAGACGCCATGTTATCCTTAATGACAAAAAACCATTATATACTTCAGTATCATATATATACTGCGGCGTTAGACAGATATTTAAAGATAAAAATAAAAAACTACGATTACGAAAAACATTTTGGGAAAATTTTTTATATATTTTTGCGCGGAATAAACAAAGATAAATCGCCGGAATTCGGAGTTTCTATCGATAGACCTTCTAAATCGGTTATAACAAAATTAAACAATTTTTATTTTGGTTATATTTAGCTATAAGAGGTTTAAGTTTGCTCGGCTTTTTGTTTTTTGCTTCGTATTTTTTAGGGGTTTCAACTTGATTATACAAAATAATTAAGGGATTTCTTGCTTTGCTTGACAAAGATAGGTCTTTAAATTAAGGGATTTCTCCCTTCGGTCGAAATGACAGCCCAAGATTACTTTCTGTTATTTTGATAAATTTTATTTTTGCCTGTCATTTCGAGAGCAACGAGAAATCCCTTAATAAAAAGCGACAAATAATAGATATTGGCAAAACCGTTTATGCTTAAAATGCAGGTTTTTTAGTATCGACTAATTAAATTATAAGAAAGCCCATTAGACAAAAAAGAATGATTGCAATCTTATCGGGCAACAAAAAATTTATTATAAAAACCCTTTTTAATAAGCAATTATCAATCGAATAGGCTAATTATAAAATTGTGTCGGATAACAAAGTGGTTTGTTCGTTTGCAAAGCGAAAAAAAATTTTAATCGGAGGAAATATGTTAGACTTCCTATATACAACCTTTCCGGTATCCGGCGTTACAACCTACATATTTGTTCCGGCTTTTACCGCTTTTGTTATATCTTTTTTTACCTCTATGGGCGGAGTTTCCGGCGCTTTTATGCTTCTGCCTTTTCAAATGAGCATATTAAACTATACCGCGCCTTCGGTAAGCGGCACCAACCAGTTATATAATATTGTAGCAATACCAAGCGGAGTATGGCGCTATATTAAAGAAAAAAGAATGGTATGGCCCTTAGCTTGGGCGGTAATTATAGGAACAATGCCCGGAGTTTTTATCGGCGCGTGGATAAGACTTGCATATCTTCCGGACGCCCGCAATTTTAAATTTTTTGCAGGCTTGGTTTTACTCTATATAGGAATAAAACTATTAAAAGATATAATTAAAAAATCCGGCTCAAATGAAAAAAAACCGAATATAACCGGCGAGTTTATAGTAACTGATACGGCGCTTTCTTTAAAAAGAGTAAAATTTAAATTCAACGGAGAAAATTTTTCTTTTTCGGTTTTCGGCATACTGATTTTATGTTTTATAGTAGGAATATTAGGCGGCATATACGGAATAGGCGGCGGAGCTATAGTAGCTCCGTTTTTCGTAACTTTTTTTAAACTTCCGATTTATATTGTAGCCGGAGCGGCTTTAATGGGAACCTTTGTAACCTCTATAGCCGGAGTGGCTATCTATCAAATACTATCCGCGTTTTATACTAACTTAAACGTCGCGCCGGACTGGCTTTTAGGAATCTCCTTTGGAATAGGCGGATTTTTCGGCATGTATTTGGGCGCAAGATGTCAAAAATATTTTCCTTCTTATATTATAAAACTTATATTATGCGTATCTATTCTATTTGTAAGCGTAAAATATGTATTGGGGTTTTTATTATAACAAAATTAACCGTGTCTTAACGCAAGCTTTTCAAACATTGTTATAAGCCCGCCTCCTATCATATAAACCGATTCTATTCCTATCATTTCTTCAACCGAAGAATCAAAAAAAATATTAAGCTCGGAAGCAAACCCGGTCTCCGCTTTCCAATAACATATTAAAACAGGAACCTTGGGCAAAGGGTATAAAACAAACGAAATATCTGCTTTATAATGCGTTTTGATATCCTTTCCGCTAAAAATTTCAACAACATACTCAAAGAATATAGTATATCTATCCGCAATATTTTTAAGCGATTTTTCAAATCTTTGCCCGAAAAGATGCTGCCATCTTTTTCCGCCTTCCAATTCTCTAAAAGGAATCCATTTATCAAAAACCGGCATTTCCGAGGCTTTTAATATATAATTAAACACGGGAACGCATATCCATTGATTAACATGAATGTCCGTATATATATTCCCTTTTGAATCAACCGTAAAATCTTTGCCTAAACATTTTATTGTAATCTTGCCGTTTTTAAAGGGCGCTTTAAGCTTTTTTGCGGCATCTTCAAGATTTACGCCGGATATTTTTTTTCTTATCTCCTCTATAATAGCCTTTGCGTCCTCTACTCCCGCTACTCCTCTTCCTTTTTTATCCGCATACCTTGCAATTATTTCTTTGGGAAGATCCGGACATTCGGAAATATGTTTTTTTCCGGTATATACCGCTCCGGCAAATGCCAAACAGGTTTTTTCATTACATTTTTTGCAGTTAGATTTATTAAGAAGCTTAAATATTTCCATAGCGTTTGCAAATTCCGGCATAATGATTTTCTCCTGTTTTTAAGGCGTTTGCATAACAAAGAATTTTGTTAATAAGATTCCGAGCCATACTCCGATTATTCCGATTAAAGCCTGAAAAAATATATTTGCAAAAGAGGCTATAATTCTTCCGTCTTCAAGCAATTTGTAGGTTTCGTAAGCAAAGGTAGAAAAAGTGGTATAGCTTCCCAAAAATCCCAATATAAAAAAGGCTTTTACTATTTCGTTGGATTTTAAAAGAGAGCTTAATAATTGGACGATTATTCCTATGAAAAAACAGCCTATCATATTAATAATAAATGTTCCGAAAGGAAAACGTTGAAGATTAAAAAATTTTCCTATTAAAGGATAAGAATAGTATCTTGCAATAGCTCCGGTAAATCCGCCCAAACCTATATATAAAATTTCAAATAATGTTTTATTCATAAAAGCAAAATGTTTTATTCCCAAGGAAGCTTATACTTTTTTTTATTATTGCAATCTTTGCATACAGCCGCAACGTTCCCTTTTACGCTTTTGCCTCCGCGCGAAATCGGCGCTATATGATCCATAGTCAAATCTTGCGCCGCAACCTTTTTTCCGCAATAAGCGCAAATCCCTTTTGCCTTTTTACGCTTCCACCATTCCGATTTTTTTAGATCTCTCGCTTTGCTTTTTTCTTTTTTTATATCGGCTTCGCTTAGATTGTATGCAAAAGGATTCATTATCTCCGCCTTAATTTTTTAATGTCAAAATCTATCATAACTTAATTTAATCTGTCTATATTCTTTTCATTCGTTGCATTTCTTGTTTATATATGTCTTGAATTGAAATTTTATTTTTACAATCCATTTTTTCAAGTAGCAACCGATTTATCAATTTAACATTATTTGATTTTGATAATGTTTCCGCAGACGAACTAAAACCGTTATTCGAAATTACTATCAGCTTAAATTGTTTATCAAACTTTTTTTCATAATAATTTTTTGCAGCGTAAACCTCTTGAACAGCGCCATTGCCAATTGAAGTTTTACTCTGCTTTACTTGAATTAAATAATTTTCGCCTTCTTTTATAGCAACTACATCAACGCCTTTATCATTTGATAAAGGCGTTAAGCAAGCCTGAAACCCTTGTTTTGAATAAAGAACTGCAATATACGCTTCAAACAGGTTCGGTCGTAACGCGTCAATTTCTTTCATTGTTAAAGGAATTTGTTTACTTTTTGCGTTAAACCCGAAAACGCTTTCAAAAATTTCATTCGGTTTTACCTCTGTTTGCTCTGTAGGGAATAATGTATTTCGAGATAGCTCTTTTTTTCTATTAAGAAGCTTATCAAGAAGCAAATCAAATGTTTCAAACTCATCCGAAACTGCCATTAAATAATAAACGTAAACATCTTTTTGTTGTCCTATTCTGTATGCTCTATCTGTCGCTTGTTCCTCTTTTGCGGGATTCCAATGGCGCGAATAATGAATTACATGATTGGCTTTTGTTACGTTTAAACCAATGCCTGCGGATAGCTGGGACATTATAATTACGTTAAAACCTTTTTTTGCCTCAAACCGATCTATAGTCTGCTGTCTGCTTAACTTTGAATTTTTCTTATTTTTTTTAGTTGCAGGGGTATCTCCGTTTATGATGCTGGAATAAATTTTAAAATAATCGGATATTACTTTTTGCAGCATCCTTTGTGTCTGTTTTCTATCGGCAAATACTATTACCTTATCCTTTTTTTCTTCAATATTTTTCAAAAGATCAACTAATATTTGCAGTTTAGCGGAAGTAGCTACAAGCTCTTCGGATTTGAAATTATAAATTTGACTATCCGGTAGAAACGGATGATCGGAAATGTCTCTAATTGCCCAAAGCATTTTTAAAGTATTAGCCCCGCTCGAATTATTACTTTTTGCCAGATCAATTTCATTCTTATATCTTTCGAGTTGTTTTTTAGGCATCTGTCTTTTGATTTTTGAATTTTCATTATCGAATTTTTTCGGCAAATCTTTCGCAACATCAAGTTTTAATCTGCGCATAATAAAATTTCCTATTCTGCCGCGAACTTTTTCTCCGAGTTCTTTAATATCCGTCTCTTTTTTCTTTAAAGGATGCTGAAACTCTTTGACAAAATCTTTTCCGCTTCCTAAAAGCCCCGGAACTGAAAAATCCATAATACACCAAAGATCAACAAGCGTATTTTCAACCGGCGTTCCTGTCATTGCAACCTTAAAATCGGCTTTTAACGCCTTACAAACTCCGGTAATTAAGGTTCCGGGAGTTTTAATCTTTTGCGCTTCGTCTAAAGCGACAACAGCATAATCTATGGCGCCCAAATTTAATTGATAATTCCTCAAAGTTTCGTAATTTGTTAAAATAATATGTTTTTTTTGCAGGCTTTCAATATCTTTTTTGTTGGTTTTTTTACTCAGCCCGCTTTTTCCATAAAGCCGAGTTAAAGAAAGGCTTTGCGGCGAAAAAAACTTTTTATATTCGTTTTCCCAATTCTCAAGCAGAGTTACCGGAGCTACAATCAGATAAGGTTTTAAATTTTGACTGACATTGGCATGCCATTCGATAAAATAAAGGAGCTGTAAGGTTTTGCCTAATCCCATATCGTCTGCAAGCAAGCATCCGCTTAAATTTTTTTGTTGCAGAGTTTGCAGCCATGCAATTCCTTTAACCTGATGCTCTTTTAATACTATGTTTTGATAAAGATTTTTAACCGGCGAAAAACCGAATTCGCTTATTTCAGGTAGATTCCAATTTTCAACATATTCCAAAAAATCGACGTTCTCTTTAATTATTAAAACCTTATCCTCTTTTTTACTAATAGGTTCTTTAGGGTTTTCAAGCTGTTTTTTAGCGATTGGAATAAATTTTTCCGCGTCGTCAATAAATATCTCCACTCCTTTCCATTCAAAAAATTCTTTTTCGCTTTTGATAGCGGCTTCTTTTTCCGCCTCAAACTCTTTAAGTTCGATAGAGGTTTTAAAATTAATTCTTTTTTCGCCGTCAAGCCTATCTTTAATTACAATTCCGGGAATCCATTCGGATTTGTAAGGACAAATAAAGGAGTAAAATTTTGGTTTGTAAATCCCAATCTCTTTTACTCGCTCGCTGTAAAAAACGGAAAGATCAAGCGTTTCATTATCAAAAAATTTTTCGGGGCGTTCAACTATTTCATCTATCTCGTCTTTGCTATCAATTCTTCTTTTGGCTTTTATTCTTTCGAGCCCTTTTTTCTGTTTTTCGTCAATAACAATTCTTGTTCTGTTGCCCTTGTTATCTTGTATATTATAAACCGCTTTTATTTTTGGGAAAATATCAAAAGACTTAACAAATCGGGTTTTATTTTCAATATCAATATCCGGAATAATTTCAAGAGTTCCGTCTTTAAATGTAAGGTCTATTTTTATCTTATCCGGGCGGTAAACATTTTCGCCCTCTAAGTAGCCGTCCAAAATAGCCGCCGCTTTTTTTGAAAAAGATTTTATATCTGCAAATCGTTTTAAATTATTAATAGAAGTTCTTTTGTTTTTTGGCAGCAAATTAAATTCTTCAAGCGCTTTACAAACCAAAAATTGATTTTCGGAAAGCATATAACGGCGTTTTTCAATATCTATAATGGGTCCGTTGAGTCGCGCATTAAAACGGTTTCCATTAGGCGTAAAATCATAAAATCCGTATTTGAATTTAAAATCGGACTGATTTAACTGCCCGTCAGATTCTATATAGATTTCATACGGATATTGATCCGGCAAAGATAAAATTCTTTTTTCAATATCGGTAAGTTTTAAAATTTCCGCAGCTTCAGCTTCGTATCTATCCGTTTTTATTTCCGCAAAGCCATTATCGGCAAGTTCGTTAAGAATTGAAATCTGAGATAAGTTTTCGTTTTCAAACTTATTCCATTCCAAAACCGGAATTCTCTTTTCGGTTTCGTCAATAATAAAAAATAAAAAAATATTTGTATAATCCCACTTAAACATTTATGCCAACCCTGTTTTTCATCCAACCTAAAAATACCCGTTCCCACTCCATAACTCCATCGCTATGGGATAAACGCCCTTCGTCCGAATAATCATATAAGTGATAACCGCTTCTACGAACCAACATAGGTAGGCTGCCATCTCTTAACGACTCTACATTATGATAATTTCTATCCATAGAAGGCGAGTTTATAGAATTTTGTTTATAAGCATAAAAAGCATACCCGGGATCGCTGAATTCAATAAATTTATAATTATTAACATGCATAAAAAAAGCGGATACCTGTTTTTTGCCGGAAGTTACGCTAAAACGGCTATCTACAAATTCGGCAATTCTTTTATCCTGTTTCAACCTATTTTTAATATTTAAAGGTCCGAATACTTTAAATGCGGTAATACGCGGGGATAATTCCAACCAAAAATTTTTTCTTCTGTCGTCGTTAATATATTTTTCAAAAAATACGGTTATAAATTGTTTGGTAATCCATCCGTTTAAAATCTCTTTCGCTTTTTTTATATCTGCTTTTTCCTTTTCGCTTGCGCCTTTAAAAGCCGCCCAGTTGCTTGCAATTGCAGGGTCGCCCACAAATTCAAACGCCATGCTTTTTACTTGTTCCTGCAAGTCTGCAAATTGCTCGTCCGCTTGAATTATTAATTTACTTACAACTTGTTTATAGGTTTCAGATTGGTTATGCTTTTTTAAAGCCTCATTTAAATCTTCTATAAAAAGGGGAAGCTTATTCTTTTGTTTTTCATAGTAGCTTAAAATTACTTTGGAAAAATAAGTGTAATTAAACCAGTTATCCGGAAGTTCTAAATATTGTGCGGCTTCTTTAATTGATTTATTTTTTAAAGCTAATGTATCACAGAGTTCCAAATCTCCTTTTTCATAGTCAAAAAATTTCAGGTTTGATTGTAAAGATTTTAAGGTTTTTCTTCCGCCTTTGTATAGTTTTAACCTTTTAAATATAAAATTTCCGAGTCTGTCTTTATCCTTTTTTTCCCAATTTTTAAGATAACAAACGATTAATCCGTAAAAATAAGAATCCCGCCAATTTTTCTCAAAAATTTCAATAACCAAATCAAGTTCGTCCGGGCTGCCATATATTGAAGCAATACGGTTTTCGGAATAATCAAGAGAATAGGTAAGAGTTCTTATTTCTCTTTTGTCAAAATTATCCAAAGAAAAATTGCCGGATTTTAAACTATTTTTAAATTTTCTAAAAACCTCCGGAATTGAATTTTTACCCTTAAATTCAAATAGACTTACGCCGAACTTACGCGTTATGTTTTTAAGGTTATCCATTCTGCTTTCATACCGATTTATACGCTTTAAGGTATTATTTGCGTTCGGCTTCATATCGCCGGGCGAAAATTTAAAGTTTAATATTTCGGATGCTGTTTTCACTATTTTTTTTGGCTGAATTCTAAAATTTTATCAATCTGTTTTTCGGCGTTTGTGCGGATTCTAAATTCAACTCTTCGGTTTAAGTCTCTTCCGCGGCTGTAATTATTATCCGCAATAGGCTTGCTGTATGAAAGACCGTTTGCAGTTAAATTTTCTTGAACCCAAAATTTGGTTTCGCCGTTTATTTTAGTGTTTTCCAAAACAAAATTCAAAACGCTTCGAGTTCTGTTTTGAGATAACTCCATGTTATAATAATAACCTCCTATATTATCCGTATGCCCTTCTATTCTTATCTCTTCAATATTTTCCTTAAACCCTCGCCTTGCCAAAACCTTTACATAACGCGGAAAAAAATTTTGTAAAATTATTTTAAAAGCCTCTTTTAATTCATATTTTCCCGTTTCAAAAAGAACGTCCGGCTCTTTAAACCTAATTGCTATTTTTTCCCGATCAATTTCCGCATTCCATTTTATCAAATCATCTTTAAATTCAATCAACAGCTCTTTATAAAGATTATCTTTAATTGCCGTATATTGTTCTGCAATCTGCGATTTATTTTCAAATTCGTCCTGTAATCTTAAAAGAGCGGACGCCAAAAGCAGTATAAAAATAAATAGCAAAGCCGCCATTAAATCGCCGATTGAAAGGGCAAAAGGATTTTCCGTATCTCCTATTTCAATATACTCGTTTCTCATTTAAGATTTAATTTTTCTTTCATTAAACTTGTCTAATTGCTCGGTTAGCCCTTCTAAAATATCTTCCTGTTTATCTATTGCTCCCGCAAGCGCATCGGCTGATTTTTTAAGCTCGTCTGTATAGTTATCTAAAAACTTTTTAACGCTTTCATCAATTGTGTTCGTATAATCGGATAATCCTGTTTTGATCTGATTAAAAATTGATTCTAATCCTTTTTCAATTATTCCGAATTTTTCGACATAATCTGCGGAAACCTCTTTTGAACTCAAAAGCGATTCTTGTATCTCTTTGATTGTTTTTGAGTTGTTATCGAAAAACTGCATCTGGGCGGTTTTAAAATCATCAAAGGAGTTTTTAAAAGTCTCGGACGAATTATTTATATTGTCGGAAATTAATTTCAGTTGTTCCGCCGTTGAATTAAACCCGTCTTGAACTTTGCCGAATTTTGAAATTGTTTCCGTTACATTTGTTGATAAGCCGTTCATTTTTTCAATGCTTATATTAAAAGCGCTCAATAACTTGTCCGAAACCTGCATATTTTCGGATTGCTTTGTTATTAAAACCTCCTGCCCTATTTGCAATTCGCCGACTCTGTTTTTAAAAGTTTCGGTCATCCGTTCAACCTGATCTTTCATCTGTTCTGTAGATTCATTAGATTGGGCAAGGGTTTGTTTGGCAATATCTTGAACTGTTCCTTGTAAATTTTTAAAATTTTCATTCAGGTTTTCGGTCATTTTAAAAAGATTATCTGGAAAACTTGTAAGAGCGCCGCCTGCTTCCCCTAATATTACGGCAAGTTTTTCAAGTTCCGATTGTGTGGATCCGGATAGCGAGGTTTTGAATTCGTTAATCATTTTATCTAAAGCCAATTCAAGATCTTTTACAATATTTTGAGTCATTTCGGTAGCCGGGTCTTTAAGCTTTTTACCGAGATTCTTAATCTCGCTTTTAAGCGATTGTAGCTCCGGTATTACCCCTTTTTGAATCTGGTCGCTTAAAATAGCATTAAAACCGGCTTCTATTTTTTCCGCAAGATCGCTTGAAAATGCCTGCATTGCTTTTGATTGTTTTACCGATTCATTATAAATATCTCGAAAAATATTTGCAGGATTTACTCTATTATTATTTTCGTCGGTAAATATAAAATAATCGGAAATAATTTTTTTCTGCTTTTCCAATTCGATATTGAGTTTATCTTCGCTGGAAATTTTATATTTTTCATCCAATCCTTCGTAGAATTCATAGATAGATTTACGCAAAGAGTTTATTTTGGTTTTTTCAATTAAGGTAAAAAGCAAAGAAGCAGCCATGCCATAGATCGAAGATACAAAAGCGGTTCCCATTCCGGAAAACAGGGTTTCAATGCTGTTTTTAATATCTTCGGTTGTTGTCGTGTTAAAATCGGTAATTCCAAAAGTTAATCCGCAAAATGTTCCTAAAATACCTATTCCGACAAGCAAGCTTGGAATTGCGGAAAGCAGTTTAAGGTTTATTTTGCTTGCGAGCAAACTTTTTTCGTTGAAAAAATCGTAAGAATAGCAGTCTGTTTTTTGTTCTCCATTAAAATCAAAAAAAGTTTTATTGTAATTTTCCCAAATTATTTTAAATTTTTTATCTTTTGCAATGGAGTTTTCCGAAATTTTTTTCAACCCTCTCTGTTTTATGAGCAAATAAACGCAAAAAGATACAAAAAAGGGTGATGGTTTCGCCGTCAAACTTAAAAAGAGATTTATAAGGAATAAGTTTGTCAATAAATCTACCAAGATGATCCGTCATGTGTTTTTATTTCCCTAAAATTTAGCAGATGAGTAGAGGCAAAGTAAAAGGGCGCATTTGTAAAACAAAAATTTTACGCGCCCTTATTTTCTATTTTTATGGCGTTAAAATATAATTCTCGCCGCCTCTTCAACATCGTCCGTAGAAAATACAAAGAGCCATTTTGCGTCTTGTCCGGCTGCGGAGCCATAAACATAATTGATATTGATTTTTGCATCTCCGAATTTTGTCGCTATTTTTGCAAGCTCGCCGGGTTTGTTGTCTAACTCTATGGTTATTACGGTTTTAAGGTCAAACAGATAATCCTGTTTGGCAAGCAGTTCTACGGCTTTATCTGTATTATTTACAATAATTCTTATAAGAGCAAAATGAGCGGAATCTTTTCTCATTGAATTATAGCTTGCAACAGAGGCGATTCTTTGCAAAGATTTGCCTCTTGCTTTAAATAGCTCTTGAACGTAGCTTGAAGCGTCTTGGATTGTCATAGCTTCTATATTTATATCCGCTTCGCCTATAAGCCTTGTTAAATTTGCAAGCTTCCCCGGAGCATTTTTTAAAAAAAGTGATATTTCTGTTTTAACCATATATTTTTTTTACCTTTTCTCTGTCCGGCGATTCGTCTTTATTAAGCGGCATATCGTTTATAAATTCCACATACTGAGGTTTTTTATAGCTCGCTATACGTTCGCCTACAAATTTTATAAGTTCCTCTTTATCAAGGCTTCTTCCTTCTTTAAGCGTGCATACCGCCTTGACGCCTTCTTTCCATTTTGGATCCGGAACTCCGAATACTACCGTTTTTTCTACGTTGGGATGTTGTAGAATAACCTTTTCCACTTCCGCCGGATATACGTTTTCGCCTCCGGGTTTAATAAGCTCCTTTTCCGCTTTTCTGCCCGCATACCATAGAAAGCCTTCTTCGTCAAAACGTCCCGTATCTCCGGTATGGTGCATTCCCGCCCTAAAGATAAATTCATTATCTTCCGGCAGGTTCCAGTATCCTTTAAATACTACGGGACCTTTTACCGTTATTTCCCCTACCTGATTTATTCCGAGAATATTATCCTGATCGTCAACTATTTTAACCTCGGCAAGAGGAACCATTTTTCCGGCGGCGCCGGGTTTTTCGTCATACTTGCCGAATGTCGCAAGGCATGATGTTTCGGTTTGTCCGTAAAGGGAATAAAAAGAACCTCCGGTTAATTTTTGATATTCTTCGATTGTTTCCGGCGAGTCAAGTCCGGCTACCGCCTTTAAAGAGGTTATATCCTTATTCGATTTTTTTGCCGCCTCTATTACGGAAGATAGTATGGGAGAAAAATCAAAAGCAAATGAGACCTTATTTTTTTCTATAATATCAACCGCTTTATCCGCGTTAAACTTTGCCATGTTTATATTTGCGGCGCCTGCATGAAAAGCCGCGTAAGCCATTGACAAACCGCCTATATGAAACAAAGGCAAAAAATTTAAATGAACGTCCGCAGACGTTAAATGCAATACCGAAGTATAATTTAAGTTGCCCGCCAATATGTTGCTATGGGTTAAAAGCGCGCCTCTTGGTCTGCCGTGAATCGCCGCGGTATGAATTATAAGAAAGCCGTCCTCGCCTGCAATATCTTCCGGAGTAAAATCCGCATTAATATTCTTTAATAATTCTTCTATGGACGGGTAGCCTACGGATGCTTCGTTTAAAGAAAAATACTCTTTTACAAAGCTAAGTTTATCTTTAATGGAATCTATTAAGCCATGATATTCGTTATCTGCAAAAATAAATTTTGGCTCGCAGTCCGTAAAATTAAAACATATTTCATTTGCGGATAGCCTCCAGTTAACCGGCAAAATAATCGCTCCCAAAGCCGCGGCAGCTCCGTAAAGCAGAAAAAATTCAAGACTGTTTTTGCCGATAATTCCTATTCTATCCCCTTTTTTAAGTCCGGCTTTTTTTAGCTCCGCCGCTAATACGGTTGATTTTTGCTTGTATTCGGCAAAGGTAATTTTTTTATCTGTTTCGGCTTCGATCCATGCGCTTTTATTTGCATGGATAAAAGCGTTCCTTTCCATAAGATTGTATATCGTAAAATCGTATATTTTCATAATTTCCTTCTGCCTATTTTAAATTATAATTAGTCAATGCTAAAAACCTGCATTTTAAGCATAAGGGATTTCTCCTCGCTTTGCTCGTCGAAATGACAAGCAAAAATAACTTATGTTAAAATAACAGAAAGTAATCTTGACCTGTCATTTCGACCGAAGGGAGAAATCCCTTTATTATTGCCTTCTAATCTTATCCTTTGTACATATCTTTTTGCGATTAAAAACTTTTTTTTAATGATGGAAATTTTATTTTAATATTGGCAAGAAGATATTAAAATAAATATTAATTCCTTACAAATATATTACCTTATAATTATTAGAATTTATAATAATTATAATATGTATTATACTTTTTCAGCATCGACTATTTAACATGCCAATTTTATATAATAAAAGTTATTTTGTTTCAAAAACCTGTTTATATTCGTCAACTATATCCAAATGAATATCGTCTTCTCCTATTTGATCGTACGGGTTTTCCATATCTTCCTGAATATTATCCAAGCTAACCAAAACTACGCTGTATATTATAGCCACTATGTATCCTATTATTGTAAAGGATGTTCTGCCGATTTCGGCAAAGTAGGGAGCGTATAATATCGGAAATAGGTTAAGAAAAACTTGACTGTAAGCCCGAAGCGATATTGGAGTTTTATATAAAAAAATGTTTCTCATTTTTTCAAAATCTATAATCATAGCTCGCAAGTACTGATTAAGCCGAGATATTTCGCTGTTGGAAACCCCCGCGGCTCTTAATTTTTCGTTAAATAAGGAGAATTCGGAAAACATATCATATACCGCGTAAAATTTTTTTTCATCCTCATTTTTCGGATGCGCCGTAAAATACTCTTTTATAACCTTAAAAAGTTTTTGTATAAGCAGATTAGCCTCTTCTTGAAGTCCGGAATTTTCTACGGTTATCCAATCTCTGTTAGCGTAATAGAACGCTATTGCCGAAGCTTTAAGGGAAGAAAAATATTTTAACCCCTCTTCTCTTCTTTTGTAGGCGGCGTTAATTGAAAATACTATCGGAAATATAATTGCAATTCCTATAAGCCCGGAAGGAAGATCCGCATACCATTCTTTTTTGATGCATATAAACGTTCCGATTACGGATAGAATTGTAACTATAACGGTTTGAAAATTGACGATTTTAAAAAAATTTTTAAAAATATTCATAATCTCTCTTATTTATACTTTTCCAAGCCTATATTCATAGTCTTAAACCATGTTAAACTATGATTAAGCCGATTAAATTAATTATATAGCCGTTTTTTTATTTTTGATTATCAATTTAATTAAGGGATTTCTCCTCGCTTCGCTCGTTCGAAATGACAAGCAAAAATAACTTATGTTAAAATAACAGACAAAAAAAACTTCCCGTCATTTATAGCTTTGGTATTACTTCTTCGCTTTTTATTAAGGGATTTCTCCTCGCTTTGCTCGTCGAAATGACAAGCAAAAATAACTTATGTTAAATTTCCCCTGTCATTTCGAACCGAAGGGAGAAATCCCTTTATTATTGACTTCTGCCTTTATCCTTTAACCTTTTGTATGAATTTAATGATTATTGCTTATGATTATATATGGGCGTTTCCTCTTAATATTTGCAAGAAGATATTAAGATAAATATTAATTCCTTACAAACATTATCTACTAAACTTTTTCAGTATCGGCTAATTAAAGCCAAAAAGGCGCAAAAACAAATATAAAATCTGTTTTTACGCCTTTATCATACTTACAAGATTATAGGTTAAACGGTATTAAGGAAAAACATTTTCAAAAGCCGTAACTTTGATTATGCCTTCTTCGGTAGAAAATATTGCCGCGCCCTGTTTTACCTTTACGGGGAATTCAAATCCGGGTATTGTCTCCCACCATTGCCCAAGCTGTTTTAAAGCGGCGCCTGCGCCTGTTCCCAATCCTTTTTTCTGAAGTTTAAATCCGCCGGTAACAAGCAGGCTTAAAAGAGACTGTCTGCCGTCAAACATTGCATGGACTCGAACCTGATTGGTTTTTCCCGCCGGTATCCATTGGGTCTCTTTGTTTTCTACGGTATTAAGATCAAAATCCTCAAATCCTACGGTAAATTTTATGCTGTCCATTTGTACCGGATAGGGATTCGGGTTTTTCACGTTAAAGATAAACGCCAGATCAAGAGGCGCTCCGTAGTCTCCTTGCGTTCCCATAGTAGGTTTTACTTTTTTGGAAAAATACCACCATCCCCAATAATGGGCTACGTCAACATAATCTAATGTAACCACGGGCGCCTGAAAGTTTGCTTCGGTAGGCGCAATATTTATTTTAACGTCGGTTGCAACGCATGACGCAATAAAAAAGGCGGCAAAAATTATTGCCGTTAACGCTAATATTTTACTTTTTTTATACATTCTATCCCCTCATAGTAACTTCAGCCGCCCAACTTTACGGTTTGCCCGAGTTGTGTTATTAATTTTATTTTGCGTCTTGCGAGCTAACAAACCGCTTTGTTATCGGACTAAATTTTATCATTATTTTATAATATTTATTTTTTTGCAGTTTCCAAGGAAACGAATTTTATTTTACTTGAGTTCAAGGCGGATAAAAATTTTAACCGCAGGAATATATATAATATTTCGAGGATTAAAATTTTTATCCAACGAAGAAATCAAGTAAAAGAAGGCTTTTTTCTTTGGAAACTAAGAAAGCCATCGTTTTCTTCTTCTGTAATGCTTAACTTCTCTGAAGCTTTTTCTGCCTGTTCCTCCCATGCCAAGATAAAAATCTTTGATATCCGGATTTTCAAGCAGTTTTTCGGATTCGTCATCCATAACTATACGTCCGTTTTCCATTATATAAGCGTAAGGGGCTACATTAAGGGCAAGCTTAGCATTCTGTTCAACAAGAAGTATCGAAATTCCTTGCTCTTTATTGAGACGGATTATAATGTTAAAGATTTCCCGTATTAAAAGCGGAGCAAGCCCCATAGAAGGCTCGTCTAATAGGATAAGCTCCGGTTCGGTCATCAAAGCTCTGCCTACAACAGTCATTTGCTGCTCCCCGCCGCTGATAAATCCGGCAATTTCGTTCCGTTTTATCTTAAGACGCGGAAAGTAGTTATAAACAAGTTCCAAACCTTCTTTAACGGTTCTGCCGCTTGTTTTGCGAAGATGCGCCCCCACTTTTAGATTCTGTTCCACCGTAAGATGCTCGAATACTCTTCTTCCTTCTATTACTTGCACAATTCCTTTTTTAGCTATTTTTTCCGCTGGTATTTTATCTATTCTTTCGCCCATAAACTGTATGGAACCGTCGGTAACTTTACCGTTGTCCGGAGTTAAGAGTCCTGATACCGCTTTTAGTGTAGTGCTTTTTCCCGCTCCGTTGGCGCCTAAAAGGGCTACGATTTTCCCTTTTGGAACTTCGATGGATACGCCTTTTATCACAAGTATTACCTCATGATACTTGACCTCTATATTATTGATTTTTAAGATCATTTCTGTGTCAGACAAAGCCGTTATGCCTCCGTATTTTAAAACCTGTTTTAAAAAATATTACCAGCCTAACCAAGAATTCCATTTATCGGACCAACGTTCCGCAAGATTAACTTTTTGAACAAGCTGAAATTTTCCGTCGTTTATTTCATAAACCGTAATGGTTTTGCCCGGTCTGTGGTCGGTTGCAGTATATGTTACCGGAGATATGCCAAGTCCCAGATCAAAATTTTCGAGAGTTTCAAAACCGTTTTTAAGAATGCTTTCTCCGCTTAAATCGCCCGCTTTATCGGCTCGTTTCATAGCTTCCCATAAAACCATAACATTTCCCCAAGCCTGAACGGTTCTTATAAGACGTTTTTCAATAGGTATGCCCGGATTATATTTTTGTGCATATTCCACAACTTTATCCATTAAAGGCGTATTTTCTTCGCCTATAAATGCGCATACCGTAGCGCCCATTATCCCGTTTGCAGAAGCGCCCGCAAGTTTTATAAGGTTTTTATCTAAGCCCCATACGTTTATAAGATGCGTAACTTTAAGTTCCATTGCATAAGCGTCTTTTATGGTAGCCGCAACGCTCATTGTGGTATTGCCATGCCAAATGACATCCGGTTTAAACTTTTTCATAGAAAGAATCTGACTTTTGGTATCTATGGCAAATAAGGAAACGTCCTGATCGTCGCCTATTTCAAAGCCGAGTATTTTCGCCTGATCTTTTATCGCTTTTATAGGAGCGCTGCAATACGGGCTAGAGGACATGTAAGCGCATGTTAATCTAGGTTTTCTTTTTCCGAAATCCGGATGTTTTTTCCATTTTGTATCAAACCATGCGGTAAGAGTCGCCCTTGCATTCGAGGAATAGTCGGTTCCTGAAAATAGGTTATAAGGCGTTTTATCCGCGCTTGCAAGATGTCCCGAATATGAAGCCGAAACAAACGGCATTTTATCCCTTGTAACAGTGGGAGATAAAGCTTCCGTGTCTCCTGTTCCCCATCCGAGTATTGCTTTACAGTCTAATCTTTTAAAAAGTTTATATTTTGTAAGCGCTTCCGGGATTCTGTACCCGTAATCGAATTGATACAATTTTACCTTTTTCCCGTTTATGCCTCCGTTATCGTTTACGTAATGTATAGCTTCGGCTACGCCGAGAGCGTAATCTTTGCCTACGTCCGAAGTCGCTCCGGTCATGTCGTTAAGCGCGCCTATATTGATTTTATCTCCGCCAAATGCGGGAGATAAGCCGAATATAAAAGTAACCGAAATAATTAAAATAAAAAACTTTTGCCATTTTGTCTTTAACATAACCCCTCCTTTTAATATGGAAATTAAAAAATTAATAAGAAAACGGCCATAAATTAAAATAATTTTTAAGCTGCTGCCATCTGTAAGAAAGCCCGTAAGGCTGGAATATCATAAACATACAGATTGCAAGACCAAACGCCGCCTCTTTTATAAAAAGAAAGTCCATGAGCAGTTTCGGATATATATCTGCAAGTGGAATTACCAAAAGTTGTAATCCCTCCATTACCAAAACCATAAATATAGCACCGAATACGGTGCCGTGAATAGAGCCGACGCCTCCGATTAAAATAACGCCTACGAGCCATAAAGACCAGCTCCATGGAAAGTGCTCAGGGCTTATAGCCGCAAGGTTGCTTATCCAACAGGCGCCCGCTATGCCTCCGATAAAACCGGCTACAAAGAATGCCGTTAATTTATATTTTATTACGTTTATACCCATAACGTCTGCGGAAATATCATTATCTCGAATGGCAATCCAAGCTCTTCCTACTTTGGAGCGCACAAGATTAGCCAAAACCGCCGTGCATACTATAACGAAAAAAAGCATCATAAAATATACTTTAAGATCGCTGTCTATGATTACGGGACCTATTTTGATTGTTTCCGGCGGTATTGCAAATGCTTGTCCGCGTCCGCCAATTCGGCTTACATACTGAGTTATTATAAAATCTACTATTATAAACTGCGCCGCCATTGTAGTAAGAATTAAATAAAAGCCTTTTACTCTTGCGGAAGGAAGTCCGAAGGCTACGCTCCATATGCCTGCCATAAAAGCCGCCGCGATTATGCTGACCGGATACGCAAGACCCCAGTCTATCATAAAAGCGGGCCAAGGAAATTCTAATATTAAAAGCGCGCTTGTATATGCGCCTACAGCAAGAAATGCGGCGTGCCCTAATGTTATTTGTCCGCAAAAACCTATAAGAAGCTGAACTCCTATGGCGCCGAGTATGGTATATCCTATTTGATTACAAAGACTTAATCCGTAGGAATCGGCAAAAAAAGGCACTACAAAAAAAAGAATTATAAGAAGCAGTATCATTTTCCCTTTTATAAAAGGGGTCTGCCACCAAGCATGCTCTTTGGCATATTCCTGATGGTATATTCCGCAAGGAAGAAAAGTAGTTGACATAAAATATTTCTCCTAATTTTTTACTATACTCGTTCTATACGTTCCCAGCCCCATAACCCGTAAGGCTTAAAGAGTAAAAATATCGCCATAAATGCAAACGGAGCAATCTCTTTTACCCCTCCGGGAAAATATTGATCAAGGTAAGCGCCGCAAAAATTTTGCAGTATTCCTATTATAATGCCGCCGACTATTGCTCCCGGAACGGAGTTGAGTCCTCCCAAAACAACAACCGGAAGCACAAGAAGCCCGAGATGCGCAACCGATATGTTAAGTCCATTGATATTTCCCAAAAGGGTTCCGCCCACTCCCGCGGATATAAAAGCTATGGACCAAGCCGCCGCATAAACAAAACGGGCGCTTATGCCGAGCGACAAAGCAGCCATTTCATCATCTGCCGTAGCCTGCATTGCAAGACCCCATCTTGTATATTTAAAAAAGCATACAAATGCTATAAGCAGCACAATCGCGGCTATAAAACTCCATAAGTAAGCCTGCCCTATTATTATGGGTCCTATATGAATAGGTTCCAGCGGAAACACAGGCGGCGAAAATACTCTTGTGTCGGTTCCCCATATCAATTCGAGGCTTCCTTTAAAAAAGAAGGAAAGTCCTACGGTTACCATAATTACGGAAAGCACGGGCTCGCCTATAAGTTTGTCTAAAAATATTCTTTCCGTAAGTATTCCTAATATCAATCCTATTATTAAAGATAACAATAATGCGAGAAGAAAAGGAACGCCCATAGAATGGAAAGTTATCGAGATATAAGCGCCGATAAGAGTCATCTCGCCCATTGCAAGATTTAATACGCCGGAGCATTTATATATAAGCACCCAGCCGAGAGCTACAAGAGCGTAAATGCCTCCCACCATTATGCCTGTAACAATAGTCATCAAAAAAAGTTCCATGCTGTTTTCCTCTGTTTAAAGTTTGCCGGATAAGGAAGCGGTTCGCCGGCTTTCTGCGTTATGCTTATATTTAACCGCTTTGTTATTAATGGAGTTTAATAATTTTTTTATTAAATATTTTTAAACCTAACCCGTTTTTTTATTTGCATGCTTCGCATTGGCATATGCAAAGGTCTATATTAATATTACTTTCGCGTCCGTCTTCATATTTTATTGTAGTGTCTATATGAACTTCGTCCACATCCGAATATAAAGCCTGTATAATAGTCTCATATCTTTTGGTTACAAAAACTCTTCTTAATTTGCGGGTTCTTGTAAGCTCGTCGTCGTCCGCGTCGAATTCTTTATATAGGTTTATAAATTTTATAACTTTAGCCGGGTCCGGCAAGTCTTTGTTTGCGATGTCTATCTGTTGTTTAATTAAATCGTAAACTTCCGATTTTTGGGATAATTCCTGATAACTTGTATATGCCAGCTTTTTTTCATCCGCCCATTTTCCCACTACCGAGTAATCTATACATACTACCGCGGTTATATAATCTTTTTGATCTCCTATAACCCAAGCGTCCTGCACGTAAGGGCTAAATTTAAGACGAGTTTCAAGGTATTGAGGAGCAAAAGGGCTTCCGTCTTTTAAAATAAAAACATCCTTTGTTCTGTCAAAAACCACAAGATGCCCGTCGTCGTCCGTAAAGCCTTTATCGTCCGAATGGAGCCATCCGTCTTTAACCGTTTTTTCGGTCGCTTCCGGATTTTTATAATATCCTGCAAATACGGAAGGGCTTTTTGTCAATATTTCTCCGTCTTCGGCTATTTTTATTTCGGTTCCCGGAAGCGGTATTCCTACGGTGTCAAATTTAATATCTCCGTTTCTATGAACCGAAGATATGCCGGACACTTCGGTTTGACCGTATATCTGTTTTAAATTTACGCCGAGAGCATGAAAAAATTTAAAATGATCGGGTCCCATCGCTGCGCCGCCGGTATAGGCGTTTCTTATGTTTGAAAGCCCCAGATTATCTTTTAATTTTTTTTGAACCGTAACGTATCCGATTTTATCAAGAAGCGCCATATGCCAAGGAACAGGTTTTTTATCGAATTTTAAGCTTGCAACTTTGTAGCCGATTTTATTGGAAAATTCGTAAAATTTTCTTTTAGTCCAAGAAGCGTCAAGATATTTTACCTGAACCTCTCTGGTCATCTGCTCGTACATTCTCGGAGGAGCAAACATAACATGAGGTCCTATCTCTCTTATATTTTCGCTTATTGTATCCGGCTCTTCCGGAAAATTGATTGTAAATCCGCGCAACATTCCGCAAGAAATCGACATCATTTGCTCGCCGATCCAGGCAAAAGGCAAAAAGGAAACATAATCGTCATTTTCATAGCAAGGGTCGATAGACATAAGATTTGCGCCCATTGTCAACATATTATAATGGGTTAAAAGCGCTCCTTTAGGAAGGGAAGTAGTGCCGGAGGTATAAAAAAGAAAAGGGGCGTCCTCGCCGTTTCCTTTTGATACAAGCTCCTTAAAAAAATTCGGTTTTTCTTTATCTAATTTTTCTCCGAGTTTTTTTACCTCTTCAAGGCTTATAAGGTAATCCTGATCATAATTTCGCATCCCCTTAGGGTCGTCCCATATAATCTTTTTTAACTTGGGGCATTCTTTAAGAATCAGAATCGCTTTATCAACCTCTTCCTGAGTTTCGGCTATTAAAAATCTGGTGTCCGAATGATCGACTATATATTTAACCTCGTCGTTAAGAGAATCCCGAAAAAGCCACACTGCGGTTCCGCCCGCGCATATAGCCCCGACTTCCGCCATAAGCCCTTCGGGTCTGTTGTCTCCGATCATAGAAACTTTATCTTCCTCTTTAAGCCCGAGACTTATAAGACCCAAAGCAATATTCTTAACCTGTCGAAGATACTCGCTCCATGTAATAGGCTTCCATATTCCGAATTCCTTTTCGCGCATTGCAACTTTTTCGCCGTATTTTTCCGCCTGCATTAAAAAGAGTTTCGGAATCGTTAAATCCTTTGTTATTTTTATACTATTATTTTCTTGTTGCATATAAGTCCTCTTCGCCAAGATAAGCCTTAACAACTTCGGGATTTTTCTGAACCTCTTCCGGAATTCCGTCCATAATCATATTGCCGAAGTTCAATACAAAAATATTATTGGAAAGATCCATTACAACCCCCATATCATGCTCTACAAGCAGACATGTAACCTTCCAACGCTTCTCCTCGTTTACGTCTAAAATAAAACGAGCCATGTCCTCCACCTCTTCGAGGTTAAGGCCCGCCAAAGGCTCGTCCAATATAAGCAGTTTCGGCTCCAAAGCCAGCGCTCTGCCAAGCTCCACTCTTTTTTGAAGTCCGTAAGGAAGCATTCCTACGGGCTTATTTCTTATATGCTCTATTTCAAGAAGATCTATAATCTGCTCCTCTATAAAGGTTCTATGCTCTATCTCCTCTTTTGCCGCTTTTCCGAAATAAAGAGCGCCGTTTAAAATGCCGGATTTATAATGGGTATGCCTGCCGAGTCTGATATTGTCTAAAACCGTCATTCCGCCGAACACTTCAACTTTTTGAAAGGTTCTTGCTATGCCGATTCTAGCTCGTTCGTAGGGTTTGAGGGGGGTTATATCCTTATTTTGAAAAAAGACCGTTCCTTGTTGCGGCTTATATAATCCGTTGATGCAGTTCATCATTACGGTTTTGCCCGCTCCATTCGGTCCTATAACCGAATGTATTTCTCCTTTTTTAATTTTAAGATTAATTCCAGCCAATGCTTTGACTTTTCCGAAGCGCATGTGGATGTCTTGCAGCTCCAACAAAATGTTCTCGTTTTTTTGTTCAGCCTGTAATGACAATGGTACCTCCGTTCGCAAGGTAAATGAATGTTATTTAATTTGTGATTTCCTATTATAATTTTGGTTGCAGGTCAAGCATTAAATGAGATTAATACCATCTCAAACGCTTTCATTAACTATTTATATTTGGCTTTTATATTAGGGTCTGTTGACAATTCATAAAGGTAGCCAAAGGAAAGCGCGAGCCAAAGCGAGCATAGCCTCGAAATTACGTTTCAATTTATCATATCTTGTCGCTATAGCTCGGA